>NZ_AP029024.1:0-415000 GCF_037101385.1 Asticcacaulis sp. DW145 | reverse complement strand
CTTTTCGCCTCTCAAGTGAAGGCGCAAGCCGGACAGGAGCCCAACATGGCGTATTACAAGATAGCCGCTGCCGCCGCAGGCCTCCTCATCGTGACCGGGGCCCCGGCTCTGGCGCAGACGATGAACACGACCTCGACCGGTTTTGAAACCGGTTATGGCCGGTCTCGCGGTCAGGAAGAGCGCGCCATCGACCCTTCGACGCGCGATGCCAATGGCAACCGTGTCCTTCTGGACGGCGTCATCGTTACCGGCGGCGATCAGAGCGTTTATTCCAAGTCGATGACCTATGGCGCAGGCGACAGCTATTCCGGTGCAGGCGCCGTAGGGGGCGCAACCGCGATCGGTAACAACCTTTCGGTCGTCGTCCACGGCAATTACAACACGGTCATCGTCAATTCGACCCAAACCAATAACGGCAACGTCACCGCCACCAATGGCAAGCAAACGGCCACCGGGGCAACCGGTACGGACATTACAGGAAATCTCAATGGCTTCTGATACGAAGAAATCGTCGCACCGTATGCGCCGTGGTTTTAGCCTGATCGCTCTGGCTGCGGGGGCGATGACCTTGTCGGCCTGCGTGTCGCCAGTCGCAGGCCCGTCGGGCGTCTATGCCAAGCCGATCGGCAATGCGCCGGTCACGGCCAATCCGACCGCCTATTCCGACGCTCTGGTCTGCCTCGGCTCCTATGCCCGCAAGCATGGCCTCGCCTCGCCGCGCATGGCCGTGGGCCGTATCTCGGACTATACCGGGAAGGTCGAATACGAAGGGGGTCGCAAGATCACGCAGGGCGCGTCGCTCATGGCGATGACGGCTCTGGCCAAGTCGGGCGCGCGTCAGGTGGAACGCTTCGACACGTCGGTGTCCGAACTGGAACTGAAATACACCAACAACAAGCTGATTACCGACAATGAGGTCGCCAACCCGACCGAAGCGGGCGAATACCGCCGCATCATGGCGGGTCAGATCGCTGGTTCTGACTTCCACATCGTTGGCGGCATCACCGAGCTGAATTACAATATCCGCTCATCGGGCATTGACGCCTATGTCGGCGATGCCGACGCCAAAGACCCCAAGGGCATCGTCAACGGGCGCCTCTATGTGATGAATGTCGCGCTGGACCTGCGTCTGGTCGATACGCGCACGCTGGAGGTGGTGGACGTCATCTCCTACCAGAAGCAGATCATCGGTCGTGAAATCAAGGCCGGGGTGTTCGACTTCTTCAACGGCAACATCTTCGACGTTTCGGCGGGCGAAGGCGGGCTTGAGCCGATGCAACTGGCCGTGCGTGCCCTGATTGAGCGCGCCACGCTGGAATTCATGGCCAATCTCTATGGCGTGCAGGGCCCCGAAATCTGCCTGAGCCCCAAGGACGACTTCCTCAACGACGCCACGCTGGGCCGGACCGGCGGCTATACACCGGCTTATAATAATCTGGAGACCAACAATGCGGGTACGCGCGAAGATCCTAGCCGCTGGCACAATACTCGCAACCGCAGTTCTGGCGACGGCCGCTACTAGTCAGACGGTCAGTGGTCCTTCATCGGGACTGGACATCACCAACGATCAGACCCAGACCGGCGATATCTTTTCCGGTCAGACCCTGAACGTGGTGGACAATTACGACCTGCTGAAAGTGGAAACGTCGAGCCACGCCAATGCCGCCATCGCCGGCAACACGCAGGTCGATGCCAACCTGTCTTCGCGTCAGGTGCTTCAGGGCAATGTCACGGCCAGCGCGACCGTTAACGGCACCGCCGCCCCCGAAGACTACCGTAATTCGCTCGGCACACCGCTCTATATGACGACGCAGGCTGTCGGCAATTACGGCGCGGGCACCACGACCGAGGGCAAGCTGGTGAGCCACACGGCTCAGGCCGTGTCCGGCGTCAAGGTCCATGCAGATACTCAGGTCAATTCACCCAACAATTCGATCTACGGATCGGGCGAAGTGAATACGACCTCGGTCGTGAACCATCAGGCCTATGAGGTCACCAACGGGCGCCTGGAATCGACCGCCGATCAGCAATCTGCGGCGGAATCGCGCGCCCGCACCGGCGTGGTGCTGCACTATTCGCCGTCACCAAACCTCTACACCGCCTCGGCCATGAACAACTATTACGGTTCAAACTCGACCGACCGGGGGTCGCAGGAACACACGGTCACGCAAGGCGCGACGGGACGCACCGAGTCCTATGTCTCGGCCAATGCCGGCAATGCCTGGCATATGGCGGCCCAATCGGATGCCGCGGCCAACACGATCAGCCTGTACAATACCGGTGGTTCGCTGGTGACCGACACCAGCCAGAACAATACCGGGCAGGTGCAGTCGATGAGCGTACTGAGCGGCTATGAATATGGCGAGATGCATTCTACCGCCACGGGTGCCGGCAACAGCCTGACCGCCGGGAATGGCGACAAGTACGTCAATATCGACACCGAACAGTTCAACACCGGTCCGATCGACGTGCAGGCCAGCTTTGAGGGCCACGCGGGTTATGACGCCTATGTCAGCGCCGAGGCGACAGGCAACTCCGCCTATGGCTATGCCTGCGCCGAATGCGAAGCGGACATGACGGTGCGCAATACGCAGGTGAATAATGCGGACGTCTCGGCTTCGACGTCGACGAACATCACCGGATCGGGCCGCGCCATTGTCTCAACCAGCCGCGCCATTGGCAACACGGCGACCTATTATGTGTCGGGTAACGGCAAGCCGTAAGAATAGGCTGCCTGAAATCAGCCAGAGCCAGCGGACATTACGGTTTCGTAACTTTATTCAGCCGTAAATCTTTGGAAAGGTCGCCCACAGTTTTAATGAGGGGCGACCTTTCGATGACCATACGTACCCAATTCCTCACCGCCGCGACCGTAGCGGCCCTGTCTACAGGGCTCCTGTCCACGACGGCGCTGACACCGGCGGCCTTTGCCCAGACGGCGCAACAGGCCCCGGTCGTACTGCCGGGCGGCATCGAGTTCGCGCAGGCCCATTCCGACATCACACCCGACCCTCAGGCGCGCTTCGGCCGCCTGCCCAATGGCCTGACCTACATCATCTACCCCAACAAGACGCCGCCGGGCGTCGTCAGCCTGCGCATGCGTTTTGGCACCGGTTCGTTGATGGAATCGGAGCATCAGCTTGGCCTTGCCCACTTCCTTGAGCACATGGCTTTCAACGGCTCAAAGAATGTGCCCGAGGGCGACATGGTTAAAATCCTTGAGCGTCACGGCCTGAAGTTCGGCCCGGACACCAATGCCTACACCTCGTTCGATGAGACGGTCTATATGCTGGACCTGCCGAAGAACGATGAAGAAATCATCGACACCGGCCTGTTCCTGTTCCGCGAAACGGCCGGCAATCTAACGCTCGACCCCAAGGCTATCGACCGTGAACGCGGCGTGGTGCTGGGCGAGGAACGCGCCCGCAACTCTCCCCCGTATCGCGCCTATGTCGAATGGGCCAAGGCCGCCTTCCCCGGCCAGCTCTACGGCCACCGCCTGCCCATCGGTTCGACCAAGATCATTGCCGAAGCCCCTGCCCAGGCCTTTATCGACTATTATAACGACTTTTACCGCCCCGAACTGACCACGATTGTGGTGGCGGGGGATGTCGATCCCGACAAGATCGAAGCCAAGATCAAGGCGAAATTCACCGACCTGACCGCGCGCTCCAAGCGCCCGCTCGACAAGCTGAGCTTCGGCACCTACACACCACAAAAGGCGTCGGCCTACACCTACGTCGAGCCAGGTCTGGGTAAGTCGATCCAGATAACCTGGTTCAAGCCGTTCGACAACTCATGGGAAACGCAGGCCAAAGACTTTGACGACACGCTCGACAACCTGACCCTGTCGATTCTCAATCAGCGTCTGGAGCGTCAGGCCAAGTCACCCGAAAGCGCCTTTGCCGCCGCCGGTGCCGGGGACGACACGGTGTCAAAGACCGCCGAGACCCTCAGCCTCAACATCACGCCCAAGCCCGGCAAGGAAAAGGACGCTTTCGAGCAGGCCTTTACCATGGTGCGGCAGTTTGAGGCCTACGGCGTGACCGAGGCCGAAGTGACGCGCGAACTGGCCGACATGGTCGCCAGCCTTGAGGCGCAGGCCAAGGGCGAAAAGACGCGCAATACCGGGGCCATTGTCAATGCGCTGGTCGGGTCTGTGGCGGATAAGGACGTCATTACCACCCCAAGCCAGAATCTGGCTTTTTTCAACGCCATCAAAGGCCGTCTGACCGCCGCGGCCGTCAGCGCCCGCGCCAGGACGCTGTTTGCCGGTGACGGCCCGCTTCTGACGCACATGGCGTCCGATCTGGGCGGCTTCGACAAGCCGGCCATGCTGGCGTCGTATGAGGCCATCACGGCCAAAACCGTTGAAAAACCGGCGGTCGCGGTCAAAAAGGCCTGGCCCTATGAAACCTTCGGCACGACAGCCGCAGCCATCAGCAAGGAAAACGTGCTGTCCGACATTGGCGTAACCGAACTGGCCTACGCCAACGGCGTGAAGGTCAATATCAAGCCGACAACCTTCAAGGATAACGAAATTCTGGTCAGTGTCCGCTTTGGCGGCGGCCTGACCACCGTCGGTCAGGACAAGGCCCTGCCGCTTCAGGCGGCCAACTGGGTCGGCGTCTTCGATGGCGGTCTGGGCAAGCTCGATTCCGAAGAGATCAAGGACACGCTGGCCGGACGCATCTATGGGGCCAATTTCGGCATCGGTGAAGAGGCAGCGGTCCTATCCGGTAACACCACGCCGAGCGATTTCGCGCTTCAGATGCAGGTACTGACGGCCTTCGTCACAGACACGGCCTATCGTCCGGAAGCGCTTGATCGTCTTAAATCCTTCCTGCCCAACTACTACCAGACCCTGTCCTCGACGCCCAACAGCGTCTTTTCAACCAAAGCCCCGCGCCTGCTGCGTAATGGCGACACCCGCTTTGGCCTGCCAGAAAAGGATGCCGCGCTGGCGGTCAAGAACGACGATGTCAAGGCGCTGGTCACCGGCATCCTGACCACTGCGCCCATCGAAATCACCATCGTCGGTGACATTACGGTCGAAGAGGCGAAAAAGGTTCTGGCCACCACCTTCGCCACCCTGCCCAAGCGCGCCGAAACCGTCGCCCCGGTCAAGGGGGCGGATACGCTCAGCTTCCCCACGACCAACCTGCATCAGGTCCTGACCCACACCGGTCGTGCCGATCAGAACCTCAGCTACATCGCCTGGCCGACCACGGACTTCTTCGCCGATACGAAGCAGGCCCGCGCCACCGAAATGCTGGCCGAAGTCATGACGCTGCGCCTGATCGACGAAATCCGCGAAAAGCAGGGGGCGTCCTACGGCTCATCGGCGGGCAGCGTGATGTCCAATACCTTCAAAGGCTATGGCTATCTGGCGGCGCAGGCCACCGTGAAACCTGAAGTCGATCAGACCTTCTACGATTCGCTGCTGACCATCGCCGAGGACCTGAAAGCCAAGCCGGTGGAAGCCGACGAACTGCTGCGGGCACGCAAGCCGGTGCTGGATCGTTACGACGTCCAAGTCAAGACGAACGGCTACTGGATGGGCGTGCTGCCCGGCATTCAGGCCGATCCGCGCGATCTGACGGCCATCCGCACACGCAAGGCCGAGGTCGAGGCGGTGACCCCCGCCGACATTCAGGCCATGGCCAAGAAATGGTTGATCAAGGAGAAGCTGCTGCGCATTCAGGTCAAGCCGGCGGACAAACCCGTCGCCGCCCCGGCGAAGTAAGAAAAAACCCCTCCGGTTGGTGCCGGAGGGGTTTTTTACAGTCTTATATCTCTCTAACCTTAGCGCGTTTTTCGCTCAAGTGGATACCGGTTGAGCGAAAAAAAGGCGATAAAACAGAAATTTAGAGCGACATTTCGATTCAGAATAAACGAAATGCACTCTAGCCCAGGGCCTTGACCAGAGCCGGGACCGCCGTCTTGTAATCTTCAACCAGACCGAAATCGGCGACCTGAAAGATCGGGGCTTCCGGATCCTTGTTGATGGCGACAATGACCTTGGAGTCCTTCATACCAGCCAGGTGCTGGATAGCGCCCGAAATACCGACAGCGATATAAAGCTCCGGGGCCACGACCTTACCGGTCTGCCCCACCTGATAGTCGTTGGGGGCATAGCCCGCATCGACGGCCGCGCGCGAGGCACCGACCGCGGCGCCCAGCTTGTCAGCCAGAGGCTCCAGCACAGCCTTGAACTCATCGGCCGAACCCAGCGCCCGGCCACCGGACACCACCACCTTGGCCGCACCCAGTTCCGGGCGGTCCGAGACGACCTTTTCGTCCGACACAAAGCGCGTCTTCAGCGTCACCGCCGCAACGGCCACGGGTTCCACCGCCGCAGAACCGCCCGTTGCCGCCACCGGCGCAAACGCCGTCGGGCGCACGGTCAGCACCTTTTTGGCGTCCGCCGTTTTGACGGTTTCGAGCGCATTGCCCGCGTAGATGGGGTGGACGAAGGTGTCGCCCGCCACCACCTCGATGACATCGGAAATGATCGAAACATCGAGCTCGGCAGCGATACGCGGCGCGACATTCTTGCCCGAAGCCGTAGCCGGGATGGCGATGGTGTCATAGCCCGCGGCCAGCGACACGATCAGGGCCGAAACGGCCTCAGCGATGTCGGCCTTCAGTTCGGCGCTTTCGGCGGTCAGCACCTTGCGCACGCCCGCCGCCGCAGCGGCCTGAGCGGCCACGGCAGACGCCTCGCCATAGACCAGCACGTCAATATCCCCCGACAGCTTTTGCGCCGCCGTGATGACCTTCAACGTTGTGTCGCGCAGGTGCGCGCCGTCGTGATCGGCAATAACCAGAACCGCCATTACAGAACTCCCGCCGTCTTGAGGTTAGCGATAAGGGCATCGGCGTTTTCGACCTTGATACCCGCCGACCGCTTGGCCGGTTCGGTGACCTTGACCACCGTCAGGCGCGGCGCGGCATCGACGCCGTACTCAGCCAGGGCTTTCGTATCGAGCGGCTTCTTCTTGGCCTTCATGATGTTGGGGAGGGAGGCGTAGCGCGGCTCATTGAGGCGCAGATCGGTGGTAATAACCGCCGGAAGCTGCACGCCCAGCGTTTGCAGACCGCCATCGACTTCGCGGGTGACGAGCGCTTCAGAACCCGCGATCTCTACCTTCGAGGCGAAGGTCGCCTGCGGCCAGTCGAGCAGGGCAGAGAGCATCTGACCGGTGGCGTTGTTGTCGCCGTCGATGGCCTGTTTGCCCATCAGGACGATATCCGGGTTTTCCTGAGCCACCACGGCCTTCAGCACCTTGGCGACGGCCAGCGGCTCAAGGTCCTGATCGGTTTCGATCAGAAGGCCGCGATCGGCGCCCATGGCCAGAGCCGTGCGCAGGATCGCCTCGCACTGCGCGACGCCGATGGAGACGGCGACGATCTCGGTCACCGTTCCCTTTTCCTTGAGGCGCACCGCTTCTTCGACAGCGATTTCGTCAAAGGGGTTCATGGCCATCTTGACATTGGCCAGATCGACGCCGGTCTGATCAGACTTGACGCGGACCTTGACATTGTAGTCCAACACCCGCTTGACGGGTACCAGTACCTTCATTGTGAGCTTTCCTCGCAGCAAGCTTTACATTCGATGTCGTTTACTGACGCCGCTGCCCCTCAAAGTCAATCGGTGTCGTGGCGGAAACCCGCGCATTTTATTGGCTTTCCGATCGCATCTGCAACCATTTCACTTGCCTGAGGCGCGGTTTGAAGGCATGGAAACACGCACTCAACGGAGGGTGCTTCCCTTATGAAAACCGACAAAAATCTTATCCTTCGCGTCAAGTTAATCGCGCTGGGGGTCTTCATAGTGGCCAGCATCGGCATACTGGTCTACGGCGCGCTGTACGAAATGCCGCGTCGTAAGTGCGAAGCCAATGGCGGCTGGTGGTCGGACAAGTACCGGGCGTGCAAAACGCCGGTCTATCTGCCACTGCTGACCCGGCGTAAACCGGGCGAGCCGCAGAAGATCCTGTGGCCGACCGAAGACGCCCGAGGCGCATCCAATGGTTCGCCAAAGCCGGTGGAACAGCCGGCGGTCTCATCGGCTTCGACAAGCGCGTCGGCTGCATCAAAGTAAGGTTTAGCAACGAAAAACATGAAATCGCAAACGGTGTGTGCGTTACGTATTTTGCCCGAAGGGCTTAGACGGCGATTACCACACACGGAGCGTTACCGCCCTAGATGCGGACTATCCCCGCTAAGAGGTTTGTGCCTTTCGTGCTTTTTGTGGTCAAAGCCCTAAACCTTGCCCGGCACCCACAGCACATCGGCGCGGCCCTGATCATTGGCGTGACGCGCCAGCACGAACAGCAGGTCCGACAGCCGGTTGAGGTAGGTCGTAACCGGCGCGCTCACCACCTCCCCGACCACCTGCTTCAGCGCCACGCAATCGCGCTCCGCCCGTCGCGCAATCGTGCGGGCCAGATGCAGATGCGCGCTCAACGGCGAGCCGGCGGGCAGGATGAAGGAACTGAGGGGGGGAATCTCGCTATTATACTGGTCTATCGCCCGTTCCAGCACCTCCACACGCCGTTCATCAAGTCGCAGCGGGGTCCAGCTTTTGGGTTGCCCGTCATCAGGGACGGCCAGATCGGCCCCCAGATCGAACAGGTCATTCTGCACCTGCGCCAGAAGGGCATCGACTGCGCCCTCCGCAAACAGGCGCGCCACGCCCAGCGCGGCGTTCGCCTCATCGACGCTTCCCATGGCCACAACGCGCTCATCGGTCTTCAGCCGCCGCGCCCCGTCACCCAGACCGGTCGTCCCGTCATCGCCGGTACGCGTGTAAATCCTGTTGAGCTTGACCATAGACGGTTCAGTGCCCCGCCTTCCACCAGGCCAGCAGGCAAAGGAGACCGATGGCCACGGCCTGAAGCATGACGCGCCATTGCATCAGCTTGTTCGACCAGCGCTCACCGAACTTTCCGCCGCGATAGAGGCTGTATACCCCGGCACCCAGCACCACCAGAACGGCAAACATGGCCAACAAGGCGATGATCAGAAGAAAAAGGCTCATCCGGCTTCACCCTAAAACAGACTTCCAACAATCGGGAACCACGGCCTGTACCAAGCATGGCATGCGTAAAAAATCCAGTCCGCTATACGTGTTGTTTAAAACAACGCACGACGCGGAATTCTCCGGTCAGGTCACCCTCTGTTACACGATTACACTTTTTTAGAGGTCAGGTCTATTTTTTGCCTGTTTTTCGGCGTAATGAAGGTTTATTAACGACGGAATGAACGATCATTCTCGTTAAACAGTTGTTAGACTTCACCCGTCACGGGTGCAGCACGCGTTCCTCACCGAATTCCGTAGGGCACCCCTTTTTTACGGGTTGCCCTGCTGACCCGATAGAGATTAAACCGCACAACCTATTGAATTTTCTAAAACCTCATCCCATCTACGGGTACAGGTTCCACCGGCGGCCCGCACCGCCCTCAGCCCTGCTTGTTAAATGACCATGTATCAGGCGTATGAACTGAAAGACAAACTCACTCAGGAAGAGACGGCTCTACCTCTGGGCGCGCGCGCGCGTTCCAAAGAACTGAACCGCCTCAAAATCCTCGCCTCTGCCAAAGCTCTGTTCCGGGAGCGCGGCTATGAAGCGGCCACCTTACGCGACATCGCGCGCGAAGCGGGCCTGTCCACGGGCGCGGTGTTTGCCAACTTTGCCGACAAGAACGAGATCTTCGTGAAGGTCGTCGAAGAGGAAACGGCGCGTGTCATCACCACGGCCATCGACGCGCACGACACGACGCGCCCGCTGGCCGACCGGCTGCACCATCAGCTTCTGGCGGCCTATGAAGCCGCTGAGGGCAATGCCCGGCTGATCCTGTCGGCCTTTGTGATGAACTGGAGCGGTCAGACGGCCGACCCAGAGACCAATACCGGTCTGGCGGAAATCGCCAGCCTCACCGACATGACCCGTCAGGTGATCCTGGAGACTCTGCGTCACGCCCAAAGCGAAGGCGAATTGCCGGCCAAGGCCGACATCGCACACGGCGCGGAAATCATCGAAGACCTCGCCTTCTCAAACCTGCGCCGCGCCCACCGCGACAGTGAGCCTTTCGTCTCTATGGGCGAGCGCCTGCGCTTTCAGATCGAACTGATCGTGTCGGGCCTTAAGGCCGCGTAATGTCTTCTATCTTCCTCCCATGAAAAAGCCGCCGGGGTCTCTCCGGCGGCTTTTTCATTTTCGATGCACAGGAAGATCAACTCGTCCATTTCAGCGTGGCAGGTTTCAATGGATTGGCAAAGGGACGTTCTTCCGAACGATGCGCCACCCATTCTTTTTTAAGCTGCTGATACCACTTGGCCTGCGTATCTGCGTCGTCGATCCACAAAAGCGACGGATCGTACTTCAGCCCTTCATTTTGCAGATTGACCATATCACCGTCCTGCTTGAGGAAGGCCTTGGCGCCGTATTTGAAGATCGGCGCAATGGCGCGGAAAATGGCGTGATCAGACCAGAAGATCTGCGTGATGCGCGTTTTGGTGGTGTGTACGGGAGTCAGGCACGTTAGGCCCAGAATCTGCCGCTCACCGATCTCGATATGCTCATAGCGCACGCCGGGCAGGCGGAAGGTGATCTCGGTCGCCGGGGCCCCGCCCAGAATGCGATAGGCGCGCGAATTTTTCGACGGCGCGTGGCGAACCATGGCAAAGCCGAGTTCGCGCGGCTCAAAGGCCTTGGCTTTTTCAAGCTGCTTCTTGGACGAACGCCACCACCATTGCTGATGCACATAGGGGCCGTGGGCCGGGTCCATAAGCCCCACCACCGCGTGGTCGATGTGGCTGTCGAAATCCATGCTCTCAACGATAATGGGTTTGCCGCCCACCACACCGGGCAGAACGGGCGGCTCATGATCAGGCTCAGCCGGGCGACGCGCATCGGCGGTCATGTAGATCCAGACCATGCCCTGCTGTTCCTTGACAGCATAGGAGCGCACCCGGATGCGTTCGACATCCATCGGCTGATCCGCCGTCAGCGACGGCACGGCGGTGCAGCCCCCCTGCGTGCCAAAGGTCCACCCGTGATAGGGGCATTGCACCACCGGCTGGCCGGTCTTGGGGTCGGGGATCATCTTGCCTGCCGACAGCGGCGCGGCGCGGTGCGGACAGATGTCACGTATGGCATAGGCCTTGCCGTTCGTGTCGCGCGCCAGCAGCACCGGTTCACCCAGAATCTCATAGCGTTGCAGCTTGCCCGCCTTCAGATCGTCCGACAGCGCCGCGAAGTACCAGGCATCCCGGATGAAGCCCTGCCCGAAGACAAGACGCTCTTTGACGATGGGCGGGGCGGACTGATCAGGCATGGGCAGATATTATCACAGAATGGGCGCAAACGGCGACTATAGTCAGGGCGGCCCGCCCCCGAAAGCGATTATTTGTCGCACCACCCGCGGCGGCAGGCGGCCTGAGCCTTACCGCGCCTGAAGCGGAATGACTTTTAATGGAATCGCCATGACACCCCAAGTTTCTGTTTGATTGCGCAATTTTCGCATAAATCGGGGCCCGAATTGTCGTATGGCCCTCTAATTTTTCGCGCCGCCCTTGATTACCCGGTAGGGGCGTTTAAGGTCGCTGCATAATAACAGTACCGCGGGTTTCATATGACAGAGATCAAAGTCGTCGGCGTTATCGGGGCAGGACAAATGGGGTCCGGCATTGCGCAGGTCTGTGCGCAGGCGGGCTATGAGGTCTTCCTCTATGATCAGCAGGCCGCCGCCATCGCCAAATCTATCGAAAAGATCAACAAGGGCATCGCCCGCTCCGTCGAAAAGGGCGTCATCAGCGCCGAGACGGCAGCAACTGCCGTGAAACTGGTCAAGCCGGCGGCCATGGCGTCCGACCTGTCCGACTGCGAGCTGGTCATCGAGGCGGCGACCGAAAATGAAGAGATCAAGAAGGCCATTTTCAAGTCGGTGTCCGAACACCTGAAACCCGAGGCTATTCTGGCGTCCAACACCTCGTCCATCTCCATTACGCGACTGGCCGCCGCGTCCGACCGTCCGACCCGTTTTATCGGCCTGCACTTTATGAACCCGGTGCCGATCATGAAGCTGGTCGAGATTATCCGCGGGATCGCCACGGAAACCGACACCTACGAGGCGGCGGTGCGTTTTGCCGAGAGCCTCGACAAGATCACCGCCAATGCGCAGGACTATCCGGCCTTCATCGTCAACCGCATCCTGATCCCGATGATCAACGAGGCCATCTACACCCTTTATGAAGGGGTGGGGACGGTCGAAGCCATCGACACGGCCATGAAGCTGGGGGCCAATCACCCCATGGGACCGCTGGAGCTGGGCGATTTTATCGGCCTCGATACGGTGCTGGCCATTATGAACGTACTGTACGACGGTCTGTCGGACTCCAAGTACCGCCCCTGCCCGCTGCTGGTAAAGTATGTCGAAGCGGGCTGGTACGGCCGCAAGACGGGTCGCGGCTTCTATGACTATCGCGGCGAAAAGCCCGTTCCGACAAGGTAAGTTCCGCTTGCTTACGGCCCGCCGTCCGCTCTTTCTATGGTTTGCACTGGCGCTTCTGGCTGCATCGGTCCTGCACGCCTGCGTGTGGTTTGCGGCGCGGTTTTTTGCCGCTCAGGGGCTTCTGGCCGCCGCTGAAGGGGCGCGTCAGATGGGGCTGTCGCTGTTCTGGATGGTATGCGCGGCAGCCCTGTGGCTCATTCAGGGCCCGAAAAACCGACTGCACGCCGTCGGCCACGTGGTGGGCTGCGCCTTCCTCGTCTGCTCGCTGGGCTCGTTCATGGCCTTCAGCAACCTGACCCTCAGTCAGAATTTCGAACTGAGTTTCAGCAATCTCCTCGTCTTTGCGCTGGTGGCCGTGCCCATGGTCGCCAGTCAGGTTCTGCTGGCCGTGCCGTCGGCCGTGCTGTTTCAGATGATCCTGCTCAAAACATCGCCGAAGGCCGCCGCTGAGGCACAGGGCGCATGACGGCCCCGCGCTATGCCGCCCTCGACTATATTCGCGGGTTTGCGCTCTTGGGCATATTGATCGTCAATGCCCCGGCCTTTGGCTGGCCGCTTGAGGTTTATATGAACCCGGCGCATGCCACCCTCCCGTTGAGCGACGCGGACCGTCAGGCGTGGTGGGTTATCCATACCTTTTTCGAATCCAAATGCCTGACCCTGTTTGCCATGCTGTTCGGCGTCAGCCTGTTTCTGGTGGGGCAGACAGACGCACCTCGCACACCGGTGACGCAGACCGTTCGCTTTCGGCGACTGGTGTGGCTGGCCGTGATCGGAGTGGTGCATGGGGCGGCGATCTGGGTGGGCGATATCCTGCTGATGTACGCCCTGTGCGGGCTTTATTTCGTCCTGACCATCCGCACCCCCCATCTGCTGCGCTGGGGCCTAATCGCCTGGGCTGTGGGCGGGCTGATGGTAGTGGGGTCCGGTTTCATCCTGACGTTTTTACCGCGCGAACAGTTGGGTGAGGCCCTCAGCGGTAGCGACAGCCTGAGCTTTGCCGACACGATGCGTCTGATGCAGGGCACGTTTGCGCAGTCGTTGCACGCCAATTTCGTCATGTGGGCGATGAGCATTTTTTCGCAGATCGCCGTCTTTGCGCCTAAGGTCATCGGCTTGATGATGATCGGGCTCGGTCTGTTCAAGGCCGGCTATTTCGATCCGCGCCGTACCCTGTGGCATCTAGTGGCCATCGGCAGCGGCGCGCTGGCGCTTGGAGTCATTGGATGGCAGAACCTGATCATCCTGCGCGAAAACTTCCCGGAGCCGGAAATCTATGGCTCACACCGCGCAGCAGCGGAATTCCTCAGTCTCTTCGTCAGTCTAGGCTATGCCAGCGCCCTGATGCTTCTGAGCCGCCTGCCGGTGGCCAATGGCCTCACGGCACTGCTGAGCCCGGTGGGGCGCATGGCCTTTACCAACTATCTCAGCCAGTCGCTGATCATGACGGCGATCTTCTACGGCGGGCGCGGCTTGGGCCTCTACGGACAAGTGTCGCTGTCGCAGATGGTGCCGATCGTAGCCAGCATCTGGGCGGCGCAGATCGTGGCCAGCGGTCTTTGGCTGCGCGTGTTCCGTTACGGCCCGTTCGAATGGGTGTGGCGCTGCCTGAGCCACGGGCGCTGGGTGGCCATTCGCTGACCCCTTATACCTGCCGGCCTTTAGCGGAATATAGCGCAGTGAAGCTATAGCTTTCGCCAGAATTTGGACCGCACGAGCCAAAGGCGAGATGTGGTGGTAAGGTGACTTGCGAATTGCCCGGTGGTTACTTTGCCAGAGCGTCGAGGAGCGCCTTGACCTCCGGTGCATCCCATTTGGCTTCGCCGCTGAGGCGCGCCACTTCCTGACCGTTTGTGTTGAGGATGATCGTCGTCGGCATCCCCACAATGCCCCACTTGCTCATCGGCTGGATCTCTGAGTCCATATAGACGGGGAGGCCCTCGCTCAGCTTCAGTTCCTTCTCGACGGCGGTCTTGTCTTCGGCCTTGTCGATGCTGAGCGGCAGGACCAGCACCTTTTGCGGGTCATAGCCCTTTTGCAGATTGGCCAGGGTCGGCATCTCGACCTTGCACGGCGCACACCAGGTCGCCCAGACGTTCAGCACCACCACGCGGCCCTTGAAATCCGACAGCTTGACGGTCTTGCCCTCGCCATCGAGGAAACTGATGTCTTCGATGGGGCGCGGGGCGGCGTGGGTTTCCAGCTTGGCCAGAGCGCCGGTGGCATAGGCCTTCAGCGGACCTTCGGCCACTGGGCCGCTGTCGGTGGGTACTGTTCCGTCAGTCTCAGCTTGACGGAACAGCACCACAGCCGCTACGGAGACGGCGATTATCAGGACCAGCAGGGCCGCGACGATCAGGTTGAATTTCAGCTTGCGCGGCGGTCTGGTCCGCTCTGTCTGCGGGGCCTGCGCTTCGGCGTTCGCCGTGTCCGTGTTTTCGTCCAGAGGCTCATTCATGACCGATCCTTCGCAATCCCCCAATTCCGCCGGGCAGAAAATGTGGGGTGGACGATTCTCTGCCCAACCTGACGCCATTATGCAAGCCATCAACGTCTCGATCGAGGTTGACAAACGTTTGTGGGCGCAGGACATCGCCGGATCACGGGCCCACGCCGCCATGCTGGCCAAACAAGGCATCATCAGCGCCGAGGCCGCGCAGGAGATCGACGCCGGCCTGCAAACCATCATCGGTGAGATCGAAGCCGGTAACTTCCCCTTCCGCGCCGAATACGAAGACATCCATATGAATGTCGAGGCGCGATTGCGTGAGCTGATCGGGGCGACGGCGGGTCGTCTACACACGGCGCGCTCACGCAATGATCAGGTGGCGACCGACTTCCGCCTGTGGGTGCGTGACCGCGTGGACTATACGATTGCGCAATTGCGTGACCTGCAAAAGGCGCTGGTGACGCGGGCCGAAGACTATGCCGACGCCCTGATGCCGGGCTTCACCCACTTGCAACCGGCGCAGCCCGTGACCTTTGGCCACCACCTGATGGCCTATGTCGAAATGTTCGGCCGCGACGCCACGCGCTTTGAAGACGCGCGCAAGCGCATGAATGAGAATCCGCTGGGCTCCGCTGCTCTGGCCGGGTCGCCCTTCCCCATCGACCGCCACATGACCGCCGAAGCCCTGGGTTTTGACGGTCCGACCGCCAACAGCCTGGACGGCGTCTCCGACCGGGATTTCGCGCTGGAGTCTTTGAGCCACGCCGCCATCTGCGCCGGGCACCTGTCGCGTCTGGCCGAAGAAATCGTCATCTGGACGACGCCGCAGTTCGGCTTCGTCCGCCTTTCGGACGCCTTCTCAACCGGCTCTTCCATCATGCCGCAAAAGCGCAACCCCGATGCGGCCGAGCTGGTGCGCGCCAAGACGGGTCGCATCAACGGGGCGCTGATCGCACTGACCACGGTGATGAAGGGCCTGCCTCTGGCCTATTCCAAGGACATGCAGGAGGACAAGCCGCCCGTGTTTGAGGCCTTTGAATCGCTCGATCTGGCTTTGGCGGCCATGACCGGCATGGTGCGTGATCTGAGCGCCAATCGGGAGCGCATGAAGGCTGCGGCCTCATCGGGCTTTTCGACAGCGACGGACCTGGCCGATTGGCTGGTTCGCACCCTCAACATGCCGTTCCGGGACGCTCACCATGTTACCGGTGCGGCGGTCAAGCTGGCCGAAGGACAGGGTGTGGACCTTTCGCAACTGTCGCTCGCTGATCTGCAAAAACTGGAGGCGGGGATTACCGAAGACGTATATAGTGTTCTGACGCCCGAAGCCTCAGCGGCTTCGCGCCTGTCCTATGGTGGCACCTCACCTGTGCGGGTGCGCGAACAGATCCAGCGTTGGAAGGAAATTTTGGTATGACCGCTACCGTATCGCGTTCGTTTGTGAAGGCCGCTCTCGTGCTGGCCGCGATCTCTGGTCTGGGTCTGACCGCCTGTGCCAAGCAGGGTGATCTGGAACGCGCGCCGCCTCTGTGGGGCAAGCGCGCGCAGGAAGAGGTGGCCGCCAAGAAGAAGGCGCAGGCCGAAGGCAAGGCCACCGAGCGCGCCCTGCCGCGCAAGGAATTCAAGAACGAGATGCCGGACCCTTATCAGCAAAACAGCAAGGTCGCCGACGCCCCGCTCGAAGGCACGGGCAACGCCCAACGCCAGTAATCGTTTATACCTCCCCGGTTTACTGGGGTACGATGTGGCGAACGTCTAGCATTCGAAAGTGTCGGGACCATCGCGCGTAGCGGCGATGATGGTGGGGGTTCTTTCCGCCTCACAGGAACCTGTTTGTAAATGAATCATTTTGACATCCGTGACGGCGAGATGCACGCCGAGGGCGTATCGGTCCGCGAATTGGCTGAACGCGTCGGCACCCCGCTCTACGTTTATTCGTCCGCCACGTTCGAGCGGCATTTTCAGGTCTTCTCTCAGGCACTGTGGGCCCAGGACGCCCTGCAAAGCCCCAAGAACGAAGCGCCGCTGATCGCCTATGCCACCAAAGCCAACTCCAATCTGGCGGTGCTGCAAACGCTCGCCGAACAGGGGGCCGGGGCCGATACGGTGTCCGAGGGCGAAATCCGTAAGGCGCTGACCGCCGGTATTCCGCCGGAGCGTATCGTCTTTTCGGGCGTGGGCAAGACCGACGCCGAAATGGCCTTCGCGCTGAAGACCGGCATCTATCAGCTCAATGTCGAATCAAAGCCCGAACTGGAACGCCTCAGCCACGTGGCGGCGTCTCTGGGCGTCGTGGCCCCCATCGTCATCCGCATTAATCCGGGCGTCGGCGCCGGCGGTCATGCCAAGATTACTACCGGCGGGGCCAAGGACAAGTTCGGCGTATCGGCCCGCGAAGCCATCTCCCTCTATGGTCAGGCCGCCGCCGATCCCAATATCGCCCCCATGGGCATTGCCTGCCATATCGGCAGCCAGATCACGGACCTCGCCCCCATGCAGGCCGCCTTTTCCAAAATGAAGGGCTGGGTGCAGGAGTTGCGCGCCAGTGGCCTGAGCGTTGAGCGCCTCGATCTGGGCGGCGGGCTGGGCGTGCCCTATTTCAACATGCCAGAACCGCCCTCGCCCAACGATTTCGCCCAGATGGTGGCGCTAACCGTCGGAAATCTCGGGGTGCGCTATGCCTTTGAGCCGGGTCGTTTGATCGCTGCCAATGCGGGTATTCTGGTGTCGCGCGTCATCCACATTCATGAACGCGAAGACTCTGGTCAGAAGTTTCTCGTCGTCGATGCGGCAATGAACGACCTGATCCGCCCCGCCATGTACGACGCCTATCACGACATCCGCCCGGTGACGGCGGTTCAGACCAACGAAACCGCCATCTATGATGTGGTCGGCCCGGTCTGCGAAACCGGCGACACCTTTACGCGCGGCCGCGACATGCCGGCACTGAAAGCCGGTGATCTGGTCGCCTTCATGTCGGCCGGGGCCTATGGGGCGGTGATGGGCAGCGAGTATAATTCGCGCCCCCTCGCTCCTGAGGTGTTGGTGCGTGACACAAACTGGGCGGTGGTGCGTCCTCGTCCCGCCTATGAGGAGATGATGAACCGCGAGGTCTTGCCGGAATGGTTAAGACCGCATAGGGTACGGGCGGACTAAACTCGCACGTCTTTGGGGGACGGCATGAAGCTTCAACGGACAAAACCCTTATCAAAGCTGAGCCGGGCGCTGTTCTGGACGCATGTGGTGATGATCTGGGAACAGATTTTGCCCGCTGTGACGCCGTTTCTGCTACTGGCCGGGGCCATTGCTGTAGCCGCCCAATGGGGGCTGTTCGCGGGGTTAAGCCCGATGGTCCATCTGGCGGTTCTGACGGCGGGCGCAGTCGTGGCCGCCATTGCCGCCGTTCTCAACCTGCGCGGGTTTAAACAGCCAAGTTTTACCGAAATCAACACACGACTCGCCCTCGACAATGGCGTCAAGCCCGACGTGCTGATCGGTATGCGCCACAAGGTGAAGCAGCCGTCATTGAAGATCGGCAAGGCTAAGGCCGGTATGGCCAAGGGTGACCCGCTGGCCCTGCGCTATCTGATGCTCATCCTGTTTGGCTTCGGCTATCTGCTGCAAGGCCCCGTGCCCTTAAGCCAGATCGCTTCGGCCTATATGCCCCTGCACAAGGGCGCGACGGTGGTGCTGGCGCAACTGGAGGCTTCACGCTGAGGCGTTGAGCCTGTCTCAGGACATTGGCTGGACTGGCGGCTTGTTAACCCGCGCCGCCCCCATCGCCCCCCCCTCCCCGCCAGACCGGAAACCATCGCCCTCAGTGGTGAAGCGGAAGCTTTAGACGGCGACTTCCTGCGCTAGGAAAGTCTGAAGGTGCGCTTTGAAGGGGTCGATACCTTTGAATAGGATCAGTGTTGAGGGACTATTGCCCGCGGCGAAGCGGCCAGTCGTCAGCTTAAAAGGCTGGTAGCTGGGGCCGAGGTCGTTTGTGACCTACAGGGCAGAGAAGTATGGACGCATACTGGCCGATTGCGCCGTCGAAGGCCGTGTTCTGGGTGAGGCGCAGATGCAGGCGGGGCTGGCTCTGGCCTATCGCCGCTATTCTGATCTTTGTCGCTGCCCAAAAGACCTCCAAACGCACCCGCACCGGAGCCTGGGCCAATGACTTCAAGTCCCCGCAGGATTTCCGGCACAGTCAATAATCTGACCCCGAATAGGAAATAGAGCCGTCAGAGCTGTGCTTTGCGGGGAAGAAAGCGGTCTCTGGGTGCCTTATGGTTTAGGCGCCACAGATTCAACATATGAGCTCAGCGCGCTGTCGCGGATATGATCGCGATGATGTGATGCTTGAAACATCTTAATCTGTGAAATCTGTGTAGTCTGTGGTTTGACCTAAAAAGCCAACGCTGCCTTTCGCGACACCTCTGCCCGCCTAAGGCCGAAGACAATTATTTCAACTCCGGGAACCCGTGCTCACGCAAAAAGGCCTTGGTTGTTTCGGCATCCGGTCCAGTGATCAAGCCCAGTTGCATGGCCCCAAGCAGGAGCACCAGCGCCGTCAAAACCGCCGTAGCGAACTGCCACGGGCGCGCAGGATGGAAGCGCGTCGCCTTGCGAATCGACACGGGATTAACACCGTACGACCCGGTTTCCAGCGTAAAGGCCATTTCAAACCCGTCCTGAAAGCGCTCGTCCGGATTGGGAGCCAGGGCCTGAAGGATGATACTTTCCAGCCAGCCCGGCGCATCGTGGCGTTTATGGGTCAGAAGGTCCGGGCGCTTCAGGTTCGGCTTGGTGAAGGGTTCGCTTTCGCCATAGGGGAAGGTGCCGCCGGTGAACATGCGATGCAGGGTGACCCCCAGTGCGAAGATGTCCGACCGCTCATCCCCCCACTGACCGTCGAACAACTCGGGGGCCATATAATTATTAGTGCCGGGGGGCAGCACGCCGGTCTTTTCGTCGAGCGCGGGCAGGCGCGCAAAGCCCAGATCGACCAGTTTCAGCCCGCCGTCCTTGAGCAGGATCACATTATCCGGCTTGACGTCACGATGGATGACGCCCGCCCGGTGCAGCGAGCCCAGCGCCTTGGCCAGTTTTGTGGCGATGTCGATGCCTTCGCTCAGTCCGATGGCAGGCTTGCGCGACAGGCGTTTTTCGAGCGTTTCGCCCTCATAGAAGGGTTGCGCCACATAGAGGCAGGTCTGGCGCTTAGGCGGCAGTTGCAGGACCGAGCCGATCCACATGTGCTGGACGCGGCTCGCCACCCAGGTCTCGCGCACAAAAGCCTGCCGGGCCAGGGTTTCGGCCCCCAGATTGTGCGGCTTGGGGAATTTGAGCACGACGGTCGAAAGCGGTCCGGTGGCCGACAGGTCGCGGGCCTTGAACACGCGGCTGTACATACCGTCGGCCAGCAGGGTTTCCAGCTTGAAATCGTCGATAATTGCGCCCATTTCCGGCGGATCACGCATGGGCAGGCGCGAAATGGCCGCGTCCAGGTCTTTAACGGTGGCGGGCGGCAGTTCGAAGATGTCTATGATCAGCACGGTGGCGTTGTCATCGCCGCCATTACTAATGGCCATATCGACCAGCTTTTGTGCCGTATCATCTGCCGACAGGCGTTCGGACAGGATGGCGTTGATCTGGGCTTCCGGCACCTTGGCGTGCATGCCGTCCGAGCACAGCAACAGACGGTCGTGCGGGAAGATGTCGTGTATGCGATAGTCGATGCGCACCACCTCTTCGAAGCCGATAGCGCGGGTGAGATAGGGCGAATCCTCGCCGCCTTCGGGCTTGTGATCTTGGGTCATCTGCCCCAGATAGCCCTCGCGCCAGCGATAGAGACGCGTGTCGCCGACGTGGAAGGAGTGCAAGCGGTTGCCCTTGATCACCACGCCGGTGAAGGCGCAACTCATGCCGCGGACGTTTTCATCCTTCTGTCCTTGCCGGTGGAGCCAATAGTTGATGCTTTCCAGCGCCCGCCCAGCGGTTTTTTGCGGTGACAGGGCCTCGGTCTGGCTGAGATAGTCGTCGATGAAAGAACGCACGCTCAGCTCGGCCGCGACACGACCGCCCCTGCGCCCGCCGACGCCATCCGCCAGTGCCGCCACCAGCCCGTGATGCGATCCGTCATCCGCCAGACACGAGGCCGCAAAGTCCTGATTGTCATCGCGCCGGCCGATATGGCTGGCAAAGCCGACTGCGGCCTTAAGGCGGGTGGCGGTAGGCAGGGTAGCCATGCAGTGTCCTGTGCTTAGGGCGCCCTTTGCTCCCACTCACCTGCGGGCAGGCATGCCAGGCGTCCATGCTTCTGTGACAGAACGATAAAACGAAAGAACGCTGGAACGCAAAGCCAAAGCGCAGAACCGCGGCGGACAGCCCGTTGCTGTGATATTTAAACCTAATTCAGCGTCCGCTTAGACAGGGTGGCATCGAGCGAGAACAGGGGCACCTGTATGGCCAGCCACTCGCCCTCATCTGTCACGCACATATAATGCCCGCCCATGGTGCCGGAATCCGTATCGAGCGGGCAGCCTGAGGCGTAACTGTAGCTGTCGCCGGGGGCAATGCGCGGGGTTTCGCCCACCACGCCCTCGCCATCGACCGTCTGCACGCGACCCAGGGCATCGGTAATGCGCCAGTGGCGCGTTTTGAGCTGAACGGCGCGGCTGGACGCATTGGCGATGGTGATGTGATAGGTCCACAGCCATTTGTGGGCGCGGATGGCATCGTCATTACGGGGTACGAACTGCACGCGGACGCTGACAGTCACACCGTCGGTGGTTGCGGTATAGATCATGGACGCAAAATAGAGCGCTTCGCTTCCAGTGTCAGTTTTTCTTTGCGCATTGCGCATTCGCCGCTTAAATGCGCCTCCCCTGCTTTAAGAAAGTTGCGATTCCTGATGACCGTTTCCGGTATCCTGCCGCTGCAATCCATTCGTGAACTGGTTGATCAGAGCGCTATCATGAGCGCTTCCAAACTGGATGCCGATCAGATTCAGCCGGCGTCGATCGATCTGCGTCTGGGGGCGCGGGCCTGGCGTGTGCGCGCCTCCTATCTGCCGCGCGGCAAGCGGGTAATGGACCGCCTGCCCGACGTGATGATGCACGAGATGGACCTGACGCGCGGCGCGGTCTTTGAGTCGGGCTGCGTCTATATTGCCGAATTGCAGGAGTTTTTAAGCCTACCGGACGGGGTTTCGGCGCGCGCCAATCCCAAAAGCTCGACCGGTCGGGTCGATGTCTTCGTGCGCCTTTTGTCGGATTTCGGTGACCTGTTTGACGATGTGCGCGAAGGCTACAAGGGCCCTATCTATGTCGAGATCGCGCCGCAGACCTTTTCGGTGCTGGCGCGCACCGGCACGCGTCTGAACCAGTTGCGTCTCAAGACCGGCGAGGTACCCAAGCTCTATACGGCTGACTGTGGCGTGGACCTGATGACCGGCGATCTGGTCGGCTATCGCGCGCGCCGTCACGCCGGGATCATCGACCTCGATCACGTCGATGGCCACAATCCGCGCGACTTCTGGGAGCCGCTTTACCAGAACAAGGGACAGTTGCTGCTCGATCCGGGCGAATTCTACATCCTCGCGTCGCAAACCGATGTGGTCATTCCGGTGACCGAGGCTGCCGAAATGCTACCCATCGACCCCAGTGTCGGTGAATTCCGCGTCCACTATGCCGGTTTCTTCGATCCGGGCTTTGGCACCGAAGAGGCGGGCGGCATCGGTTCCAAAGGCGTGCTGGAAGTGCGCTGCCACGAGACGCCGTTCCTGCTGGAACACGGGCAAACCGTGGCGCGTCTGGTCTATGAGCCGCTGGTGGCCAAGCCGGAACAGCTCTATGGACAGGGCGGCTCGCATTATCAGAAACAGGGGTTGAAGCTCTCCAAACACTTCAAACCGTGGTAAAAGTCTTGAATTTGGCGATATAGGGCGTCGGCGTCGCTTGCCCGTATCTATATATGGGCGGCGCTAGCCTTCTGCCGTCTCATCCAAATTGAAGACTTTTACAGGCGGTGCGCGCGGCGTATCGCTTTTTTGTGCAGCGGCAGGCCTGATGGTCCTTCAGACTATGGAGGACAGTATGGGCTATATGATTGGCGATACGGTGCAGCTCAAATCCGGCGGCCCGGCGATGACCGTCAACAATGTCGATCTCGATAACTACGTCTATTGTGACTGGTTCGACGAACACGGAGACCGTCATTCAGACAAGTTCAAGGCCGACCTGCTGATTGTCGCCACGCCTGAAGCCGCACCGAACGAACCCACACCGGTGGCGTCGCCAAGCCTCTAATCCTTATACCTCCCTGCCTTTGGTGGAGAAGTATAGAGATCAGGCCGCTCGGTTTGACGGCATCGGGACTTCGACACCCTCATCGAAGTGCAGGACTTCGGGGCGGGTGTCATCCAGCGTAAAGCGCGGCTTGAGCGGCGACTTATTGCCATTATAGCCACCCGCCATCTTAACCAGACGCGCAAACACCACCTTGAACGGCTCCAGCCATCTGGGTGACGTCGCCAGAGTTGGTTTCAGGCCCAGCCAGCGCCGCAGGCAACCATTGGCGTAGATGACATTGGCGCGCCAGATGGCGGCCGGGGTCATGAACTCGATCGACAAGGACACGTTCACCGAGTCCTGATTAACGATGCGGTGCGGGGCGTTCTGTGTCCAGGTCAGCATCTGCCCAGGCACGAACTCGACTTTCATCGCCTCGGCATCCCATGCCGGATCGAACCGCAACTGTTCATCCGATTCGCGCAAGGCCACGCCTTCGAGATCATGATCGGAGACATAGGGGTCTTTGGGCGGATAGACATAGACGTGCTTGACGCCGCGTATCTGCCACAGGGTCACGAGCGGGATATCGAGGTGGTAGAAGACGTGGGCATTGGGCGAGGAGATCAGCAGGCCCAGATCTTCCTTCAGCGTGCGGACACCCGTCTGGGCGCGAATCTCGGCAAACATGGCCTCACAAAGGGCACCGATATCGGCATCCGAATGATTGACCTTGCGCAGGTTGAGCCATAACCGCCCGGCCTTCACGCCTTCCATAAGGGCCCGCCCGTCGTGCGCGCCGCGCCGGCCGAGGAACCACTGCCCCCAGTTGGTCGGGTCATAGCCCATGGTAAACACTTCCAGCTTATCGCGCGGATAGCGGTCGATAAGGGCGATCAGCGCTTCATCCGTAAACAGCGGGCTGTTGTGCAGGTTGTGGGTAAACTTGAGGTTTTCGCGGCCAAAGCCCGCCTTGTGCGCGGCGGCCCAGGTGAGAATGTCTTTCATCAGCGCCCTGCCGGATTGGGTTTCAATAAGGCCGTGCCGTAAAAGCCGATCTTGTGAAACCAGATGAGTTTGCCAAGGCCACGGGCGGCCTTGTCGAGGATACGCGCAGCGGCCTTTGAGCCCGCCGCATAAAGCACCAGCCCAGCCCCGCCAAACAGCAACGCTTGCACCAGCCCATTGAGCATCCAGTAGGCACAGGTCAGCGGCTTTTTCGGCGTGCCGGCCATGGCCGAGGTCGAAGGGCCCTGACCATAGGCAAAGGCGCGCGGGAGGGTATAGCGTAGCGTGGCGCGGCTTTCTGGCACGTCTTCCCACACAAAGGCATCGGAAGCCCACACCATGCGCGCACCCTCCTGTTTGAGAGCGTAGAACAGCTTGTCATCCTCACCTCCGCATGAGTTGCGGTTAGTGTCGAAGGGCTGCTCACCGCTCAGCAGGGCGCGGCGGATCAGCGAATTGCCACAGCCGTAATAGTCGGGGATCGGGCCGCTGTGGGCCGGTCCGAAGCGCGAAAAAAAGGCTTCGAAATAGGGCCGGAATTGGGGGGCTGCGGTTTTGAGCCGCGCCGTGACAGGGCCAAACACCACATCGGCGCCAAAGGCCTGTTGCGCGCTAAGCATCTTCGCTACCCAGTCGGACGGGGCTTCTTCATCGTCATCAAGGAAGAGGATAAAGGGATCGTGGGCGGCCTTTACCGCCGTATTGCGGGCATTGGCAACGCCGGGATTGGGTTCATGCAGATAGATCAGAGTCTGCCCCGCGCCGGGCGTCAGGCTCTCGACCATCGCACGGGCCGAGCCCTCCGGGGAATTATCGCAGACGATAATGTTCACCGCGACCTCAACGCCCGTCTGCGCAAAGACTGAGTGCAGCGCGGTCTTTAAAGCCTCCGGGCGGCGAAAGGTGGGTATGATCAGGCTGACCGGCATCTTACTAGCTCAACCGCTTGCGGGCATTGGCGAAGGCGTAGATCGTGCCGTTGACGCGCCCGCCGAGGTCGAGTTCGAGGCTGGCCAGATGGTCGAGGCGACGCCCCAAACGCCGCGTCAGATGCGACACGCCCAGCACCTTGCCGCCCCTGTCGATCAGGCGCGACAGGGATTCCGCCGTGCGGCCTTCGCCCGAAGCGGCGTAAAGGCGGCCATGATGAACAACCGAGTGGGTGTTGCAAAAGGCGTTCTTATAATGCTGCTGCCCGGTTGAGAGATCGTAATAGTTGACCCCCAGCTCACGCAGCGGCGACTGGCATCCCTGCAGGAAAATCTGCCCCGGCGAATAGGCGCTGTAGGCCGGGTCGAAGGCCGAGACCCACGGATGGACGCGATCACCCAGACGCGGACCGAAATGCCAGATGATCGGCTTTCCGCCCGCGGTGACGGTCGTCAGATGACCATAAAGCTCCATCTCGGTGTCGGCCGGGCGGGTAAACAGGTTGCGCATAAGGGCCTGCACCCACGGTGCCGACAGGAAGTCATGAATACCGGTCTGCGCCGTCTGGGCGCGTTTGATGGCCAGCATGGCCTCAAAGTGTTCAGGCGTGAAATCCGGCAGTTCAAAGCGCACCTCGCCATGTTCCTCTTCGAGGCGGCGGCGCAGGCGGTTGATGTTTTTCAGGTGCTTCTTATCGACATTATTGACCGTTTCGCCCGTCTCACCCTTTTTGGGGGTGAGGTCAATGCCGTAAGCATCTTCGGCCTCGCCCTCAAAACCGGCGAACGCGCCATAGGGGTCGATCAGGCCCGACACCTGAAAGGCGCGAATTCCGGCCAAAGCCAACATCTCACGCGCCGAAAACGCCGTGTCGGGGAAGCTGATCAGGGCCGTATAGTCGTTGAACGGCGCACCGACTGGCCTTGCAAACTGCCCCGGGCGGCGGTGATGGGGCAGGAAGGCGATGGCCTTACCTTCGCGGCGAAACACGGCCACCTTCACGTCATCGCGCACCTGCGCCACGGCGGCACAGAAGTCCCACGACAGGACAGGCGAGCCGAACGCAAAGGTCTGTTTCGCCATGTCACGCCAGGCCGCGATGTCGATTTCGCTAAGGTCGCGCGCAGAAATGAGATCGCAGGTCGTCATGCCGGTTCCGGGTAGGGCCTGTGGTGGCCCTTGTTTTTACAGGGTCTTCCTGACAGCAAAACCCTAAAGGGTCTGTATTTCAGGATAGTTACTTTTTTCAACGCGCTCAAACCTTAACGGGTTTTTTTGCGCGTGCGAAGCGGTGTTTGCAAAGGTCGGGCCATGGCAACCCCAGGCCTCACATCGGGACGGTCATGACAAGTTTCATATTCTTTTTGACAAGGACGCTTGACACGCTTCAAAAAGACAGTGTAAAGGATGCTTGTCTTTAAACGGGGAGATAAACGTGAAAAATCTGCGTTCCACCGCCAGATGGATGATGGGGGCCTTTGTCGCGATGACCCTCATCCTGGGGGGCATCATGGGATATGACATGGCTTCGGGTACGGGGCTCATTCGCAACAATCCCGGCGTGACCTACGCCATTGTCGGGTGCCTTTTGATCGCGACCATGGGCGTCAGCATATTGTGGTGGCTGTCGATAGATGAAGCGCAACGCGAGGCCCATAAGTGGGCATGGTACTGGGGCGGCTCTTTCGGGCTTCTTTTATCGGTTCTGGCCTTCGTCGTCGCGTTTGCCGGAGGTGACGAGTTGATGAGTGGCTACACGCACTTCATGGGCAGCGAGGGCCGTCTGCTGGCCCTCGGTATCATCACTGCGCAGGCCCCGGCTATGCTCGGTTATGGCATCGCCTGGGGTATCTGGTGGCTGCGGCATCGTTGATGTTTGAAGGGAAAATATCGTGTCCAAGGAAAAAAAGCTCTCGTTCGCCGGAACTCTGGCGCGTGTCATGGGGTTCAGTCTGATCGGCAGTCTGGCAGCGCTCACCTTGGTTATGGTGGTTATGCTGATCCAGCCTCAGAGCGACAAGACGCAGGTTTTGACCATTGCTGGGCTGATCTCCGGTGTACTGATTATGGGGGCCGCCATGTTGTACAGTATCCGCTGGTGGCGCGGCGTGGATGAGGCCGTCCGTCAGGCGCATAGCTGGGCCTGGTACTGGGGCGGTTCCTCCGGGTTGGCTTTCGTCGGTATATTTTACGTCGTTTCCGTTTTTACCCAAGGTGCCGCCCCGCAACGTCTGGTCGAGATATTAAACGTTGCCGGCCGCGAAGTCGAACTGGGTGTGGGAATTGCTACAATCCCCATGCTGCTCGGTTACGGCATCGCCTGGGGTATCTGGTGGCTGCGGCACCGGTAAACTCCAGATAAAGCCATGAAAAACCGTCTGAAAGTCCTGCGTGCGGAACTGAACCTGTCTCAGGCCGAGCTGGCCCAGAGGCTCGATGTTTCGCGCCAGACCGTGAACGCCATCGAAACGGAGAAGTACGATCCCTCCCTGCCGCTGGCCTTCAAGATCGCCGACGTCTTCGCCCTTAAAATCGAAGACATCTTCCAACCTTAATCTATTTGTCTCACCTTCAAAGGGGGTATCCCATGATCAATCTGAAACACACCCGTCGTGCCTTGATGGCCGGCTTTGTCTGCGTCGCCGCCCTGCTGCCGCTGGGGGCGGCTCAGGCCAGAGAGGCTGCGCCCGCCCCGAAAATGTGGGTCATCAAGGACGCTGACTCCACCATCTATCTCTATGGCTCCTTCCACCTGCTGAAGGCCGACACCCAATGGAAGACGCCCGCTTTCGACAAGGTGTTCAATAGTGCCGACACCCTCTATCTGGAGGTTGCCAATCTTGACGATCAGGCGGCGGCGGCCGCTCTGGTGCAAAAATACGGCATCGACCCGACGGGCAGCCTTTTGAAACCCTACACGCCCGAAGAACAGAAGCTCATCCGCGACACCTATGCCAAGTACGGTCTCAATATCGACCAGTTGGTCATGCTGAAGCCGTGGCTGGCCAGCCTGATGCTGGTCATGAAGCAAATGCAGACCGAAGGCTTCGATCCGAACGCCGGGGTAGACAAGACCCTGCTGACGGCGGCGCGCGCCAAGAACCTTCCGGTCAAGGGCATGGAAACGCTGGAAGATCAGATGAAGGTCATCTCCAGCGATGTGTTCGGGGAAGAGTCGAAGGCGCTGCTCGATACGGTCAAGGAAGACGCCAACGTCAAGGCCACGTTCGAAAAGATGCTGACGGCATGGAAGACCGGAGACATCAAGGGCCTTGAGGCGCTGCTGGTCGATGAAATGAAGGTCAAGACGCCGAAGATGTACGAGTCGGTCATGGTCAACCGTAACCGCAACTGGGTTCAGCCGATCAAGGACGTGCTGGCCGGTTCCGGCACGCAACTGATCGTCGTCGGCGCCGGACACCTCGCCGGTCCGGACAGCGTGCAGGCCCTGCTGAAAAAAGAAGGCATCAAGGTCGAACTGTACGACTATCAGTCGGCGAAATAATAACTGATGATCTGGCCCCCGTGTGTTCACACACGGGGGTTCTTGTTGACATCAGGCCCGTTTTTATACACAAGGCGCGCCTAAGCCCCTTAAAGCTTAGAATTACCGATCCCCCTGGTCATTTACGACTTTGGGGATGCTTCTTTTTTAAGGGATTCACAAAGATGAACACCACGCCTGAGACTGCCCCCGACGATCACCTGTTCGGCGTTTACAACCGCGCCGCCATGGAGGTTGAACGCGGCGAAGGCGTGCGACTTTACGCCCGTGACGGGCGCGTGTTCATCGACCTGGTACAGGGCGTGGCGACCAATGGCCTCGGCCACTGCGCCCCGAAGCTGATCGAAGCGGTCAAGGCTCAGTCCGAAAAGTTGTGGCACGTGTCCAACATCTTCCGCATCCCGGACCAGCAGACGCTGGCGACCCGGCTGTGCGAAGATTCGTTTGCCGATCAGGTCTTCTTCACCAATTCGGGCACCGAGGCCGTCGAATGTGCGCTGAAGCTGGCGCGTAAATATCACGACGCCAAGGGACATCCTGAGCGCATCGACATCATTACCTTCACCGGGGCCTTCCACGGCCGTTCCTATGGCGCGGTCAATGCCGGGGGCAATGACGCCTATCTGGCCGGGTTCGGCCCGAAGCTGCCGGGCTATGTCCACCTGCCCTTCGGCGACCATGAGGCGCTGAAAGCCGCCGCGGCCGCCCCCACGGCAGCGGCCATTCTGGTCGAGCCGGTGCAGGGCGAAGGCGGCACCCGTCAGGTGCCGGAACAGTGCCTGCGGGGCTTACGTGATCTGTGCGATCAGTACGGCCTGCTTTTGATGTTTGACGAAATCCAGTGCGGCATGGGCCGTTCGGGCAAGCTGTGGGCGCACCAGTGGTCGGGCGTCGAACCCGATGTCATGATGACGGCCAAGGCGCTGGGAGGCGGCTTCCCCATCGGCGCCTGTCTGGCCACCAAAGAGGCGGCGTCTGGCATGGTCTTCGGCAGCCACGGCTCGACCTTCGGCGGCAATCCGCTGGCCATGGCGGTCGGTCTGGTCGCCTATAGCGAGCTGTCGAGCCCCGAAATGCTCGATCACGTCAATCAGGTGTCGGGCTTCCTGCGTCAGCAGCTTCAGGGCCTGAAGGCCGCCTATCCGGACGTGATCGACGAAATCCGCGGCAAGGGCCTGCTGATCGGCATCAAGGTCAGACCGTCCAACCGCGACGTGATGGGGCTGGCGCGCGACAACGGTCTGCTGATCGCCGGAGGGTCGGACAACTGCATCCGTCTGCTGCCCCCGCTCAACCTGACCATCGACGAAGCGCGTGAGGCGCTGGCCCTGTTCGAAAAGACCTGTCAGGCGGCGCGGGAGACCCTGCTCGTTGAGGAGAAGGCGTAATGGTGAAGCATTTTCTGGATATTTCCGACCTGAGTGCCGCCGAACTGCGCGCCATCCTCGATGACGCTCATGCGCGCAAGAAAGCGCGTCTGGGCTGGCCCAAGGGGCGCGTCGATGCCGATGCCCCGGCTCAGGACCGCGTACTGGCCATGATCTTCGAAAAGAACTCGACGCGCACGCGATTCTCGTTCGATGCGGCCATTCGGCAACTGGGCGGCGATGCCATCATCTCGACGGCGACCGACATGCAGCTCGGTCGCGGCGAGACCATCGAAGACACGGCCAAGGTCCTGTCGCGCATGGTCGATGCCATCATGATCCGTGCCAACCGCCATGAGGATGTCGAGCGTCTGGCGCGCGCCGCCAGCGTGCCGGTGATCAATGGCCTGACCAACAAGAGCCACCCGTGCCAGATCCTCGCCGATCTTCAGACGATCGAAGAACATCGCGGCGACATCAAGGGCAAGACCCTGGCCTGGGTCGGTGACGGCAACAATGTTTGCGCCTCGTTCATTCACGCGGCGGCGCGCTTCGACTTCACGCTGAATATCGCCTGCCCGGCCAAGTACAAACCGTCGAACGCCGACATGGTGTTTGCGGCGGAATCGCGCGCCCGTGTGACGGTGACGCAGGACCCGGAAGCCGCCGTGCGTGGCGCCGATGTCGTGATGGCCGATACCTGGGTGTCGATGGGCGACCTCGATCACGAGGAACGCCTTGAAGCCTTTGAACCCTATCAGGTCAATGAGGCGCTGATGAAGCTGGCCAAACCGGACGCCCTGTTCCTGCACTGCCTGCCTGCCCACCGCGGTGAAGAGGTGACGGACGGCGTTATCGACGGCCCGCAATCGCAGGTCTGGGACGAGGCGGAAAACCGCATCCACGCCCAGAAGGCCGTGCTGGCCTGGTGCTTCAGCTAGAGCGATATGTCGAAGCGCAACGGTTTTCGACAAAAATATTGTGATAACAAAAATTTAGAACGCAATCCGATGCGACACCACGCATCGCAAACCGTTTCCCAAGCAAAAACTCAAGGCATCAGGCCTCCCTGTCCTGCGACCGGGAGGCCTTCCTGTATCAGCCCGCGAACTCACCCAAAGCCGCGAGGACGCCTTCGTTTTCGTGATCCTTGCCAATGGTCACGCGCAGGCAGTGCGGCAGACCGTAATTGGCGACATGACGCACGATAAAGCCCTTACGCATCAAGTGCTCATTGGCGCGCACGGCCTGCGCTTCATCGGCAAAATGGATCAGGACGAAGTTGCCCTGACTGACGTCGATGCGATAACCCATCGCCCGCACGGCCTGATAAAAGCGCGGCCGCCATTGCAACACCTGCGCGCGCGAGGCATCCAGATGCGCCTGATCGGCCAGAGAGGCGACGGCGGCGTACTGCGCCGGCAGATTGATATTGAACGGCATCCGAATGCGATCCAGTGCTTCGATCACCCGCACCGGGGCGTAGCCGAAGCCGACGCGCAACCCGGCCAGTCCGTGAATCTTCGAGAAGGTGCGCGTCACGATCATGTTGTCGCAATTGCGCGCCAGCCCAAAGGCGCTCTGATAGGTCGGCTCATCGGCAAATTCCGCATAGGCTTCGTCGATGACCAGCAGGATGTGCGGGGCCAGACGGCTGCGCAGATCGGCGATCTCTTCCGGCGTGTTCCAGGTGCCGGTCGGATTGGCCGGGTTGGAGATATAGACGATCTTGGTGCGCGCATCGACCAACTCCAGCAGACGCTCGATGTGTACGCGCTGGGCCGGTTCGGGGGCCAGACGCACCTCGGCCTGACAGGCCTCGGCGCTGATACGATAGGCGAGGAAGCCGTGTTCGCCAGTGACAATATTGTCCCCGGCCTCCAGCCAGGCCTGATTGAGCACACCGAACACCTCGTCCGAGCCATTGCCAAAGATCAGGCGGTCCGGCTCAAGGCCGTGATAGGCCGCCACAGCCTCCCGCAGCGGAGCGGCATGGCCATCGGGATAGCGGAACAGCTTGGCGCGCGCGGCTTCGAAGGCTTCGATGGCCTTCAGCGAACTGCCCAGCGCGTTTTCATTGGACGACAGCTTGATCGGTTCGGCCACGCCCTCAATCTTCGACTTGCCCCCGACATAGGCGGCAATCTCCCAGATACCGGATTTTGGTTCAGGCTGGGAAGCGGGAGGCGAAACGGTATCCATCGGGGATGTTCCTGCGCGTGCGAATTTTTACTGGGTGCTGGTTAGCACCACGGGGCAGCCGGTTCAATGCGAGGAATCAAATCCGCGGGGAGGTTCCAATCACGCCGGATAGCGACCCCAGCGCCTTTTCGGCCTTGGGGTCGAGGCGGCTGTCGTCTTCCTGCACAAAACCGGACAGGCCAAACAGCTTCATCCCGCCGGTCGAGCCCAGCCATTCGGCGGCCAGCCCGCACTGCCCCAGAAGCTCGGTCAGGGCGGCTTCGGACAGGCGGCTGTCCGTGACCCAGTAGCTGACGTCATCGCCCGTCGGTTCGGGTTTCAGGGCGGCAATGGCAAAGCCCTTCGGGCGCTCCGGTGTGCGCTCCGGCAGGGCGCAGATGACCCGCACCTGTGGCTCGGCCAGCAGGCGCGCCCACCACGCCCCGGCGCGCGGATCAAGGCTCAGGATACCGATATGGCGGGGGTCGCGGGCGGCGGCGATGACCTGCACCGGCTCGGCCAGACCGGCCTCAGAGGGCGCGGCCCCGAAGCGTTCGCGGCTCCATTTGACCAGTTGCCCCGACGCGTCACCCGCCCAAAAATCAAGGTGAAGACCGCCCTGATCTTCACCTTGAATGCGCAGCGATTCCGAGATCAGTTCGCGCCAGATAGCGACCACGGCCGCATCCGAAGCGGCCACGCGCGGCTTACCCGTCAGCTTGCGTAGCAGCATGGCCTCGCGGTCAGGGCGCAGCAGGCAGGCGTTGGCGTCACCACCTTCGCGCGCCTTGGCCGCCGCAATGTCGCGCGCCAGTGATGAGCGCTCATCGACCAGACGCAGAAGCTCGGCGTCAATCGCGTCAATCCGCAGTCGCAATTCAGTCAGCGACAGGGGTGACGGTGGGGTCTGCGCGCGGGCATTGAGGGCCAAGCTCGGTCTCCGTGACCCGGTGACGGCATTGCCGGTGGGGTCTTTTCAAAACTATACACAGCCGTCCCTTTGGTTTCCAAAGATACCAAAGTGTAGCTCTGCCAATTACAGTACAAAATGACGGGTTTTACAATATAGATAACTTATCTAGCGAATAACCGGTGCTGACGCCACGCGCAGCGGCCCGACATAGGCCCCGCCCTCACGGAAGACGAAATCGAGCTTCACCGGCTTGTCAGCCGTCATTTTTGTGCCGACAAAGGCGCGCGCCAGCGGTTCGTATTCTGCCGAAATCAACCCCGCCCCCAGCAGGAAGGCAAACGGGTCGCCCGTGCCCTTGACCTCCAGCCCCAAAGGCCCATTGAGCGCCAGATTGGGGTCAAGCAACAGGGCCTCAGAGCGGCCAAACACCTCAAGCTCCCCCACATGCAGAGAGGCCTGTACCTGACGCACGGCCCCGCCGGCCTCGCGCCAGCCGTTCAGATCGCCACGGAATTTGGAGGCCTGTGCCATCTGACCCTGGAAGGCCATATCGAAATTCTGACCCTGCCCCAGCCGCCCCAGCAGGCTTTGCGGGTGGGCCTGAGCCCCCGACGCGCGCCAGATGAAATCGACCGTATCCACCCCGTCCCTGGTCGGCGTCACGCGGCCCTCGAGGCGCTGGGCGCTTTGCAGGACGAAGGGGTGTTCGGGCTTCGACGGCGTGAAGGTGGCGTTCAGCCCTTCGAGGCCGATGGTCTGTAAGGGTTGCGTCCAGCCGGAGACGCTGACGCGCAGGGCGTCACCGGTGACGGCTACCTGCCCCAGATCGCTCTGGTCTGAGCCCTTGCCGCGATAGAGCGTCAGGCCTTTGGTGGCGACAAACATCCATTTGTCGAGCGCGAAGGCCGAGGCCTCGGCCTCCAGCGCGGGAACGGCCAGCCCCTTGCCGTTGGGCGCGATCAGCCGCACGTCTTTTAACTCAATAAACATGCGGAAGGGATAGCCCTGCACCCGAAATGGGGCGTGGGCGACCTGATAGCCTTTTGACGTCAGGGTCTTCGCCTGCTCGGCCAGCCGGGTTTCAATCTGGTGCGCCGTATAAAACCAGTAGCCGCTCCACAGCAGCGCCGCGATCAGGAACAACCCGATGGGCAGGAACAGACCCAGCCGCGAATGTGTCTTTTTGGGGGTCGTGAGCGCGGGGACGTCGGTCATTCAGGGCTCCGTTCCCCCCTCCCCCAACAGGGGAGAGGGCGGGGTAAGGGGTAGTTAACCCACCCTACAACGCATTCGCCGCCGATAAAATAGCCTTGACCGAGGCCGTGGCGCTATCGACATCCATACCGACACCAAACACCTTGCGATCATCGGCGGTGCGGCATTCGACATAGGCCACAGCCCTGGCGTCCGTCCCCCGGCTCAGCGCGTGTTCGTGATAGTCGAGCACCTCGATCCCCAGCGCATAGGCGGCATTCAGCGCATCGACGGCGGCGGCCATCAGGCCATTGCCGCGCCCGGTAACCGGGGTTTCGATGCCATCATGGATGATGCGCCCGGCAAACAGGCGATCGACGCCCGCCCGGCGCGCCCCGGAATCTATATATTCGACCAGCTCGTATTTCGGCGTGCCCTTGAGGTAATAGGCGTCCTCAAAGGCGTGCCAGATGTCGGCGGCCTGCATCTCCTTGCCCGTCGCATCGGCGATTTCCTGCACCTTGCGCGAAAAATCGACCTGAAGGCGACGCGGCAGTTTCAGCCCCTTGTCCTGCTCCAGAATCCAGGCGATGCCGCCCTTGCCCGACTGTGAGTTGACGCGGATGACCGCCTCATAGCTTTCGCCCAGATCGGCCGGGTCGATGGGCAGATAGGGCATTTCCCACACGCCGTCATTGCGCGTCTCATGCACCGCAAAGCCCTTCTTGATGGCGTCCTGATGCGAGCCGGAAAAGGCGGTGAAGACCAGTTCGCCCGCATAGGGATGGCGCGGGTGCACGGGGATATTGTTGCAGTGGATGACCGTATTGACCACCGACCGGATGTCCGAAAAATCAAGCTCCGGGCTCACCCCTTGCGTATAGAGATTGAGCGCCAGCGTCACCAGATCGACATTGCCCGTGCGCTCGCCATTGCCGAACAGGCAACCTTCGATGCGGTCGGCCCCGGCCAGAATCCCCAGCTCCGCCGCCGCAATGCCCGTGCCCCGGTCATTGTGCGGGTGCAGCGAGATGATGGCCGACGAGCGGCGGGTCAACTGACGGCAGAACCATTCGATCTGATCGGCATAGATGTTGGGCGACGACACTTCGACCGTGGCCGGCAGGTTGAGGATGACCGGCTTTTCGGGCGAGGCGTCCCACACATCCATCACCCGCTCACACACCTCGACCGCAAAGTCGGGCTCGGTGGCCGAGAAGGTTTCCGGCGAATATTCAAACGACCATTCGGTGTCTGGCTGTTTCGCCGCGCAGTCCTTGATCAGTTGCGCCGCCTTGACGGCCAGAGCCAGCACATCGGACTTTTCCAGCCCGAACACCACGCGGCGGAACAAGGGCGAGGTGGCGTTATAGAAGTGGATACAGGCCTTTTTGGCGCCTTTCAGCGACTCAAAGGTGCGCAGGATCAGGTCTTCGCGCGCCTGCACCAGCACCTGAATGGTCACATCGTCGGGGACGTGATCTTCCTCGATCAGCTTGCGCACAAAGTCGAATTCGATCTGCGACGCCGACGGGAAGCCGACCTCGACCTCCTTGACGCCGATCTGCATAAGCGTCTTCCAGAAGCGCATCTTCTTTTCGACGTCCATCGGATCGGCCAGCGCCTGATTGCCGTCGCGCAGATCGGTCGATAGCCAGCGCGGCGCCTTTTCGATGGTCTTCGACGGCCAGGTCCGGTCGGACATGTCGAAGGGGAAGACGAAGGGGCGATACTTGCTGGCGGGATTTTTGAGCATCATGTCAGGTTACTCTGCACGGCGATTTTGCGCGCACTCTTAGGCCGTGCGGGACGGGGGGTCAATGACTAACCCCCCTCTCCCCCATTGGGGAGAGGGTTGGGGTGAGGGGGCGAAACACCGAGCTTATTACTTCCCCCTCACCCGGTCCTTCGGACCACCCTCTCCCCAGAGGGGCGAGGGAGATTTCACTCCCTCGGCAGGAAGCCCTCAATCGCCGTGACGGCTTCGGCCAAGGTACAGCGCTGCACAACCACCCCGTCGGGCAAGGACGCAAATAACCGCGTGGGGGCCGCCGAATCGAGCATCACAAACACGCCCCGATCATCGGCGCGGCGGATCAGCCGCCCGAAGGCCTGCGCCAACTTGGCGCGCACCAGCGCGTCGTCATAGAGTTTGGCCCCGAAATGCGCCCGCCGCGCCTTGTGCAGGGCGTCCGGGCGCGGCCACGGAATGCGGTCAAAGGCGATCAGGCGCAGGGCCTGACCCGGCACATCGACCCCGTCGCGCACCGCATCGGTCCCCAACAGGCACGAATGGCGTTCGGAGCGAAACACGCTGATCAGGTCAGAGACATCCAGTGGATCGACGTGCTGGGCATAGAGCGAAATCCCCGCCTCACCCAACGGCCGGAACAATTGCTCATAGACGGCCTTGAGGCGGCGAATGGCGGTAAACAGGCCAAGCCCCCCGCCCCCGGCCGCCAGAAACAGTGCCTTCATGGCGGTGGCCACGGCGCGCGGATCATCACGCGGCACGTCGGTGACGACGAACAGTCGCGCCTGCGCCTCGTAATCAAACGGCGAGGCGATGCGCAACGACTTGGCCCCCATTGACAGGTGCGCCGCGCCGGTGCGTTGCCGCGCCAGAGCGAAGGGGTCTTCGTCGGGCTGCTCCGCCAAAGCCTTGTCCGCCAAACCTTTATCTGAAAGGGTGGCCGAGGCCATCAACACCCCGTGCGCCGGTTTCAGCACATAGTCAGCCAGCGGCACGGACGGATCGACAAAGTGGCGGTGCAGCCCCACATCGACCAGCCGTCCGCCGTGCGTGATGGTGGCGAACCAATCGACATAGGGTGAGGGTTGCGTCGGGTCTTCGTCTTCGGCATAGGCCAGTTTCTGCAACAGGCTGCGCCACGCCGGCAGCGTCATGCGCGCCCGCCGCTCCAGCCCACGCAGGGCCCCATCAAGCCGCGTGCGTTCGGCCAGATCAATCTCTTCCTCGCCGGTCAGAATGTCCTCAATGGCGCGCACCAGAGCCAGCAACGGCGCTTCGATGGCTTGCAACGCCTTGGCCGCCGCCGAGGCCGCCTCGGACACTTCGGGCAGGCAGGGATGGGCTTCACATTCGGCATTATCGGCTTCGGGGCGATAGCGGCTCTTGCTAGCGCTTTCCTGCCCCCTCACCTCGATCTGTTTCAGGGCGGCGGCCAGCAGGGTCTCGATCGGGCCAAGCGGGGCCATCATCTCCCCCGACTGGGTGCGCGTGGTCAGGCGCTGCGACCAGCCTTCGGAGGGCAGCAGGTGCGCGGCGCGGATCAGGTCTTTCAGAGCATTTTGCGCCACTTCGCGCGTCGCCAGAAGGTCGCCCAGCCTTTGTTCCAGCCCGCGTGAGCGCCGCCCGCGCCCCTCATTGCCGCGTATCCAGCGGCGCAGCTCATAGGCCTCAAAGCCCGATAGCTCCGACGAAAAGGCCCCGTCGGCGGCTTCGAACACATGGTGGCCTTCGTCGAAGACCAGCCGCGACAGGCCGGGCGCTTCGGGCTCTACCGTCACCTCGCCCTGTTCGGCTTTGGCGGCCTCGCGCACATCATAAGCCGCCTGCGCCATGACCAGCGCGTGATTGGCGATGATGATCTGCGCCGACTTGGCCTTGCGGATCGACTTTTCGACGAAACAGGTGCGGTAGTGGGCGCAGGCGCTGTAGATACATTCGCCGCGCCGATCGACCAGATTGGCCGGGTTCAACGCCCCGAACATGGCCGCGGCCGAGCCTGCGGGCAGAAGCGACGGCAGCCAGGTGGGAAAGTCGCCGCCGACAATATCGCCATCGCGGCTATAGACGATCCAGCGCGCCACCAGAGCGGCGACAATCGCCTCGCCCGGCCCTTGCGTCAGCGGGGCCAGCCGCTCCTGCCAGTTCAGCAGGCACAGATAGTTTTCGCGCCCCTTGCGGATGGCGACCTTGTTTTCGCGCTCACCCTCAGTGTCGAACAGGGCGCGGGTGTCATTATATATCTGCTTTTGCAGGGCCTTGGTATAGGTCGAAACCCACACCCGCCCCTGCGCCTTTTCCGCCCACAGCCGCGCGGGCGACAGGTAGCCGAGCGTCTTGCCCGTACCCGTCCCGGCCTCCAGCAGCAGCATGTTGGGCTGTTCTGAGGCCCACTTCGGCGCAAACATCTCGCGCGTTTTCAGCGCAAAGGCCTGCTGTTCGGGACGGCCTTCCTGAAGACCGGCGCGGTGCAGATTGTCCTTCAGGCCTCTCAGCACCTCGTCTTCGCCGAGGTTGACCTGACGCGCGTCACCGGCAGGGGCCTGCTCCTCCCATTCTTCGAGCAGCGACCACACCTCCAGCGGTGGCGGCGCGACATAGCCCTCCGGCACCGGCTTCTGGCTGAGTGCCGCGTCCACAAACGGGGCCCAGACCCAGCCCTGACGCTGCATGAACTCCAACGACGAGCGCGCCATCAGTCGAAAGGCCAGAGGCGCGTCGGACAGCTCCCGCGCCAACGCCAGCGCCACCTGATAGACGACAGCGGCCTGCGCCTCGGCCCCTTCCGGCTCGCCATAGCCCATGGCCAGCGCCAGCCCGGCCACGGACGGGGCGGCAAAACGTGCCGGACGCACAAAGGCAAACAGTTCCAGAAGGTCGAAATGCCTGGCTTCGCGGAAGGAACGCTGTCCGAACAGGCGCTGCCGCATCAGCGGTGCATTGACGATCAGCAGGGGTTCGCGCCCCCAGGCTTCGCGGGCTTCCGGGGCCCCGATGCGCCGCGACACGTGCCCGTCGCTGAACGCCCCGCTGGAGGGCAAAAGCGCAAAGCCCTGCTGCGGTAAATGCGCGCGCAGGGGTGCCTCCGTGTCGGCGGACGGCGTCTGATCGGCGATGTCGGGAAACTCGGGACTCACCGGCGCAATGTAGTCGTTAAAGGCGGCAATCCCAAGACCTAAATGCCACCCTACCCCCGCCGGAACAGGCGCGACGCCAGCGCGCCCATGCCCATGCTCATAAAGACGCAGGCCAGCCCATAAAGCCCGGCATGACGGTGTGCGACCGTATAGACGAAGCGCTCAAACCCGACCTTTTCCACCGTCAGCTTTTTCTCGCTATAGCCCACTGGCTGACCGTCACGGAACAGCCAGACCTCGGCCGTATAGTCGCCAATCGGTGCTTCCGAGGGCAAGGTCACTTCGGCACGAAACAGGTTCTTATCGACAAAGCGCACGCCCAGAGGATTGTCATTATAAAGCCCGGCCTTGGATTTCAGCCGGATGACCGCGCGCCGCCAGTCGAGATAGTCGTCTTCTATGCCGTTGACGACCACGTCCTTGACGCCATAGCGGGTCACCACCTTGTTTTCGCGGGACGTGTCCATGGCAATATAGTCAAGCCCCAGCCCCAGAAGCCGCCGGTGAGAAAAATCGGTAATACGATCAAGCGGCTGTGACGAGGCCGCCATGTAATAACCGGGCGCGCCTTCGAACACGACAGGCCGCGAATTGAGCCACACCGCTCCGGCCTTGACCTTACGGATCAGGCGCATTGAGGCCTGCGGCCCGCGGATGATGACCACCACGTCCGAGGGCTGGTCTTCGGGCTGAAACACGGCGCCGTAGAGAATGACCTTGGCGCCCTGAAACGAGGAAGAGACTTCGATACGGTTCTGAGTCAGGTCGGTTGACAGGAGGTCGGCCGACACGCCAGCCGCCTGTTGCGTCTCGATATAGGGCACCGGGGGTGCGGGGGCGGTGATGTCGGGGGGCAGGGAAGCGGCGACCATATCCCGCCCCTATCCGTTGGTGGGGGCAAGAATGAAAGGGTCTTCCGGCGGGACAAACAAGGTGAAGCCCATTTGCAAACCAGCCATCAGGATGATGATGGCCAGCACCACCCGCATCTGTTCGGCCCGAAAGCGCGTTGCGGCACGAATCCCCAGTTGCCCGCCGATCACCCCGCCGATCAGCAGGATAAACGCCAATACGGCATCGACGGTATGGTTGCGCACCGCCTGAAGGATCATGGTAACCAGCGTCGTAATGACGATCTGAAACAGGCTGGTGCCCACTACCGCCGAAGCCTTCATACGTAGCAGATAGATCATGGCCGGCACAATTAGGAAACCGCCGCCCACCCCCATCAACGCCGCCAGCAGACCAACGACAAAACCAATGGCTATGGGTGGGATCACCGAAATATAGAGGCCCGACACGGGAAATCGCATCTTGTAGGGCAGAGCGTAGAGCCAGCCGGGGCGTTTAACCTTTGGGCGTTCGGCAGGCAGACCATCGCGCGCCCGCAGCAAGGCTCGCAGGCTTTCATTGAGCATCATGCCGCCGATTGTGCCGAGTAGCAGCAGGTAGAGAATGGCCACCATTAGGTCGGCCTGCCCCAAAAGGCGCAGCAGGCGGAAGAGTTCGACGCCCGCAATCGCCCCGGCGATACCGCCGCCCGCCATGACCCCGCCCATGCGGTAATCCACGCTGGCCTCGCGGCCATAGCTCAGAACCGATGAGGTCGAGGTGGCCAGCACGTGCCCGGCCTGTGACGCAACGGCAATCGAAGGCGGAATGCCCAGCGCCACCAGCACGGGGGCCATCAGGAAACCGCCCCCCACGCCAAAAAGACCCGACAAAAACCCCACAATCACCCCCAGCCCAGCCATCAGCCAGACATTCACCGACATCTCGGCGATGGGCAGGTAGATTTCCACGTGACAGCCTCTTTGGTAGCCACCCTGCCCGACGGCGAACAGTCTGTCACACCGCATGGGAGGGGGCCATATCTTATTGGCCCCGCAGGGTTAACGCGTCGCTAAGCTGGTGTCGTCTGTTTTCGGTTTCAGCGGCGTGTAGGCCTGCGCTGCGGCTTGCGCCGCCGCCAATTGCTCAGGCTTCAGACGCCCGCGCAGATCCTTGAGCATGGATTCGGCCTCTCGGTCGCCATTGCGCGCAGCAATCGACAACCACTTATAGGCTTCGGGAGCGTTCTCAGGAATAGCCGTGCCCTGCATGTACATGACACCAATACCGAACTGGCCGTCGCGAACGCCATATTCGGCCGATTTGCGCAGCCAGGAGGCCGCCGCATTGTAATCGACCGGGCCGCCCTGACCATTATAGTTCATCAGGCCGAAATTATACATGGCCGACGGATGACCGCCCTGCGCGGCGCGTTCGGCCCAACGACGAGCCTGCGCCTTATCCGTTACGACCAAGCCGTCACGGCCTTCGTCGTACAGGACGCTCATCTCGTACTGCGCCGCCGGATAGCCCAAATCAGCCACTGTACGCATGGCATCAACCGCCTTCGGGTCGTTCGATTTCAGCGCCAGAGCGGCGGAATCGTACATAGCCTTGAGGCGGCCCATATCCTGCGTGGTCAGCGGCTTGGCCGCAGGCGAGGCAACGGCCGTCGCCGCCAGAACCGGCTTCTGCGGTGCCGGGGCTTCCTTTTCGCGGAACGCATAGTAGCCACCGACCGCCCCCGCCGTCACAACAACGGCGATAGAGGAAGCCTTGAAAGCGTTAAGCAAGGTCTTTCCCTTGCCTTTTTCGGTCTTGGGCAGCGCGTCACGGGTGCGCGACACACCCAGTTTCAGGCCCAGTGGCTTCCTGGTGTCTGCACCTTCGATCGAGGCGCGCACCGCCGCACGGGCCGCGGCGAGTGCATCGCGCGTGGACAGCGGCGTGGCGTCTTCATAGGCCGGAACGTCCGTCAGCGTGGCCGGTGCGACCTTGCGCGAAGCTTCGACCTCGGCAAACGGATCAAGATCAAACTCGTCTGTAAACGGATCGACCATCGGCGCAGTCTGGCGCTCGGCACGCGGCTTAAGCGGGGCCTGCATTGCCAGACCATCATCTTCAGTCAGGGCATCCTGAGCGAGAGTCTCCGCAATCAGGGCTTCGGCAAAGGGATCGGAATCCGCGGGACGGGCCGGCTCTACTAGATCCGTAAAGGGATCATCTTCGAACGGGTCAGCACCGAACTGCGTCACCGGTTCCAGCAGGCGACCGGTAATGTCGGAATCCGTAATGTCGCGCACCACCTCGGCTCGGATGGCCGTCTCTGGGGCCTTCGCAGGCGCGACAGGCGTTTGAGCAACCTCATCGTCAAAGCCATGCTCAAAGGCCGAAAACGGCTTTTGCTGTAATTCCGTCGGGGCATAAATCGGAGCCTGCGGGGCCTCGAGCTCGGCCTCGCGCAGCAGGCTCTGGGTCTGGGCCTGCCCCAGACGGCTGTCGATCTTGCTGCGCGCTTCCTCGAGCAGCTTCTGGGTGCGCTCCTCGCTCTGACGGATGCGCTCAGCGATGTCGGAATGGACGCGCTGATGGCGGGTATCCATCTCTTCGCCGACGCCTTCCAGCGCCTGCGCCGTGCGCTTTTCCGTTTCGACGATCTTGCGCGTCAGACTTTCGGAGATACGCGCGATTTCGCCGCTCAGGCGCTCCAGAGCGCGGGCATGGGTAGTGTCCGCCTCCTCAAAACGTGCATCAACGCGATCGCTGAGACGCTTCATATCCGCCGCCACATGCGCAACGGCGTCATTACCCGACCTCTGCACGGCCGCCACCTTACGGTTGAGGTTATCGGCAATCTTCAAGACGTCCTGCCCAAGCGTTTCGATGGCGCGGGCCTGACGGGACTCGGCTGCCGCCAGTCGCGCCTCAACTGCGGCAAGCGTGTCTTCGGCGGACTTTTGCTGGCTGTCTTCGAGCAGTCGAATCACTTCATAACGCGATTCTTCCACGCGACGGGTAAGGTCCGCCGTCAGACGACCCAGGGAGTGTACGGAGTCCGGATCGGTAACATCACCCTGCGCTTCGGCACGGTTCAGACGCTCATCCAGCGCCATGAAGGCCCGTTCCAGTCCGCGCATAGCGGTGGCGGTGCGCGCTTCAGCCGCCTCTAGACGCTGCGACAACTGTGTCGCGACGCGATCGACTGCAGCCTGTGCTGCGGCATCAGGATCGCGCAATTCAAGCTGGCTCAGGCGGTGGGAGAGACCAACCAGATCGCCGCGCACATCCTTAAGCGCATCGCGCGAGCGGACATCATTTTCATAAAGCTGATTGGCCAGCCGTCCCACAGCCGCTTCGACGTTTTCGAACGCGGCCTGTGGCGGATTAGCCTTCAATTCGCTTTCAAGTCGGGCGACGCGCTCGCGCTCCTCGCGCAGATGGCCGGACAGACCTTCAAGGCGCTCCGCCTGCGCATCGACCAGACGCTCAGCGGTTTCCAGACGCTCAGACAAGGCGGACCGGTCAGCCTCGCCGCGCGCCAGCCACTCACGCGAGTCGGCCACGGTATCGAGCACTTCGCGCGCCTTGTCGCTCATACGCGCTTCGGTTTCCGCCACCGTGTCCGCCAGAGCGCTTTCTGAACGCTCCAGACGATTGAGCAGGGCCTCGACCGCCTGAGATACGCCACGAACCGCCGAAGCCGAACGCATTTCGGAGTTTTCGATGCGCGAGCCGAGCGTTTCCAGCACTCTCGTCACCTTGCCAATATCCCCACCCAGACCTTGCGCAGGGGCGCCGTCATCGTAATAGGCAGGCGCCACCGGGGCGCGCCGCTGACGCTCGGCAGCCATGGAGTAGGGCGCCGGACGACGAGGAGGCGCCGCCTGAGGCGCGGGATCGCGCAACTCATAGACATCTTCCTCGAAATCATCTTCGGCATAGACGGGCTCGGAGGCACGACGGGTACGCGGCGCTGTTGAGCGAGCCGTGCGCTGGCGCTCGCGCCGGATGGCGGCATCTACGTCTTCGCCCTTGAGAATCATCTGGTTGAGCCACTCACCAAGCGTCATGCCAGAACGATGCGCCAGCTCCTTGGCCACCTCCCTTGCCTTGGCGTCGATGCCCTTTACGCTCCAAGGCGTGCCGCTCATCCGAATCCCCTATCAACCTTTGCGAAAAAGGCTAATACGCATCATCTGGGGTGTAAACCTTTTGTTAACCCCAATATCTTGGAGAACGCCATTCTTCTGTGGAAGACGCGCCGAAACGAATCGCTTTTCTGGCGAAGCCAGCCCTTGCATACCGCTTATCCACAAAAAAACGCAACACCTCTTGCGCTTCCATCGTCAACAGGCCCCATATGCCAGGCATGGAACTGTCCTTACCCCTGACCCTCACCTTGTTGACCCTGTTTGCCGCCCTGACGGTTGCTTCCGGCTGGCTGGGCGCGCAGCCGCCCGATCTGCGTAAGGAAAACCCGCGGTTAATTCCGTGGCGCTTCATCATGCTCCTGACAGCGACGGTGACCATCTTCTTGATTATCCACGCCCTTACCGTACTTGGCTTGAAGACTGAAACCCAAGCCAGATATTAATGCAAAAAGCCCCGGCTCTGACGAACCGGGGCTTTGAAGATTTCAGTCGCTTTTCCGGGTTTACAACCGATTTGGTCTTTCCTGCCGTTTATTGGACAAATCCGCCGACACCGCCATCAAACACCATCGTCGAAGAATACAAAGCCGAGGACTGCTTTGCGACTTCGCGTTGCGCCATATAGTTTTCGGTGGTGGTGAGCATCAGTATCTTGATACCGGCTCCGAACTTGCGCAGCAAGGAGCGTTCATTGCAGTCGCGGGCAGCGAGTTGCACCTTGCAGCGCACTTGGCCGCCTTCGTGCCATAGGGCTTCGCCCTTGCGGCAGTCATAGGACTTGCCTTCGCCGCCTTCCTTGTCGCGCAGCGTGTAACGCATCTTAGTCCCAGCTATGCAGCGATAGACCTCACCGGCATAGGCACCGGCGACGTCCTTGCCGCCGAAGACCTGAGAGGCCGGGTGCGGAACGCCCTTATCGTCGATACACGCCGCCTCAATGATCATGACGCGGGTCGAGCTGCGCGACGCCTGATAGGACTCCATGGCGCGCATTTCGCCACCTTCGACGTTCAGCCCCATGGTCGAAGGAATGCCCTGAGCCTGCGACCAGTTGCCATAGCCGCCTCCATAATAGGCCGCCCCCGAGCCCGCACCGTTGAAGGCACCGGGGCCCCAGGCGCGCGCATTAGCATTGGCGCTAGCATTCACGTTCACATTGACGTTGACATTACCACCGCCACCGCAATAACCGCCACCGCAGGGCATGTTAGGCTTGCCGGGATGGGTCGGGGGGCTTGGTGGCGGGGGCGGCGCGCAGCCGCTGTTGCAGCCCGCGCCGGCCAGGGCCGCGCTGGCCGTCATCATCATGCCGAGCCCAAGCAGGGCGGCAAAGGTTTTTGCAAAGCTAACGCGCATATCACGCTCCTGAATATCTGGGGCAGGCTGCCCGTTCAGGGCTGCCGCTCGATGATCTGTGGTCCGCAAGGATTTCCGGTATTGCGCCACTCTGGCACAAGGAAAACCCGTTCTGTCAGACCTAAAGCAAATTCCGTACCGTCTGGGTCAGGCCACGGATCACCAAAGTCCCTGGTATCGCAAAATCGAAGGTCGCTTCAGTCTAATACCCGGAGCCGGGCGACCTTCAAATCTAAAAACGATACGAGATACAATAGGTTCCTGGTGTCCTAGCACAACCACCTTGCCCTAATATTAAGCGTAGCCCCATCTCTGGGAACCTCTTTCCCCCTTAAGGCGGCGTGTCATCGGCTTTTTTCCAAAAAAGGTGCCTATTGCCGGGCCAAAGGCGTCCAAAGGCCGACTTTTTGCTGCGAAAGCCGCAAAGGAGGCCCCGATGGCTCACAATGACACAGGGATGTTTCTTTCCTACTGGCAGGCGCTGCGTCGCAAGGCCGGTCAAACGCCGCTGCGCAAGGCCTTCGATCCGGTGCAACTGACCTCGCTCCTGCCTTCAGTCTTCCTGCTCACGGCGCGCGACGGGTTTCGTTTTCGTCTGGTCGGTGAGCGCGTCGAACGATTACACGGTACACACCTGAAGGGCCTCCCTATTAGCCATCTGTTCGGCGAATCGCACAAGGCCCTGACCGTGGCCGCCCTGACCCTGGCGCGCCAGCGTGAGGGGGCCCTGCGTCTGAAAGTTGGCGTGCCACTCGACATGAGCGACCTTACCGCCGAACTTATACTGGTCCCGCTGCGTGGAAGCGACGGTCTAGTGGATCGCTTCGCGGGTATCTATGGCCTGCACGGCGGCTGGCCAACCCACTTCGCCGAAACCCACCCGCTCGATATCAAGGCCCCGCTGGCGGGCCCGCTAAGCCTTCACGCGGCCCAAATCGAGGACTCGCAGACCGAGGTGCTCAGCGCCCATACGCGCCTGATCGTGCTCAATGACCGCCGCGTAGCCTGAGCCCGGAGCGATAGCGACAAACTTAGTTTCAGAGTGGGATGATTTCGTTTGGAAGCATTCCGCTGAAGCGCGTCTTTTCGTCTATTGAATTTTTAGTCGTCTCAGGCGACGCTTTGTGCTTTACGCAGAGGCGCGCATGACCGACGACGAATACGAAGCCGAGCTAGCCCGCTTACAGGTGGCTCTGGTCGATGCCCAGATCTGGGCCCAGGCCGAAGGCAAGAAGATCTGCATCGTCTTTGAAGGCCGCGACAGCGCCGGTAAAGACGGCGCCATCAAGCGCATTACTGAGCATCTGTCGGTACGTCAGACGCGTATCATCGCCCTGCCTAAGCCTTCTGACCGCGAAAAGAGCCAATGGTGGTTTCAGCGCTATGCCGAACACCTGCCGGCCGCGGGGGAGTGGGTGATCTTCAATCGCTCCTGGTACAATCGCGCGGGGGTCGAAAAGGTAATGGGCTTTTCCACGCCACAGGAGCAGGAGATATTCCTGCGCGATGTGACGCCGTTCGAAACCATGCTCGATGACGCCGGTATCATACTGATCAAGCTGTGGCTGGATATCTCGAAGAAAGAACAGAAGGCCCGGTTGGACGACCGTCGCGCCGACCCGCTGAAACGCCTGAAGGTGTCACCACTCGATGCGGTGGCTCAGGAAAAGTGGGACGCCTATTCCGCTGCGCGTGACGAGATGCTGCGCCGTTCACACCATGCGGGCGGTCCCTGGACCTGCGTCAAAACCGATAAGAAGAAGGATGCCCGCCTTAACACGATCCGCCACATTCTTCACAGCCTCGGCTGTCCCGCCTACTCCCTCGACGTGCCCGCTCCCGACGCCGACATCGTGTTTGGCTATGACAAGGTCATCGCAGGGGAACGAGAGTTGTTTAAATAGACGAGTGGGTCCCCCCACCACCAATAAAAAAACGCTCCATTGAAAACCCATGGAGCGCTTTAAACATATGGGGTTTGGGGCCTGTGGCCCCAAATCTTTATCCCTTACACATTCACACCGCGGGTGGCTTCCGAGCGCTTTTTGAGCAGGGTATCAAAGGCGTCCCAAACGCCTTCGCCGCCGGTCCACGAGCCCTTGGTCGCGGCCTTGGAGTATTCGGTGGCGCGGGCTTCGAAGAAGTTGGCGTGCTCGACGCCTGACAGCAGAACCTGGAGCCACGGCAGCGGGTTTTCCTGCACGCCGAACACTTCGGGCAGTTCCAGCTGGCGCAGACGCCAGTCGGCAATGTAGCGGATATACTGCTTGATATCGTCCGGCGTCATACCCTCAACCGGGCCCATTTCGAACGACAGATCGATGAACTTGTCTTCGAGGCCGACCACGGTCTTGCAGCAATCGACGATGTCGTCGGCCACGGATTTGGTCACCGCGCCGGTTTCCTTGTTAAAGGCATGGTAGAGCTTGATGATGCCTTCGCAGTGCAGGCTTTCGTCGCGCACCGACCACGAGACGATCTGCCCCATCCCCTTCATCTTATTGAAGCGCGGGAAGTTCATCAGCATGGCGAAGGAGGCAAACAGTTGCAGGCCTTCGGTAAAGCCGCCGAACATGGCGAGCGTGCGGCAGATATCGGCATCCGTATCGACGCCAAACTTCTGCATGAAGTTGTGCTTGTCGCGCATGGCCTCGTATTCCATGAACGCGCCAAATTCGGCTTCGGGCATGCCAATGGTTTCAAGCAGCAGGGCGTAGGCGGCGATGTGCACAGTCTCCATATTGGCGAAGGCCGACAGCATCATCTTGATTTCGGTCGGCTTGAACACCCGACCGTATTTTTCCATGTAGTTGTCCTGAACCTCGATGTCCGACTGCGTGAAGAAGCGAAAGATCTGGGTCAGCAGGTTGCGCTCATTGTCGTTGAGCTTCGAGGCCCAGTCCTTGACGTCCTCACCCAGCGGCACTTCTTCGGGAAGCCAGTGCACCTGCTGCTGCTTTTGCCAGAAGTCGAAGGCCCACGGATAGCGAAAGGGCTTATAGGCAATAGAGGGGGTAAGCAGGCCCGCCTTGGGCTGGGCACCGGGGATGATGAGGCTCATGGCATGACTTCCGAATCGACACTGAACTGAGGGCCATATCACCACACTTTGTAGTTAACACCAGATGAATATCTACATCTTGTGTGGGCACAATGTCGCGTCTGGGGATAATTGGCCGCGCGGGTGAGTCGCCCAACGCGCGTGTACCATAACACAGGCGAGAGGGGACGCAGGAGTCCCATTCTGGGATTTTAACCCGCAATCCCTCTTACGGGCGCCGCGGTTTGACAGATCATCCGCCTTTAAGGCTGTTCCAGTCGCGGGCCGGGGGGGCGGAACCGGCGGGTTTCAGCGAGGCCTGAAGCCAGGCGAGGTTTTTATCCGCCACATCCGGCGGCAGGTCCTGCCGCAGCAGTTTTTCCGCCTCGGCCAGCTTGCCCTGCATGCCCAGCACCAGCGCCAGGTTCTGACGCACCTGAACGGAGGCACCGGGCAGGGTGACGGCGCGGCGCAGGATCGTTTCTGCCTGCGCCAGATCACCGTTGCCCGCCTTGTACATGGCCTGATTGGTGAGGACGGCCGGATTGTCCGGCGACAGGCTAAGCGCCTTGTCCCACATGGTCAGGGCCTCTTCGCCGCGCTTGGTCTGATCATAGGCTACCCCCAGCAGCGACCAGGCGCGCCAGTCATTGGGTTTGAGCGTTGTGGCGGTTTGCAGCGGGTCGATAGCGTAGAAGGCGTCGTTGTTAGCAATGTGGCCACGCGCCGCGGCCAGCAGGGCGTCGTAGTTTTGCGGCGCGAACAGCAGGACGCGGTGCGCCGTATCGGCGGCTTCCTTGGGGTTGCCCAGCGCGCGCTGGGCATCCGACAGGGCCAGTCCAGCCTCGACGTCGGTCGGGTCGTTGGCAAATTCCCGGTTGAAGAAGGCGGCCCGCCCCAGCGGGTCCATACGCATGGCGGCTTCGCGGTCGGCCTTGCTGGCCCTGACCGGTTTTGGCGCTGCCGGTGTGTCCACCACCTTCACCGATTTCAGGCCCGGCTTGTCCGCCGGCTTGGTGTCTTCGCCAGCGAGCGCGGGAAAGGCCAGCAAACCGCCGGCAAGCAACAGAACGGCGAGACGTGTCATGGCACACCCTGAGACGGCCGGAGGCGTTCTGGCCTCGCATAAACAAATAAGACTTTAAGCTTTGATTCAGACCCCTAAATATATGGTTAAACCTAATCTGTACTGACGAGATTATCGCGATGCCCAAACCCCTGCCCAACCCGCCCGCCGCCAAGTCTCAAAACGTTATTTTTGGCCTGTTTGAGGACGAGGTTGAGGCGGCGCTGGCGGCGCTTGAGGTCACGCAGGCAGCCTTCCTTCGAGCGCGCGGCTTTACGGGCAAGGCGGGCGCGCTGGTCGTGCTGCCGGTAACGGGCGGTCTGGCGGCGTGGTTCGGTCTGGGTGTGCGCAAGACCTATAATCCCCTGTGCTTCCGCGCTTTGCCCGGACAGTTGCCGTCCGGCGTGTGGCGGCTGAAGGCCGATGCGGGGCTGGATCGCAAGTCCATCCATGTGGCGTTTCAACTGGGTGCTTACGTCTTTGACCGCTACAAGGCGGCCAAGGCCTTACGCGACGAGGTGCGGCTGGATGCCGGCGACCTCGACGCTGAGGCGCGCGACGCCATAGCGCTGGAGGTTTCAGCACACGATCTGGTGCGCGATCTGGTCAACACGCCCGCCAATGATATGGGCCCCGCGGAGATTGAAGCGGCGGCGAGGTCGCTGGCCTTAGAGTTCAACGCGCAGATCAGCGTCATTACCGGTGATGCATTACTGCGCGAAAACTTCCCGGCGGTGCACGCTGTGGGCCGAGCGGCGGTCGAGGCCCGCGCCCCGCGCTTTATCGAAATCGACTGGACCCCGCAGGTCGAGGATATTTCCGATGTCCGCAAGCCGGTCATCGTGCTGGTGGGCAAGGGCGTGGTATTTGACACCGGCGGTCTGAACATCAAGGGCGGAGCCGGCATGGCCCTGATGAAAAAGGATATGGGCGGGGCGGCTCACGTGCTTGGTCTGGCCCGCCTGATCATGGGGGCCAATCTACGCGTGCGGTTGCATGTTTTGATCAGCGCCGTCGAAAACGCCATCTCCGGCGACGCCTTCCGGCCGGGCGACATTATTGCTTCGCGCGCGGGGCTGTCGATTGAGGTCGGAAATACCGATGCCGAAGGGCGGTTGATTCTGGCCGACGCCCTGACGCGGGCGGCGGAACTGTCGCCCGATCTGACGCTTGATTTCGCCACCCTGACCGGAGCCGCACGCGTAGCGCTGGGGCCTGAAGTCATCCCCTTTTACACCGATGACGAAGAGATAGCGCGTCGGCTGGAGGTAGCAGCCATTGCCGAACACGACCCGCTGTGGCGGATGCCGCTTTGGGCCGGGTATCGCGACTCGCTGGACTCAGACATCGCCGATCTGCGCAATGATCCGCAGGGCTGGGCGCAGGCCGGTTCGGTCACAGCCGCCCTTTTTCTGCAAAAATTCGCGCCTATGGCCGGAGCGTGGGTGCACTTCGACCTCTATGCCTGGAACCCGCGCGGGCGTCCGGGCTTCCCCGTCGGGGCCGAGGCCCAGACCCTGCGCGCTGTCTTCCGCCTGATCAGGGGGCTTTGATAATCTCCGCCCTGACGCACGTGCCATTAACTCCACATTCGCATCTTTGCGCTATGGTGTTGCTCTAAGCCTTTCTCTGTTAAGACTTTTTTACGAAGGTTAAGCAGGTGAAGAGGCATGATGGTGAGTTAGAGGCAGCAGAATGGCCCACGACGATTTCGACCCGCGCATGACGCCGTTCAAGGACGGCAAGGCCGATCAGCGCCTTCAGGGGCTGATGCGCGCCGAAACCTTTGTCGTTGGCGAAACTCTAGCCTGCGCCGCACCCGTCAGCGCCATCCGCGCCGCTCCCAGCGACAGCGCCGAGCAACTGGATCAAATTCTGTTCGGTGAGCGCTTCCGCGTCATCGAACGTTCCCGCGACTATGTGTGGGGTCAGGCCCTGCGTGACGGCTATTGCGGCTATGTGCGCGAAGCCGATCTGTCGCGCGACTGGTACGTCCCCACCCATTACGTTTCGACCCTGCGCAGCTATGTGTTTGCCGAGCCGAACCTCAAATCACCTATCGTCTGCGCGCTTAGCCGCAACGCGCTGGTGAGCGTGATCGGCGAAGACGGCAATTACGCTCAGGTCAATGATCTGGGCTGGATCTACCGCGCCCACCTCTCCGACTTTACGGACTTCGGCCACGACTATGTCAGCGTCGCCGAAACCTATCTCAATGCGCCCTATCAGTGGGGTGGCCGTGAAAGCGAAGGCCTCGACTGCTCCGGTCTGGTGCAGCAGGCGCTGTACGCGATCGGTCAGGCCTGCCCGCGCGATTCGGATATGCAGTCGCAAATGGGCGAGGCACTGGAGATCGGAAGCGACCTGAAAGGGCTCTATCGCGGCGACCTGGTGTTCTGGAAGGGCCACGTCGCCATTATGCGCGACGAAGACCACATCATCCACGCCAACGGCCACCATATGAAGACGGTCATCGAGCCGCTGCGTGAAGCGGTTGATCGTATCGAAGCGGCGGGCGTCGGACGGCCGATCGCCTTCCGCCGTCTGTAAGAAATCAAAAGTCTGATGCAAAAAAACCCGCCGTCTCCGGCGGGTTTTTCTATGTTCAGATTACTTCGCCGGGGCGGCTGCCGCAGAGGCCGAAGCCGGCCCTGTGGGCAACGGCCCCCCGGCAGTCGAACCGCTTGGCGGCGTCGCCACCGCGCCTTCTTTGGGCGCGGGCTGAGTCGGAGCGGTACCGGCGGCCGGGGCCGCGCCCGGCTGACGCGACGGATCGGGGGCGGGGATCGCCAGGGTCGAACCCTTGGAATGCAGATAGGCGATCAGGGCAATGCGTTCTTCCGGCTTCTTGATACCGGCAAAGCCCATCTTGGTACCCTTGACCCACTTCGCCGGGTTGGCGAGGAAGTGATAAAGCTGATCGTAGGTCCAGGTCGGCGCTTCGGCGGCGTGCGCCTTCATGCCATCAGAATAGGCAAAGCCCGGATGCGAGGCCGTCGCACGGCCCACGACGCCCCACAGGCCCGGCCCCGTCATATTGGCATTGGCCGGCTCGACATTGTGGCACGATACGCACTTGCCGAAGACCTTTTCACCGGCGGCCACATCGGCGGTCGGCAGCACTGTGCCCCAGTCCGGATCGACTTCAACTGCAGCAGCCCCGCCACCGGCCGGCGCTTCGGCCACTTCGACGGCGTAGCCAGGCTTTGCCGGCGGCTCGGTGTGGTAAAGCGCATCGACCCCGACGCGCGCGACAACGATAACCAGCGCGGCCGTAAGGCCCGCTGCCATGATCTTGTTAAACTGAAGATTACCGCTCATGCCGCCTCTGACGTCCCGACTCTATATCCCAGCGTTCAGCCGCCTATTTGACCGGAGGACCCAGTGGGGTCAATGCCGGGTAGCAGCCCTTTATACCTGTTCTCTGACACGAAAAGGCCTCATTAGGCAAGCCGCCTTTCGCGCGGCAAAGCGTCCTCAGGGCTTCTGTGTCAAATCGTCGCAGAGCGACCAAAGCCGCCTGCGCACCCGTTTGCCTCTAAGCCAAATCGCGCCCTATTTCCAGCGCTAGATGGAAATGACTTCAAGGTGAAGGGATATTTCGCTCTAATTTCTTGTTTCGCCGTCTGTATTTCAAAAACTGCCTTTCGCTTTTTGACATGAGGCTTTACGCCGGAACCCTTGAAAAACGGCGGAAAGACAGGCACAGACAGCGCTTTCTGTTGCTCAGGGTCTCTCTGCCATGACCGCTTCCCGAAAGATCGCCTATCAGGGCGAACCCGGCGCCTTCAGCCATCAAGCCTGCCGCCGCTGGTTCCCCGATTATACGCCGACCGCCTTCCCGACCTTTGAGGCGGCCTTTGCAGCGGTGGCGGCGGGCGAGTGCACTCTGGGCATGATCCCGGTCGAAAACGCGCTCGCCGGGCGGGTGGCCGACGTGCACCACCTCCTGCCGCATTCGGGTCTGAAGATCATCGGCGAGCGCTTCCTGCCCATCGAAATGACCCTGATGGGCACGCCCGACGCCGAACTGTCGGATATAAAGGTGGCCTTTTCGCACACCATGGCCCTGATGCAGTGCCGCAACTCTTTGAACGCTTTGGGTATCCGCCCAGAAATCTATCACGATACCGCCGGCGCGGCCCGCCGCCTCAGCGAGACGCAGGAGCGCGAGCGTGCCGCCATCGCACCGGAAATCGCAGCGGAACTTTATGGCCTGAAAATCCTGCGCCGCAATCTGGAAGACGCGCACAATAACACCACGCGCTTTCTGGTCCTCAGCGCGCAGGCCGAAGTGTCTGACCCCGCAGAGGCCGAGCGCGTCCTGACCAGCTTTGTGTTTGGTGTGCGCAACATCCCGGCGGCGCTGTATAAGGCGTTGGGTGGCTTTGCCACCAACGGGATCAATATGATCCGGCTGGAAAGCTATATCCGCGACGGCATCTTTGCCTCGACCTTCTTCTATGCCGAGGTCGAAGGCCGTCCCGGCGACCGTCTGCTGAAACTGGCCTTTGAGGAACTGGCCTTCTTCGCCGAAGAGGTGGAGCTGCTGGGCGTGTATGCCATGGACCCCTTCCGCGCCTCGCAGGGGGTGTGAGCCTGCCTATACCGCGCCGGTGATGGTAAGATACATCTCGCCTGCCTTGGGGCAGTCTCATGCGGTCCCCCTCTCCGGCATAGCCGGGGAGGTATAGTTTAAGGCAGCTTGGTCCCTTCGCTGACAGACTTATGCACCGCAGGCACGGTTTCCGGCACGATGGGGCCGGTAATCTTGTCAATAACCACGCCGTTCGCGCCGACAATAAAGGTCTCCGGCACGCCTGAAATCCCCAGATCAAGCCCCATCTGCCCGTCTTCGTCGGACAGTATGCGCGCGTAGGGGTTGCCGTGCTTTTCGATAAAGCTCAGCCCGTTGATCGGCGTGTCCTTATGATCGATGCCAATAATGATGACGCCCTTGGCCTTCAGATCCATCAGATAGGGATGCTCGGCCAGACACGGCGTACACCATGAGGCGAAGACATTGACCAGTACCGGCTTGCCCGACGCGCGCGCGATCGCCGGCAAAGAGACCAGAGACCCGTCGTAAAGATCGGTTAGTTGGCGCGCCGGCAGCGGCTTGCCGACCAGTTCCGCCGGGGCGTAGTCGGTCTTTTTATGGAAATTGTACCAGCCGAGCACGGCGAGAAGCCCCACCAGCAGGACCAGAGGCGCGGCCAGCAGAAGGCGCTTCATGCGTCCACCTTCTGGGCCTTTTCGGCAGCCAGAGTCTCCTGCAACGCTCTGAGCTTCCTCGCGCGTTCACGATGCGCGCGCACGCTCAACACGGTCAGGCTGAGCAGGGCCAGCGCCGTCACGCCGTAGCTGCCCCAGACGAAAAAGGCATATTTGCCCATATTCAGATCCATCAGGCCCCTCCTTCACGGAAGCCGAGACGCGCCCGCAGGCCGTAATATTTTCGGCTCAGGATTTCCGTGTCGATGCGGATCAGCCACAACCACACGAACAGCGCCTTATAGGCCAGCGCCATCATCAGCAGCGGCCACAGCATAGCCGGGGCGACGGTGGGGCCGCCCGGCCGGAAGACCGAGGCCCCCTGATGCAGGGTGTTCCACCAATCGACTGAAAACTTGATGATGGGCAGGTTGATCAGGCCGATCAGGGCCAGAATGGCCGTCGATCTGGCCGCCCGCTGTTCATCCTCGATCGAGGCGTGCAAGGCGATATAGCCGATATAGAAGAGGAGCAGCACCAGAACCGAGGTCATGCGCCCGTCCCATTCCCACCAGGTGCCCCACATGGGCTTGCCCCACAAGGAGCCGGTGATCAGGGCCAGTGCGGTAAACACCGCACCGATGGGGGCAGCGGCCTTGGCGGCGGCATCGGCCAGAGCGTGACGGAAGATCAGACCGAAGAAGCTCGCTACGCCCATCACAAGATAGGTAAACAGCGCCATCCACGCCGCCGGGACGTGGATATACATGATGCGCACCGTGTCGCCCTGCTGATAGTCTTCGGGCGAGACGAAGCAGAGATAAAGCCCCCACACAAACAGGACGAGGCTAAGCCCCGCCACCCACGGGCGCACGGGCGCAAACACCTTCGAGAAACGTTCCGGATTGGCCAGCCAGCTGATGATCATGAGTGTCTCACATAGGCGGTTTCACGCAGAGCGACAAGTCTGTCAATTTAACGCACTGCGTAGCGCCGCGCCCATGGCGATGGGGCCCAGCGCCAGCGCAAACAGGCCGTAGGCGCAGAGTAGGCTGAGCGCCTGGGACACGGGTGCGCCGGTCACGAAGGCCTGCATCAGGCCCGCGCCGAAAATAACCGGCGGCACATAGAAGGGCAGGACCAGCAGGGCGATCAGCACACCGCCTTTACGCGACCCCAGAGTCAGAGACGCCCCTGCCCCACCGATCAGGGCAAAGCTGAACGAACCGATCAGGGCCGCCACCAGCGCCCAACCGGCCACGCCCACGGGCGCACCCAGCAGGATCATCACCACCGGCGTCATCAGTGACAGGATCAGACCTGTGCCGAGCCATTGCGCCAGACATTTGAGAAAGGCCACCCATTCGAGCGCCAGCGGCCCGGTGCGCAACAGGTCGAACACCCCGTCTTCGTAATCGCGCTCAAACAGCCGTTCCAGCGACAGAAGCGAGGCCAGCGCCAGACACAGCCAGGTCAGGCCGGGCGCGATCTTCGACAAGGTTTGCGCCTCCGGGCCGAGGCTGAGCGGCACCATGGCCATCAGGGTCAGAAAGAATCCGGCGGCCAGCACCGGCCCACCGCCGCGCGCCAGAGACAGACCCAGATCGCGCCTCAACAGGGCAAGGGAAGAAGAGGGCGTCATCTGTTTTTCCTCCCCTGCGTAGCGGGGGAGGGAGACCCCGAAGGGATGGAGAGGGCGTCACCGATCGAATGCCCCCTCCGGCGCAGACAAGCTGTGCCACCTCCCCCGCTGCGCCCAAAGGCTTGCAAGGGAGGAGAGATAACATACTCACCCATAGACCGTCTCCATCGCCGGTGCCATCAGGCGCAGTTCCCGCACCTCAAACGGCAGCGGATCATGCACGGCGCAGACAATCAGCCCCCCCTCGCTCAGATGCGACTGCATCAGTTCGGCCAGCTTCGCCCGGTGTTCGGTGTCGAGCGGCGACATGGGCTCATCCAGCAGCCAGACGGGCCGCCTGGCCATGATCAGCCGCGCGCAGGACAGTCGCCGCTTCTGCCCCGCCGACAGCATCCGTGTTTCCAGCTCCAGCAGAGGCGACAGGTTCAGCCGCCGGATCGCCTCGGCCTGTCCCGCCGCCGTGCCCCCCAGAAAGGCGCGCTGAAAGTCCAGTTCCGCCCCGGCCAGACGCCCGGGCGACAGGGCTTCGGCGTGACCGAGATAATGCGCCTGCGCCGCCACTGACTCTTCCGGATCAACGCCGTCCACATAGCGCGCGCGGCCGCCGTCGGGGCGGATAAATCCGGCCAGTGTGCGCAGCAGCGTCGTCTTGCCCACCCCATTGGCCCCGGTGAGGGCGACGCACTCACCCGGAGCGACAAAAAACGACAAGTCATTGATCAGATGGCGGTAGCCTTTTTTCAGGCTCAGCGCGTCCACCACAAGAGAGAGGGCCATCAGGCGAAAACTTCCGAACAAATTCCCCACGGCTGGGGCTTCTTCATAGACGAGTAGCCGGAAGCGGTTTAGAAGGCAATTGACCGCGCCATCGGCCGGTAACCGTGCGACCCCGGACAGGACCCTGTGCGTCCGTCAGGGCGGAACGCGCGACGCCGGTTTCAGGCCCATTGGGGGCCGCGATGTTCCCACCCTTACGCGGTCGGAAGGAAAAGCGACCATGTCCCTCGACAGCTTTATTTCTAAGGCCGAACTCACCGTCGGCGAGCACACCTACACCTATTTTGACCTGAAGGCCGCCGAAGCCAACGGCCTGCCCAACATCTCTCGGCTGCCGGCTTCGCTGAAGGTGTTGCTGGAAAACCTGCTGCGAAACGAAGACGGCGTGTCGGTGACCAAGGCCGACATCCAGGCGCTGGCCAACTGGATCGACAACAAGGGCTCGGTCGAACACGAAATCGCCTTCCGCCCGGCGCGCGTCCTGATGCAGGACTTCACCGGCGTTCCCGCCGTCGTGGATCTGGCGGCCATGCGCGACGCCATGGTCAAGCTGGGGGCCGATCCGGCCAAGATCAATCCGCTCAACCCGGTGGACCTAGTCATCGACCATTCGGTCATGGTCGATTATTTCGGCACGGCGGATGCGGCCAAAAAGAATGTGGACCGCGAATATGAGCGCAATATGGAGCGCTATAACTTCCTGCGCTGGGGCTCGTCGGCCTTTAACAATTTTCGCGTAGTGCCGCCGGGCACCGGCATCTGCCATCAGGTCAATCTGGAATACCTGGCCCAGACTGTGTGGACCAGCGTCGCCGCAGGCGGCGACGTCGCCTATCCGGACACGGTGGTCGGCACCGATTCACACACCACCATGGTCAACGGCCTGAGTGTGCTCGGTTGGGGCGTCGGCGGCATCGAGGCCGAAGCCGCCATGCTGGGCCAGCCCATCCCCATGCTGATCCCCGAAGTTATCGGCTTCAAGCTGACCGGCAAGCTGCCGGAAGGGGCCACTGCCACCGACCTCGTCCTGACCATCACCCAGATGCTGCGCAAAAAGGGCGTCGTGGGTAAGTTCGTCGAATATTTCGGCGAGGGCCTGACCACCCTGTCGCTCGAAGACCAGGCGACCATTGCCAATATGGCTCCGGAATATGGCGCCACCTGCGGCTTCTTCCCGGTGTCGCAGGCGACCATCGACTATCTGAAGGCCACCAACCGTGAGCCCGCCCGCGTCGCCCTGGTCGAAGCCTATGCCAAACAACAAGGCCTGTGGCTCGATCCGGAAAACGATCCGGTCTTTACCGATATGCTGGAGCTTGACCTTGGTGGCGTGCTGCCGTCTCTGGCCGGTCCCAAGCGTCCGCAGGACCGCGTGCTGCTGACCGACGCGGCATCGGAATTTGCCAAGGCATTGAGCGGTGAATTCAACAAGGCGGGCGACGAAACCCGCTCCGCCGCCGTCGCCGGCACCGACTACAGCGTCAAGCACGGCGATGTGGTCATTGCCGCCATCACCTCGTGCACCAACACCTCCAACCCGTCGGTGCTGATCGCCGCCGGTCTGGTGGCGCGCAAGGCCAAGGCGCTGGGCCTCAGCGTCAAACCGTGGGTCAAGACTTCGCTGGCCCCCGGTTCTCAGGTCGTCACGGATTACCTCAATGCCGCGGGCCTGACCGCCGATCTCGATGCCCTGGGCTTCAACCTGACCGGCTATGGCTGCACCACCTGCATCGGCAATTCCGGCCCGCTTCCCGAAGCCATTTCGGCGGCCGTCAACGAAGCCGATCTCGTCGCCTGCTCGGTCCTGTCGGGCAACCGCAACTTCGAAGGCCGTGTGAACCCCGACGTGCGCGCCAACTATCTGGCCTCGCCGCCGCTGGTTGTAGCTTACGCGCTGGCCGGATCGCTCAACGTCAATCTGACGACCGATCCGCTCGGCACCGGCAGCAACGGCGAGCCGGTCTATCTCAAGGACATCTGGCCTACCAATGCCGAGATCGCCGAGATTCAGCGCGCCAACGTCACCCACGACAAGTTCAGCGCCCGCTATGCCGACGTCTTCAAGGGCGATGAACACTGGCAGGCCATCTCCGTGTCGGGCGGTCAGACCTATCAGTGGGATGCCACCTCGACCTACGTCGCCAACCCGCCCTATTTCGAGGGCATGAGCATGACGCCGGAAAAGGTCACCGACGTTGTCGAAGCGCGCGTGCTCGGCATCTTCGGCGACTCGATCACCACCGACCACATTTCGCCGGCTGGTTCGATCAAGAAGACCTCGCCCGCCGGTCAGTGGCTGACCAACCACGACGTGCCGGTGTCGGAGTTCAACTCCTACGGCGCGCGTCGCGGCCACCACGAAGTCATGATGCGCGGCACCTTCGCCAATATCCGCATCCGCAACAAGATCACGCCGGACATCGAAGGCGGGGTCACCAAACACTTCCCGTCGGGTGACGTCATGGCCATCTACGATGCCGCCATGCGCTACAAGGCCGAAGGCCGCAGCATGGTCATCTTCGCGGGTAAGGAATATGGTACGGGTTCGTCGCGCGACTGGGCGGCCAAGGGCACCAAGCTTCAGGGCGTGCGCGCCGTCATCGCCGAGTCGTTCGAGCGCATCCACCGCTCCAACCTGGTCGGCATGGGCGTCCTGCCCTTGCAGTTCAAGATCGACGGCTGGCAGAAGCTGGGCCTGACCGGCGAAGAAATCGTCACCATCCGCGGCCTCGAAAACGTACAGCCGCGCCAGGAACTGATCGTTGAGCTGTTCCGCGCCTCGGACGGCAAGGTGGCCCGCTTCCCCGTGCGCTGCCGCATCGACACCCCGACCGAGCTTGAATATTTCAAAAACGGCGGCGTCATGCCTTACGTGCTGCGCAATCTGGCCCGCGGCTAGGTCTGATAAAGCAGGCAAAGGGCTACCCCCCGCCCCCGATTCATGAGCCCCGTCGTCACTCGGCGGGGCTCTTTTTTATAGCAACCCCTCAGCTTGTAACCGCTGCTGCCACAGGTCTTTGCGGCGTTTCAGATCGTCCTTGCGCGCCATGTCGGAATAGTCCTCCGGCACGCGATCCAGCGCCTCATAGCGAAACTCTGTCTCACCATGCGCGTTCCAGGCAGCTTGCAGGCTGGCGTGGCGATGGCTGCCCAGTCGCAACGCAAACCACAGGCCGTTCTGCTGCGCCTCCAGATTGCGGCTGGCCCCCACCCACGTCTCGCCCGTGGCGTTGCAGGTCACCGCATAGACCCCGCTCACCGCCTTGCGTTCCTTGTAGGCCGCGATCGCCGCCTTCTTTTCATGGCTGTCCATGATCTTCTCCTTTGACATTGGGGCTGATAGCGCATATTTTTATCCGGGTAAAATAAATTCTGAGAACCTGATGACGTCCGAACCCCTCTATGCCGTGTTTCAGGCCGCCCGCCGCCTGACCGTTGGTCCGCCCGCTGAAGCCGCACTGGCCGCCCATAAGGCCCTTGCGGCGCAGCCCGACGCCCCCGTTATCGTCCTTGATCGCGCCACGGGTCAGGTGGTCGATCTCGACCTGCGCGGCGACGCGGCGACCGTTCAGGCGCGCTACGCCCCCGCTCCTGAAATCGCGCCTGAAACCGTCAAACGCGGACGGCCAAAGCTGGGGGTCGTATCGCGCGAAGTCACGCTTCTGCCGCGCCATTGGGAGTGGCTGGCGCAGCAGCCGGGCGGCGCGTCAGTGACCTTGCGCAAGCTGATCGACGCGGCGCGCAAAGGGGGGCCGGACCCCAGGGCGCGCCTCAATGCCGCCTATCGCGTCATGGTCACTCTGGCAGGCGATCGTGAGGGCTTTGAAGAGGCGTCGCGCGCCCTGTTTACCGGAGATCACGCCGCACTTCGTCAGCGCCTTGCCGTCTGGCCTGCCGATATTGGGCAGGAGGTTCTCGCCTGTCTCGATACTGACCCGCCCAGCGCCTGAGCCACGCATCATGGCCAAAAGCGCTATTCAGGAGTGAAAAACAAACTTCACCCATGCAAATTTCTGCGCCGTTTCACGCCCATTTTACCCCTGCGGCCTATGCAAGGCTTCGCGCCTGCGATATGCGCCAAACCAAGGACTCCATAAGTCCGTCCCCAGACCCTTTCCAAAGGTGTACCGATGCTTGAAGCCTATCGTGCCCATGTGGCCGAGCGCGCCGCGCTTGGCATTCCGCCCCTGCCGCTGACCGCGCAGCAAACCGCCGAAGTGATCGAACTGATCAAGAACCCGCCCGCCGGCGAAGCGGAATGCCTCCTCGACCTGATCACCTATCGCGTGCCACCGGGCGTCGATGATGCTGCCAAGGTCAAGGCCTCCTTCCTGTCGGCGGTGGCGCATGGCGATTTCCCGGTTGCACTGATTAGCCGCGAAAAGGCGACCGAGCTTCTGGGCACCATGGTTGGCGGTTATAACGTCAAGCCGCTGATCGACCTTCTGAGCGACGCTGTGGTTGGTAAGATCGCCGCCGAAGCGCTGAAAAAGACGCTTTTGATGTTCGACTTCTTCCACGACGTCGCGGAACTGGCCAAGGCCGGTAACGCCAACGCCAAGGACGTGATCCAGTCGTGGGCCGAAGCCGAATGGTTCACCTCGCGCCCCAAGGTCGCCGAAAAGATCACCGTCACCGTGTTCAAGGTCACGGGCGAAACCAATACGGACGACCTGTCGCCCGCGCCGGACGCCTGGTCGCGCCCGGACATCCCGCTGCACTATCTGGCCATGCTGAAGAACGCCCGCCCCGGCATCACGCCGGAAGAGGACGGCAAGCGCGGCCCGATCCAGTTCATCGAAGACCTGAAAGCCAAGGGCAACCTCGTCGCCTATGTCGGGGACGTGGTCGGCACCGGGTCGTCGCGTAAATCGGCGACCAACTCGGTCATCTGGGCGACCGGCGAAGACATCCCTTACGTGCCGAACAAGCGCTTTGGCGGCGTGACCCTCGGTGGCAAGATCGCCCCCATCTTCTTCAACACGCAGGAAGATTCCGGCGCCCTGCCCATCGAAGTCGATGTGTCGCAGATGGATATGGGCGATGTCATCGACATCTACCCCTATGAAGGCAAGGTCGAAAAGGCCGGTCAAAAGATCGCCGACTTCCAGCTCAAGTCGCACGTTATTCTGGACGAAGTGCAGGCCGGGGGCCGCATCAACCTGATCATCGGTCGCTCGCTGACCGCCAAGGCGCGTGAGTTTCTGGGCCTGCCGGCTTCGACCGCCTTCCGCCTGCCGGTTGCCCCGGTCGATTCGGGCAAGGGCTTTACGCTGGCGCAAAAGATGGTCGGCAAGGCCTGCGGTCTGGCCGAAGGTCAGGGCATCCGTCCGGGCACCTATTGCGAGCCGAAGATGACCACGGTCGGCTCTCAGGACACCACGGGCCCGATGACCCGTGACGAGCTGAAAGACTTGGCCTGCCTCGGCTTCTCCGCCGATCTGGTCATGCAGTCCTTCTGCCACACGGCGGCCTATCCGAAGCCGGTTGATGTCAAGACGCACCGCGAACTGCCGGCCTTTATCTCCAACCGCGGCGGCGTGGCCCTGCGTCCGGGCGACGGGGTCATCCACTCGTGGCTGAACCGCCTGCTGCTGCCGGACACGGTCGGCACCGGCGGCGATTCGCACACGCGCTTCCCCATCGGGATTTCCTTCCCCGCCGGTTCGGGCCTCGTGGCCTTCGGTGCGGCAACGGGCGTCATGCCGCTCGACATGCCGGAATCCATCCTTGTCCGCTTCAAGGGCCAGCTTCAGCCGGGCATCACCCTGCGTGACCTCGTCCACGCCATCCCCTACTACGCCATCAAGCAGGGCCTGCTGACCGTCGCCAAGGCCGGCAAGGTCAACGCCTTCTCCGGACGCATCCTCGAAATCGAGGGCCTGCCGGACCTGAAGGTCGAACAGGCGTTTGAACTGACCGACGCCTCGGCGGAACGGTCGGCGGCAGGCTGCACCGTGAAGCTCAACAAAGAGCCGATCATCGAATACATGACCTCGAACATCGTGCTGATGAAGAACATGATCGCCGACGGCTATCAGGACGCGCGCACGCTGCAACGCCGCATCAAGGCAATGGAAGACTGGCTGGCCAACCCGGTACTGATGGAAGCCGATGCCGATGCCGAATACGCGGCGATCATCGACATCGACCTCAATGACATCAAAGAGCCGATCCTGTGCGCCCCGAACGATCCGGACGATGCGCGCCTGCTGTCCGACGTGCAGAACACCGCCATCGACGAAGTCTTCATCGGCTCGTGCATGACCAATATCGGCCACTTCCGCGCCGCCTCCCTGCTGCTCAACGGCAAGAAGGATATCCCGACGCGCCTGTGGGTCGCCCCGCCGACCAAGATGGACGCCGCCGAACTAACCAAGGAAGGCCATTACAACGTGCTGGGCACCGCCGGGGCGCGTATGGAAATGCCGGGCTGTTCGCTGTGCATGGGCAATCAGGCTCAGGTGCGCGAAGGGGCCACCGTGGTTTCGACCTCGACCCGCAACTTCCCCAACCGTCTGGGCAAGAACACCAATGTCTTCCTCGCCTCGGCCGAACTGTCGGCCATCGCCTCGAAGCTGGGCCGCCTGCCCACCGTTGAGGAATACCTCTCCGACATGGGCGTCATCAATGCCAAGGGCGCGGAAGTCTATCGCTATATGAACTTCGACCAGATCGAAGAATATGCCGATGTGGCGTCTACGGTTGCGGCTGAATAGTCCGGGTTAAGTCTCGCAGGGGTCGCAGACCCCTGCACCCCGATACAGGGAGCCTCGCTGGAAACAGCGGGGCTATTCTTTTATGGGGTGAAGGGGTCTGTGACCCCTTCGTCTTGCTTCCCCAAAAACCTACAGCTTATAGGCCGCCTTGGGCAGGTTATAGGTCAGGTCCTTGATCGTCTCGGCGGCGTCTTCCACTTCGAGGCGGTGTTCGACCACCAGACGCGCCAGGAAGTTGGCGTCGATGCGACGGGCGACGTCGTGACGCGCCGGGATCGAAAGGAAGGCGCGCGTATCGTCGTTGAAGCCGACCGTATTGTAGAAGCCGGCGGTTTCGGTGACCTGTTCGCGGAAGCGCGTCATACCTTCGGGCGAATCGTGGAACCACCACGACGGGCCGAGTTTCAGGATCGGATAGTGCCCGGCCAGCGGGGCCAGTTCGCGCGAATAGGAGGTCTCATCCAGCGTGAAAAGGATGACCGTCAGGGTCTTTTCGTTGCCGAAAGCGTCCAGCAGCGGCTTAAGATCATTGACGTAATCGGTGGCCAGCGGGATGTCGCAGCCCTTGTCACGCCCGAAGGTTTCAAAGATCGTCTGATTGTGGTTGCGGAACGAGCCGGGGTGAATCTGCATGGTCAGCCCGTCATCGAGGCTCATGCGCGCCATTTCGGTCAGCATCTGGGCGCGGAACAGCTCGGCATCGGCAGGGGTAAATTCCCCGACGATGATGCGGTTGAACAGGGCCTCTGACTCTGCCCCCGACAGATTGGCGGTTTTCGCCGTCGGGTGGCCGTGGTCGGTTGAGGTCGCGCCCATCTCCATAAAAAAGTCACGGCGTTTGCGGTGCGCGGCCAGATAACCCTTCCAGCTATAGACGTCTTCGCCGGAAAGCTCGGCAAACACTTTCAGCTTGTCGCGGAAGTCCTCGTGTTCGGCATCAATGACCGGATCGGGGCGATAGGCGGTGACGACGCGGCCTTTCCAGCCCGACGCGCGAATTTTCTGATGGTGCTCCAGCGTGTCGGTGGGGGACTCGGTGGTGGCCAGAAGCTCGATATTGAAGCGTTCAAACAGGGCGCGCGGCTTATAGGCGTCTGACGCCAAAAGCTCACCGATGCGGTCGAAATACGCATCCGCCGTCGTTTCATCAAGGCGCTTGTCAAAGCCCATGATGTGACCGAACACGTGGTTCATCCACATGGCGGTCGGCGTGCCGCGGAACAGGTGCTGATTGGCGGCAAAGATTTTCCACGCCTTGCGCGGATCGGCGGTCGAAGGCCCAGCTTTTGAGCCCACGCCCAGATCGTTCAGGTCATAGCCCTGCGAATAGAGCATGCGGTAGATGTAGTGGTCCGGCGCCAGGAACAGCTCAGTCGCGCTGCCGAAATTGGCATTATCGGCGAACCATTGCGGGTCCGTATGACCGTGCGGCGACAGGATGGGGTAATCCTTGATCAGCGCATACAGCTCGCGGGCCAGCGCGCGCTGTGCCGGGTCTGCCGAAAACAGACGGTCTTCGTTCAAAATCAAAGGCTTGGACATGTGATAGATACCGAAACAAAGCGAAACCGTGGACCGTTCTGGATGAGTGTGATGACGGCCTTCGGGTTCATGATCTCCCGCTCAACAGGTAACCGGTGTCATGGCTTTTATCAATGTCTAATTTAGACTCGTTCGCAGAAAGCCGTTTTACGGCTTGAACGCCGGTACTGCCGGGCCGGTCGATTGCCGCACGATCAGCGTCGTGTCAAAAATAGTGCTGTCCTTGCGGTTTTCGGCGATCAGGGCGTCGGCGGCGGCCCGTCCCATGTCGCGGATAGGCGCGCGCACACTGGTCAGGCCGGGCGTGACGCGGGCGGCGATCGGCGCGTCGTCATAGCCCACCACGCTGAGGTCATCGGGGATGCTGAGCCCCTGCTCGGCGGCCGCCTTATAGACCCCCACCGCCATTTCGTCGTTTGAGCTGAAGATGGCGGTCGGGCGCGGTGACTGCGACAACAGCGCCTTGCCCGCCAGATAGCCCGACTCGAAGGTATATTCCCCCTGCACGATCAGGGCGGGATCAAGCGTCAGACCACGCCCGCTCAGCCCTTCATCGAAGCCCTGACGACGTTGGCGCGCCGAGGCGTAACCCGCCGGGCCTGAGATAAAGCCGATGCGGCTATGCCCCATATCGGCCAGATGCTCGGCCGCCGCGCGACAGCCCATGCGGTCTCTTGATACCACCTGTGTCGAGGCGATGGGCGGCGTGTTTTCTTCGCCCGGCATGGCGGTAATGCGCACATAGGGCACGTCAAGATCATCAAGCGCAGACAGCAGTTGACGGTTTTCGGCGATAGGCGGCAGGACGATCACGCCGGACAGGCGCTGCAATTCCACAAAGTCGCGGATTTCGTCAATAAAGTCCGGGCTGGTCTTGTCGCACGGGTGAACCACCAGCTCGGTACCCGAGCCGCGGATGCAGTCCAAGACGCCGTTCTGAATATTGATAACGTACTGGGCATTGGGGTTGTCATAGACAAGGCCCAGCAGGAAGGAACGGCGAAAGGCCAGGCCGCGCGCCTGCGGGTCCGGTTTGAAGCCGATGCGGGCGATGATGGCATTGACCTGATCGCGGGTTTCGGCGCGCACCGACGGCGAATGGTTGATCACCCGCGACACCGTCTTCTTCGACACCCGCGCCAGAGAGGCCACGTCATTGATCGTCGCCTTCTTGCGGCGCTTCAGGAAGTCTTCGACGGGATCTGGGGCGCCTTCTGAAAGAGCGGTGGGGGTCATGTGTGAGTTTTGCTTCCGGCCTGAATGACGAAACGGCCCCATACAAAAGTCCGTTTTATCTGTTATATTTAGCGGTAAAGCGCACTTTCGGGCAAGCACGCAGATTTTCCGTCCGTAGCTCTGTTACGCCTCTTGCCTATGTACCGCTTTCAGAGGTATGACACCGGTTACCAACCGTCAACATAAAAACAGCGTTCGCGGGCTCGGGTCAGAGCGCGACGGGCGTCAGAAAGCCAGCGATTATGCCCGACGACTCTTCCGCCTGCGCGGCCCTTGGCGCTAAGGACATCAAAGCCCCGGCTATGGTGCGCTATGTGCGCGTGCACGCCACTGACGATGTGGCGATTGCGGTCGAAGCGCTGGGCGCCGGGGAGGTGTTGGATTTTGGCGATGTGCAACTGACGCTCGGAACCGACATCCCCAAAGGGCATAAGATCGCCCTGCGTGACATCGCGGTGGACGCGCCGGTGCTGAAATTCGGCTTCCGCATCGGGCACGCCATCGCGCCGATCAAGGCGGGTGACCACGTCCACACACACAATCTGGCCACCTCTCTGACCGGGGTCGAAGACTATGACTACGCGCCCGTGACCGCCGAAGGACCGGGTTCCCATCCCGATACGCGTACCTTTATGGGCTATCGCCGCGCGGACGGGCGCGTCGGTATCCGCAATGAAATCTGGATATTATGCACAGTCGGCTGTGTGGCGCGCACCTCCGAGCGGCTGGCCAGGGTGGCGAGCGAGCGCTTCAAGGGCCGCGTCGATGGCGTCTATGCCCTGACCCATCCGCTCGGCTGCTCGCAACTCGGCGACGACCTCAACCATACGCGAAAGCTGCTCGCGGCGCTGGCGGCGCACCCCAATGCGGGCGGCGTGCTGATCGTCGGTCTGGGTTGCGAAAACAATCAGCTCAGCGCTCTGATCGGTGAGATCGAAGGCCGCACGCCCGACCGCCTCAAATATTTCGCCGCCCAGATGGTCGAGGACGAGCACGAGGCGGGCCTTGAGGCGCTGGAAGAACTCGTGAAGGTGGTCGAAAAGGATCAGCGCGAACTGTGCAACGTCTCCGACCTCGCCATCGGCGTCAAGTGCGGCGGCTCGGACGGCTTTTCAGGCCTGACCGCCAATCCGCTGGTTGGGCGGGTGGCCGACATTGTGGCGCTGGCCGGCGGTCAGTCGATCATGACCGAAATCCCGGAAGTCTTCGGGGCCGAACGCATCCTGATGGCCCGCGCCAGGGACGAAGGGGTGTTTCATCAGGTCGTCGATGTGGTCAACGACTTCAAGCAATACTTCCTCGATAACAATCAGCCGGTGTTTGAAAACCCGTCACCGGGCAACAAGGCCGGGGGCATCACCACGCTCGAAGAAAAGTCGCTGGGGGCCGTGCAAAAAGGCGGCCTCAGCCAGTTGACCGAGGTGCTGCGCTACGGCGAGCGCGCCACGCAGCCGGGGCTGTCGCTCCTCGAAGCGCCCGGCAATGACGCCGTGTCCTCAACCGCCCTGACGGCGGCCGGGGCCGTAATCGTGCTGTTCACCACGGGCCGCGGCACGCCGCTGGGCTTCCCCGCCCCGACGCTGAAAATCGCCTCGAACACCGCTCTGGCCGAAAAGAAACCGCACTGGATTGACTTCAATGCCGGTCAGGCGCTGGAGGGCAAGACGCTGGACGAAACCGCCGATGATCTGATCGATCTCATCCTGCGCGTGGCGTCGGGCGAACGGTCCAACAACGAAAAGAACGACGAGCGGGAAATCGCCATCTGGAAGAATGGCGTCACTTTGTAGGTATCATGGGGAAAGCGGCGTTTCCCCTATGCACCGCGTCCGTTATAACAGAGATAATTCCCTGGGACGGTCCATCGGAATTTTCACAGTTTAGCTAATTTCATAGCCCGAAAGAAATCGCATGACCCGCCTGTCGCTTGCCACGCTCGACGCCCTGAAGTTCGATGTCATCAAACCCGCCTATGATCCGGCAAGGGTCTCGGTCGGGATTGTCCATTTCGGTCCCGGTGCCTTTCACCGCGCCCATCAGGCGGCCTTCGTCGATGCCCTGCTGGCCACAGACCCGCGCTGGGGCATCTGCGGCGTGTCGCTGCATTCGAAGGGCGTGCGCGATGCGCTGGCCCCGCAGGACGGTCTCTACACGCTGGCTATTCTCGATGAAAAGATCGAATACCAGGTCCTCGGTTCGATGCGCGAAGTGCTGGTCGGGCCCGAAGACATCGAAGGCGTGCTGGAGCGCCTGACACGCCCCGAAGTGCAGATCGTCACTTCGACCGTGACTGAAAAAGGCTATTGTCTCGATCCCAACTGGGAACTCGATTTCGCCCATCCAGATATCGTCCACGATCTGGCCCACCCTCAGACCCCGAAATCCTATATCGGCTATGTGGCCGAAGGCCTGCGTCGTCGCTATATGGCCGGCCTGCCCCCCTTTGTGCTCATCCCGTGCGATAACCTGCCCAAGAATGGCCACCGCCTGAAGGCCGCTGTGGTCGCCTTTGTGGACAAACTCGACGCCACGCTGGCGGCGAATATCGAGGCCGATCTCGCCTGCCCTTGCACCATGGTCGACTCCATCACTCCGGCCACCGACGACGCCCTGCGTGAGCGCGTCAAGGCCGCGATCAGCCTCGAAGACGCCTGGCCGATCCAGCGCGAAGCCTTTACCCAGTGGGTGATCGAGGAACACGCCCACGACGGCGGTCCCGACTGGGCCTCAGTCGGCGTTATCCTGACCGACAATGTCCCGGCCTATGAGCGCGCCAAGCTGCGCCTGCTCAATGGGCCGCACTCGACGATCGCCTATACTGGCCTGCACAAGCGCATCGAGAGCGTGTCGGAAGCGATGAAGGACGCTGAGCTGGCCCAACTGGCGCGTGATCTGATGCTGAGCGACGTGGTGCCGCTGCTGGAAGCGCCCAAGGGCCTCGACCTGACCGCCTATTCCGAAGCGATTCTGAAACGCTTCCGCAATCCAGCCATCCGTCACCTCCTGTCGCAGATCGCCTGGGACGGCTCGCAGAAGCTGCCGATCCGCCTCTTGTCGTCGCTGTCCGAGGCGCTGGAAAAGGGTCAGGAGGTGAGCCGCTTTGGCGTGCCACTGGCTGCATGGATGCGCTTTATCCGCGCGAAGGCTGTGGCCGGTGAGACGATCACCGATCCGCTGGCCGATGAGCTGATCGCTATGGGCAAGGGGCTGAAAGACGACCTGTCGGACGTGGCGACCTTTCTCGCCTATCGCAAGGTCTTTCCGGAAGCGCTGGCGAATGACTCCCGCGTCATCGCCGCCGTCGAAGGGGCCTATCAGACGCTTCTGTCGCGTGAACAGGTGGCCGCGTAATCACATCGCCGGGAGGCATAGAAGATTGACCCCTTCCCGCCTCTTCTGTACCGCTTGCCCCATATAAAAAGGACAAGCCCATGCCAAATGCCACCCCCGCCTTGCCCGTCGAAGCCCCACTGCCGGATCGTGTGATTGCACTATCCGACGGGGCGGCCAATGCGCCGGAGGGGGCGTGGCCAGACCGTATCCATAAGCGCATCACGCGCGCAGAAATGAGCGTTTTTTTGGCTCCAGCTCCCGCGCGGGCCAGGGCCCTTGTCTATGGCGGGGGCGGTTATATCCATCTTGTTCATGACAAAGAGGGGGTAGAGGTTGCCCTGTGGCTCAATGCGCAGGGCATCGACGCCTATGTGCTGACGCACCGGATGCCCGGGCAAGCGGATGCGGACGGCGGTGTGTGGCCGTATGACATTGCGCTGACGGACGGCCTCAAGGCGCTCGATTATCTTGCAAGCCTGGCGCCTCTGCCGCTGCTGCACGTGGGCCTGTCGTCGGGCGGGCATCTGGCGGGCGTCATGGCCTGTCAGGACCATTCCCAAAAGGCCAAAGGGGCATTGATCGCCTATGCCCCGATCAATGCCAATCACCGCGACTATAAGGCGCCCGCGGGTAAACCGGACTATCCGCCTGCCGAAAAGCAGGCCTTTTACGACGCCTGGCCCATCGGCATCACCGCCGAGCCACACGGTATCCCCCGAATGCCGATATTTTTAGCCTACGCCCTGCACGATCAGGTCGTGCCGGTCGATCACGCGCTGAACCTGATCAAAGCCATGCAGCAGACGGGCAGCGAGGTCGATGCCCACATCTTCGCGCAAGCCCCGCATGGCTTTGCCCTGCGTGAGCTGGACGGCACGCACGATCAGTGGCCCTCGCTGGCGGCCCGCTGGATCGACAAGGTACTGGTGGGGTGATCCGCCCCGCAACCACCGCCGACGTCGCCGCCCTGACGCGCATCTGGGAAGAATCGGTGCGCGCCGCCTACGACTTCCTCGCCGAGGGCGATATCGACTTTTACCGCCCCTACCTGCTGGCCGGGCTGATGGATGGCGAAGTGTGGGTGGCAGAAAAGGACAGTGCCCCCGCCGGCTTCTGCGTGCTGGCGGGTCAAAACACGCTGGCCATGCTGTTTGTCGATCCGGCGCAGCAACGGCACGGTGTGGGGCGCGCCCTGATCGCCCATGCCCGCGCGCTGAAAGGGCCGCTGATCGTCGAGGTCAACGAACAGGTGACAGGCAATGTCCTCTTTTATGAAAAATGCGGATTTACGGTGACGGGGCGGTCGCAGACCGACGCGGCCGGCAATCCCTATCCGATCATCTACATGGCGCAATAGGGCGTACCTGTGGTCGGGGACGCCTTATCCGGACGCATAGCCCGTTCGAAAACGGACCTTGCCGTCTGAGCCCTTGTCCTGACCGCAATTTTCCGGCTATTCAAAGACATGCGTTCTGAACCCGCCCTGACCGACGCTTACAACCGCCACATCTCCTATGTGCGGATTTCGGTGACGGACCGCTGCGACCTGCGCTGTACCTATTGCATGTCGGAGAGACAGACGTTTCTTCCCCGCGAAAATCTGCTGAGTTTTGAAGAGCTTGATCGCCTCTGCCTGTTCCTGATCGAGCAGGGGGTAACACGCTTGCGCATCACGGGCGGGGAGCCTCTGGTGCGCAGGGGTATTCTGGACTTCCTGAAACGTCTGGGCACGCAGGTGCATAAGGGCCACCTGAAAGAGCTGACCCTGACCACCAACGGCACACTTCTGGCTGAGGCTGCGCCGCATCTGGTGGCGGCCGGCATCCGGCGGATCAATGTCTCGCTCGACAGTCTGGACGCCGACACCTTCCGCCGCATTACGCGCGGTGGAGATATCAAAAAAGTGCTGGATGGCATCGCGGCGGCGCAAAAAGTGGGCCTGAAGGTCAAGCTGAATACGGTCGCCCTGCAGCAGGACAATCGCCACTCTCTGCCGGAGATGATCCGCTTTGCCCACGCCAACGGTATGGACATCTCTCTGATCGAGACCATGCCGCTGGGTGAAGAGATTTCCGGGCGCGAAGACCAGTTCGTGTCGCTACGCGACGTGATGGCCGATTTGCATAGCTTCTGGGACATCACGCCTTTGAGCGACACCACGGGCGGACCGTCGCGCTATTACCACGTGGCCGAAACCGCCGGGCGGCTGGGCCTGATCACACCGTTGAGCCATAATTTCTGCGACACCTGCAACCGCGTGCGCATCACCTGCACGGGTCAGCTCTACATGTGTCTCGGGCAGGACGATCATGTCGACCTTCGGGCCGCGCTGCGTGAAGACACCAGCAATGCCGCCCTCAGCGCGGCCATGTCCGAGGCCCTGCGCCACAAACCGAAGGCGCACGACTTTTTCATCGGGGGGCAGGCCCCGCCAACCGCCTACACACCGCGCCGGACCATGTCCGTCACCGGAGGATAGAATGGAACTAACGGATAAAGAAAAATCCTACATCGGCGCGGGGCGCATCGACCCTGACCGTCCGTTTACGCCGGTCAATATCGCCGTCCTTACCGTTTCGGACAGTCGCACGCGCGACACCGATACCTCGGGTGATCTTCTGGGCGCGCGCATCACGGCGGCGGGTCATCATGTGGCGGCACGGGAACTGGTGCGCGACGACAAGGACCATATTCGCACCGTCATCACCAACTGGATCGACTCAGGCAATGTTGATGTCATCATCTCGACCGGCGGCACCGGCATTACCGGGCGCGACGTGACCCCCGAAGCGGTCGAGCCTCTGTTCGACAAGCGTATCGACGGCTTTTCGACCATCTTCCATATGGTCAGTTTTCAGACCGTGGGCCTGTCCACCCTGCAATCGCGGGCGCTGGCGGGGATCATCCGCGGCGTCTTCGTCTTCTGCCTGCCGGGGTCGAACGGCGCGTGCAAAGACGGCTGGGACAAGGTCATCCGCTGGCAGCTCGATTCGCGCCACGGCCCGTGCAACATGGTCGAACTGATGCCGAGGCTTCTGGAAAAATGACGCGCAAGGGTATCACCGTTGACGAGGCCGTCACCTTTATGCGCGAGGTCGCTCCGGCGCCGCAGACGCGCAAGGTTGCCTTGTCGAAGGCGCTGGGCCGTGTTCTGAGCGAGCCGGTCATCGCCACACGCGACCAGCCGCCGTTTGATGCCTCGGCCATGGACGGCTATGCCATCTGTAAGTCGCTGACCGACCCGGTGGCGCAGGGCGCACCCTTGCGCCTAATAGGTGAGAGCGCTGCGGGGCGCCGTTTCGAAGGTCGCATTGAATGGGGCGAATGTGTGCGCATCTATACCGGCGCACCGGTGCCCGACGGGGCCAAGGCCGTAGTCATTCAGGAAAATGTCCGCGTCACCGAGATGGGTGTGTTTATTGAGCCCGACGGCTGGAACGACCCCAAGACGCACATCCGCCCCCGAGGGCAGGACTTCAAGGCCGGGCACGAACTGCTCTCTGTGGGGCTGCGGCTCGATGCCTGGCGGCTGTCTCTGGCGGCGGCAGCGGGTCAAAAGACACTGAGGGTGGCGCGCCGGCCGCGCATTGCCATCCTCTCGACCGGTGATGAACTGGTCGCGCCGGGAAGCGAGCCGCGCGCGGATCAGATTTTTGAGTCCGGCTCTTTTGCGCTTTTGGCCATGTGCCGTCAGTGGGGGGCGAAGGCCAGCTTTGTCGGTGTCGAAAGCGACGATCTGGACGGTATTCACGACGCACTGAAAGACACAGAGGCCGACCTGATCGTCACCATCGGCGGGGCCAGTGTCGGCGACTATGATCTCGTCAAACCGGCGCTGGAGCGGCTGGGGCTCAGTATCGACTTTGGCAGCGTCAATATCCGGCCCGGCAAGCCGACCTGGACGGGTGCGCTCAATGACGGTCGTCGCGTGCTTGGCCTGCCCGGCAATCCGGCCTCCAGCATGGTTTGCGCGCAACTGTTCCTCAAGCCCTGGATCGAAGCCGCGTTAGGGCAAGTCAGACGCGACACGGTTTTAAGTTTGCCCGCCGCCGTCGATATTGCCGCCAACGGTCCGCGCGAAACCTGGCTCAGGGGGCGCATTGTGACGGATGACAAGGGTTGCCCGGCCCTGCGGCCCTTTGCCGATCAGGACTCGGCCCTGATCGCCGTCTTCGCCCAAAGCGACGTGCTCATCCGTCGCCTGCCGCACGCAACGGCAGCGAGAGCCGGCGATCTTCTGGCCTATGTGGCCCTGGACAGATACTGAAAACACGCGATTGACCCCGGCCATCGGCTGACCGACTATGCATCACTTTTTCACCTCTCAGGGGAGTTTTCATGTCGACCGTCGAAGCCACCACCCGTCCGCCGATCCTGGACCGCATCAGGGGCATCTTGCTGCGCCCGTCGCCAGAGTGGGAAACAATCGCCTCTGAGCCCACCAGCAAGGCCGCCCTCACCACCGGCTATGTGATGATTTTGGCGGCCATCCCGGCCATTGCCGGCTTTGTCGGCAACAGTCTGGTCGGCATGTCCTTTATGGGCATTAGTAGCAAACTGCCGGTCGTCAGCGGCATGATCATCGCGGTGCTGGGCTATGTGCTGTCGATCGTGTCGGTCTACATCGCTGCCTTTGTTATCAACGCGCTGGCCCCCAATTTTGGCGGCGTCAAAAACGATGTGCAGGCCTTCAAGGTCGCGTCCTATGCGATGACAGCGGGGTGGCTGGCGGGGATTTTTGCCCTGCTGCCGATGCTGGGGGTATTGGGTCTGCTGGGGCTTTATGGTCTCTACCTGCTGTACACCGGCTTGCCGCGCCTTATGCAGTCGCCCAAAGAAAAAAGCATGGGTTACACGGCGGTTGTCGTCGTGGTCATGATCGTCATTCAACTGATCATCGGCGGCATCACCGGAGCAATTATGGCAACTGGGATGATGGCGGGCGGGGCACCGAACCTGACCGGTCAGATGAAGGTCGACACGCCCAACGGCTCGGTGCAGGTTAATGGTAACGACCTTGAAGCGGCCGCGAAGAAGATGGAGGCCGCGGCCAAGGCCATGGAAGAGGGCAAGGCCACCCCGGCGGTGGAGCCGGCCAAGCTTGATGCCCTGCTGCCTGCCACCTTCATCGGCGCGGCCAAGAGCGAGGCGGGGGCCTCGGGCGGCGGTACGGGCAGCTATTCGGCCTCGGAGGCACACGCCGTCTATGCGCAGGGCGACAAGCGCGTTGAGCTGAAGGTGTCTGACATCGGGGCAATGGGGGCGCTGGCAGCCTTTGGCACGGCGATGAACGTCTCTTCGTCCAGCCAGAGCGGCAACAGCTACGAAAAGGTCCACTCGGACAAGGGCAAGATTATCAGCGAGAAGTGGGATGGGGATTCGCAGTCGGGGAGCTATTCGGTGGTCATTGGTGAGCGGCTGGTGATAGAGGCCAGCGGCAATGCCGATATGGCAACGTTAAAGGCCGCCGTGGCCGCAATCAACGAGGGTCAGGCGCTTAGCTTAGTGAAGTGAGCTAAGCCAGTTGTCATAAACGCCATAGATACCGGTGCGGGTGAGGGTCGAATGGCCTTCGCCCGCCATACGTTTGAAGGTCTTGGGCTGCGGGGCCAGCGCGTACAAATGCTCACCGTGCGCAAAGGGGATCATGTCGTCGCGGTCGCCGTGCACAATCAGGATCGGCATATGCACAAAGCCGATGCGGTCGCGGTTAGCAAACTTGTCCAGCATCAGCCATTGCACCGGGATGTAGGGGTAACGCTCCTGCGCCACGTCGGACGCCGCCGTGAACGGGGCTTCGAGGATCAGGCCTTTGGCGGGACGCTGGGTTGCCACGTAGGTCGCCACACCTGAGCCGAGTGAATGACCGTGAATGACGATCTGTTGCGGCTGATAGCCTGACTGTTTCAGCCAGTCGTAGGCGACCAGTCCATCCATGAACAGACCGTCTTCGGTCGGCGTTCCCGTTGAAGCCGAAAAGCCGCGATAGGCCAGAGCCAGGAAGCCGTCACCGCGTTTGTGCATTTCGACATAGCGGTGGCTTTGTTGGTCCAGCCGTCGCCCTTGTCCGCCGAAGAAAAGATAAAGGGGCCGCCCGTGCGCCGGCGGCAGATACCAGGCCTGAAGCGTCTCGCCATCGGGGGTTTTCAAGCGAATATCCCGGATGCCGGGCACTTCAGAGACGTTTGGACGAATATCGGCGTGCGGCGTGATGTAGAGCTTGTCGCGTTGCACCGCAAACAGGTAGCCACAGGCCCCGGCATAGGCGAGACCCGCCATCAGGATCAGCGCCATAAGGAACCGCCTGATCCACATCATCAGCGTTTTCATCTGTGCCCCCATCCGTCTGTCCGCGCCTATTATCATTAGGGATGGTGACAGAGAGATTACAAGGGAAGGTTAGGCGTTTTTTCGCACCTGCACAGGCGTGGCCTTGAAGGACGGGGTGCGGCTACGCGGGTCGACCGCCGTAGCGGTCAGCACATTGGCTTCGGGGTAGTAGGCCATAACCGAGCCGCGCGCCAGATCGAAGACCCGCACCCGCGCGCCGTTCATCAGGCCGTGTTCGGACTCCACCACCACGGCGTCGCCGTCTCTGAGACCAAGCCCGGCCATGTCTTCGGGGTTCATCATCACGTCCAGGCGGTCCATGCCACGATAGCTGTCGGTACGTTCATAGATGATCGAGTTGAACTGCCCTTCTGAGCGCACCGTGGTCAGAAGCAGTCCCCCCTTCACCGGAGGCAGGTCGCGCACGACAAAGTGCGCGCGCCCCGATTTGGTTTTGAACTCTGGTGCGTGCAGAATGCGTCCGCGGATATGGAATTCGCGTTTGGCGATGTCGATATCCGCCAGATCCTCCAGACCCGGCACGATGCGCGCAATGGCTTCGCGGATAGTGCGGTGCTGTTTGAAGGCCTCGAAATCGACCGGACTGTCTGGCAGGAGCCGCCGCGCCAGCTCGCACAATATCTCCGTTTCCGGCCGAACCGACTTTAGGCGGCAGATGCCGCCGTCACTTAGGCGCACGAAGTTGAACATGGATTCCTGGGTCGTCGGCTGCCACTCCTCGTCGCGCGCGGTGACTGGCAGGATCAGGGCTTCGCTGTCGTCGTGACCGTGGACGTGGCCGCGATTGAGCGTGGTGGTCAGGAACAGCTTGAAGCCGATGCGCGCAAAGGCCGCCTCGGCAAAGGCGCTGTTAGGATTGGCCTCGTACAGGTTACCGCCCATGATAAGGGCGGCGTCGATCTCTCCGCGATGCGCCGCCTCCATGCCGCGCATGGTGTCGAGGCCTTTTTCGCGCGGCAGAGCAACCCCCAGGGTCTCTTCCATGCGTGCCATCACTTCAGCCGCCAGCACGGGCTTGACACCGATAGTGCCTATGCCCTGTACATTGGAATGACCCCGTAGAGGCAGGAGTCCCGCGCCCGGCCGTCCAATCTGCCCGCGCACCAGGCACAGATTGGCGATATATTCGACATTATCGACGCCGTTCAAATGGTGCGTAATCCCCATGCCCCAGGCGATCACCGCCGACTTAGCCCGCGAATAAATACCCGCTACACGTTCAATATCCGCCTGAGTTAGACCCGTACGCGCCTCGATTTCCGCCCATGCGGTGGCCGCAATATCGGCGCGCAGGGCCGCAAAACCCTCTGTATGATCGGTTATAAAATCGTCGTCCTGCGCCCCATTCTCCAGGACCGCCTTGATCAGCCCCTTCACTACGGCAAGGTCCGACCCGATGCGGGGTTGCAGATAGTCAGAGGCGATCCAGTCGCCGCCCGATACCATCGACTTCACGCTCTTCGGCAGGGCAAAGCGCACCAGCCCGGGCTCCTTGGCCGGGTTGATGACCACGACCTCGCCGCCGCGATCGCGCACCCCTTTGAGTTTGTGGATAAAGCGCGGGTGATTGGACGACGGATTGGCCCCGATAACCAGAATGAAATCGCAGCGGTCGAGGTCTTCCATCTCCACCGTCGCCGTGCCGGTGCCGATGGTGCTGTCGAGCCCGACCCCCGTCGCCTGATGACAGTAGTAGGAGCAGTTATTGACATTGTTGGTGCCATAAAGACGCGCCAGCAGTTGCAGCACGAACCCCGCCTCGTTCGACGAACGCCCCGATGAGTAGAAGAAGCTTCGCTCGGGCTTCGTCGCGGCAAACCGCTGCACCGCCAGATCGAGCGCAAAGTCCCAGTCCACCGGCACATAGCGGTCCGAGCCGGCCGCCTTATAGATGGGAAAGGCCAGCCTCCCCAGATGCTCCAGCTCATGACCGTCCAGCTCGCGCAGGTCCGACAGGCTGTGGTCAATCACCTCTGGCGGGATACCCGGCTGAATATCGGTCGATTGCGCCTGAATGGACTTGTTGCACACTGAGGGGAATTCGCCCGCCTCATTGGTCATGCCGCCCTTCTGCCCGCCCATACCCAGCGCGCAGGCCTTGCAGGCATTCTTGGCCGTCAGGGCCTTGACCGTGTTGTCGAGGCCGATGCGCGTGGCGGTCTTCAGGGCGTAGAGCACCTTCTTGGCACCACCGCCGACAACGGGTTTGGGGGTCGGTCTGTTCATGGGGGCAGTTTACACCCGACGATGAGATATGGGAATGTACCGCCGTGGTCCTGATCCTTCCTGAGAACGGATTTAGGTTAACCTCCCCTAACGGCGAATTAACCTTCTCCCTTTAGCCTGAGCCGATGATCCCTTACCCTGCCCTGCTGCGTGCCGCAAAGCCGGCGGCGCTGACGCTGCTCGTGCTATTGTGCACGGGCACGGTGGGTGCGCAGCCTGTGCAGAAGCCCTTAAGCAAGCAGGCGCAGACCGAGTTGGACACGCTGGGGGCGGAGTTGCGCACCAACGCCCGAAAGCGCGAGCAAAAACATCAATCGGCGCGGGAGATCGCGCAGGAAATGGAACGCCTGCGGTCGCAGATGATCGACATTGCCCGCACGCAGGGCGCGTCGGAAAAGCGCGCAGCGATTTATCGGGCACGGTTAGAGACGCTGAGCTTGCTTGAGGCCGATATGACACGACGGCTGGGGACGTTGCGCAACAAGCAGGCGCGGTTGCTAAGCGCCTTACAGATCTATTCGCGCAACCCGCCACCCACGATTTTCGTTTCGACGCGCAAGGCCAATGACGCGGTGATCGCGGCCATATTGCTGAAAGAGATTACGCCGGAGCTGAAAAAGCGCGCGGCTGTCCTGTCGGAGGAAAACCGCAACCTGATCCGTGTGCGTCGTGAGGCGGCCTTGCAGAACGAGGCACTGTTTATTTCCGAAAGCGACGTGTCGGAGCAGCAAAAGCAGCTTGAAACCCTGATGGCCGATCGGGCGGCGCTAGAGGACCAGCTTCTGCGCGAAGCCGACGCCATTGAGGCGCGCAATCTGGAGCTCGAGGCCCGGCAGCGGACCCTGCTGGGCCTGCCCTCACCGCTGCGCCCGGCCCAGAGCCGCACGCTGGACTTGCAACTGCCCGTCGTCGGCGAAAAGGCCGCCAGCTATGGCGAGACGGTGGACGGTCAGACGAGCCGGGGGCTGCGGTTGAAAACCTCGCCGGGGGCACAGGTGCGCAGCCCCGGCAATGGCCGCATCGAATATGCCGGACCGCTGAACGGATATGGGCAGGTGATCATTCTGGATATCGGCAATGAGTATCGGGTCGTCATGACTGGGCTGGGGCGCGTCTATGTCGATCCCAACCGCACCGTGGCCAGGGGCGAACCCCTTGGGCGCACACCCAATCTGACCGATAAGCCGACGGTCTTCTACATGGAGCTGCGCAAGGGCGAGAACCCTGTCAACCCGGCCACCGGCTTCGATCTGAGCAAGCTGTAAAGGCCCTGTTTACGCCACATTAAAAGCCTGTAGTATGGGGAGTGAGCGTCTGTGCCACCGTCCGTTGGGCAGTGACCATTACGGAGCCAGGTGGCTCCAAAGAGGACTATATGAGAAATTACTTCCTGGGCGGCGTCGCCGCTCTGGCCCTGAGCATCGGTGCGGTGGCCTACGCCAATCAGCCGGCCTTTTCGCCCAAGTCCGATACCTATGAAATGCTTGAGCTGTTTGGCGACGTGGTGGCGCTGGTCAAGCAGAACTATGTGGTTGAGGTGGACGACAAAAAGCTGATCGAAGCCGCGCTTCAGGGGATGCTGTCCTCACTCGACCCCCATTCCAACTACCTGTCGGCGGATGATTTCACTGATCTTCAGGAACGCACGAAGGGCGCCTACGGTGGCATCGGCCTTGAGGTGCAGTCCGAAGACGGCGCGGTCAAGGTCGTCACCCCGATGGACGACACGCCGGCCATGAAGGCGGGCATCCAGTCGGGCGACTTCATTACCGCCATCAATGGCACCTCAATTCTGGGGATGCGCCTCACTGAGGCCGTATCGCAGATGAAGGGTGAGCCCAATACCGACCTGACGCTTACCATCTATCGCGAAGGCAAGGACGAGCCCTTTGACGTCAAGCTGAAGCGCGAAGTCATTAATGTGAAGTCGGTTAAGACGCGCATGGAGGGCGATTACGGCTATCTGCGCATCTCGAACTTCAACGAAAATACGGCGCGGGAATCCTATGACGCCCTGAGCGATCTGCGCAGCAAAAACCCGCAAATGAAGGGCCTTATCCTCGATCTGCGCAACAACCCAGGCGGCCTTCTCGATCAGTCGGTGGGCGTCGCTGACCTCTTCCTCGAAGGCGGCGAAGTGGTGTCGCAGCGCGGGCGCAAGCCGGACGACATTACCCGTTATCAGGCCCATAAGGGCGACATCATGAACGGCAAGCCGATCGTGGTGCTCACTAATCCGGGGACGGCCTCGGCGGCGGAAATCGTGGCGGGCGCGCTTCAGGACCACAAGCGGGCCTCGACCGTTGGCCTGACCACCTTTGGTAAGGGCTCGGTGCAGAGCGTCATAAATCTGGGCGAAAACCGCGCGGTGAAGATGACGATTGCCCGCTATTACACGCCGTCGGGACGCTCGATCCAGAAAACCGGTATCGAACCTGATCTGGAAGTAGCGCAATCGCGCGATCAGGCCAGGGTGATCGCCAACCGCGCCTATTCCTTCTCCGAAGCGGACTACAAGAACGCGCTCGATGCCGACGAAGGCAAAAAGCGTCAGGAACCGCACGTCGTGTCCGAAGTGCCGCCGGACTCCTACGATGTCAAGACGGGCGATTTCCAACTGGCACGTGCCATCGACGTGCTGAACTATGGCGGTGATGTGAAGATGGCGGCGGCCCACCCGCGCGGTCTGAAACTGGCCATGTCGGATCTGGTTGATGCGCCGACCCAGCGCTTTGCTGGAAAGACCAAGGCGGGCCCGGTCTCGCCGGCGGCTCCTGCGGCCCCGGCGGGCAGTCCATCGTCTGCATCCTCTACCCCGTCGAAACCGAAGTAAGCCTTAAGCCCCCGCCCATCGGCGGGGGTTTTTGCATCCGGCGATGGGCGGGGAGCGTATTAGAGACAAAAAGACGCCCGATGCTTTGGCACCGGGCGTCAGGATACATCTCATGGACCTCCATCCATAGGCCAGTCGCCCTACTTGCCAACGATTGTCTGAAAAGACAGGCTTGTGTGGCGGAACCTGCAATCATAATGATCCTCAATGGCTTAACGGGCGAATCAAGTTGCCGTGAGAGTTGAGCCCGCCCGCCGTGAACAATGATGACCCCCGCCCCGCCTGAGTATCTGCACAGTCTCTGTCTGCCTTACCAGACCCCCGAAACCTTTTTCGGGACTGTGCTGACATCGGATCAATGCGCGGGTTTCCTGTCCGATGGCGGAGCGCTGGGGCGCTGGTCGTGGCTATGCCTGGACCCCGATGAGACGGAGGTGTTCGCCTTCGACGACACGCGCCGACCGGAAGAGGTGCTTCGCTGCGCCTGCACGCAGGTTCTGTGCGATACAGTTATCCACGCCGACGATCCGGGAGACCGGCCGCCCTTCACTGGCGGCCTGATCGGGCTGGCCGGGTTTGAACTGGGGCCACGGCTGGAGAACCTGGCAAAGCGCGCCTTTCATCTGGGACAGCACGCGTGGCCTGAACTGGTGCTGATGCGCTTTTCTGCGGTTCTGGCGTTCGATCTGCATCAGAAACGGTGTCTGGTTCTGGGACGCGGGACGACACCGCAGGAGGCGCGCCAGCGAGCGGAGGCCCTGGCGGCGCGGATCGAGACCGCGGCCTCCGCCCCACAACCCGCCGCCCTGATGGACGCGCCACTGATCAGCGAAACGCTAGACGCAGATTTTGAGACCAAGGTGGCGATGCTGGTGGCGCAAATTCACGCCGGCGACCTGTTTCAGGCCAATCTGGCGCGAGGCTGGTGCGGGGCGTTGAAGCCCGGCCTGACCCCTGAGCAGGTTTTGCGGGCTCTGAGCCAAGCGGGTGCCAGTCCCTTCGGGGCTTTCGTGCGCTTCGGCGACCGCGCCGTCGTGTCGAACAGTCCCGAGCGCTTTATCCGGTTAGAGGCCGACGGGCGCATGGAAACGCGGCCGATCAAGGGTACGCGCCCGCGCGGTCACACACCACAGGCCGACGCGGCCCTCGGTCAGGATCTGCTGAACAGCAACAAGGACCGCGCTGAAAACCTGATGATCGTCGATCTGATGCGGCACGACCTGTCGAAAGTGGCGGTGGTCGGTTCGGTGCGGGTTGAGGCCCTGAATGCCCTGGAATCCTATCCGAACGTACACCATCTGGTGTCGGTCGTGTCGGCGCAACTGAAGGCGGGATATACGCCCGCCGATGTGCTGCTGGCCACCTTCCCGCCCGGCTCGATTTCCGGCGCTCCGAAGGTGCAGGCGATGAAGGTCATTCAGGCGCTGGAAGCGCCGCGCGGTCCCTATTGTGGGTCGCTGTTCTGGGTCGATGCATCGGGCGCGATGGATTCCAATGTGCTGATCCGCACGGCGGCTTTTGAACGCGATCCACAGGGCAAATGGCAGTTGAGAGTCAGTGCCGGCGGCGGCATTGTCGCCGATTCCGACCCGGCCGACGAACGGCGCGAAACCGAAACCAAGCTGTCCCTGTTCCGGCGCGTGCTGGAGCAAGGGCTTTAGCCCTCACTTTAGCGGGATGTACGAACCCGAACGCGGGTGGTGGAATGCCTTCTTCTTAAACGTCGTATTTACCGGCAAGAACTGTGCAATTGGAGGCGTGAAATCGTACACAACTTCTGTAATTATTAGGCTTTCTCCGACAGGCAACTGGTCGGTAGTCAACCCACTCACGTCGACGTCACCAGTCCCCTGCCAATTCCGACGCTGATCCCAGTCCTTTTTTATAATCTGCGTTACACTGTCTCGGGTGACACTTGATATTCTTATCTGAAGCTTAGTTCCAGCCGGGAACGGCTTAAGTAAGCTGCTACCCAATTCAAATATATCATTCACATTGTCGGTTGTGACACTTTCAGATTGCGCAACCAGATCACCCATCGTGGCCGTGAGATGAGCGGCTTTCCTGTTCGCAGTCATCCCAATGGCAAGGTCAGCTAAGCCCCAGTAAATGATAATCAGAAGAGGCGCGAGTATTGCAAACTCTACCGCCGCTGTCCCACGGTTTGAACGGGCATATAATCTTAAGCGTTTTTGTATTTGGATCAGCATCAGAAAGGCTCATTCCTAAAAACAACACTCGAGGTAATGACCATTTCTCCGCTGCTGAGTGCCGTAAAACCCGGTTGTAGAAACGGGCTAAAAACCTTCCATGGATAGTACGCCCTCACGAGCTGGATTTTGGTGCCATCTCCCGCCTGATAGGATGTGTTCTGAAATTGGCCGTTTACAATTATTTCGGGCGCCTGATTGACCAGTTTAAACGAGTCGAAGGTTCTAACGTCGACGCGCAGTTTCGCCGTACAATCTGACCCCAGCCAAGCCATTTCCGCGCACGTTTTGGCAATGAACTCATTCGCGCTAACAGGCTTGCTCACCAAACCCGTTCGGATTTCGCGAGAGACTTTGGCTGTAGCCAAATCAAGAGACACACCGGCAACCAGAACAATTGCAAGCTCGATGCAACCCATGACAAGGCCGAAAAATGGGAAGGCTATTAGCGCAAATTCAACGGCAGTTGCACCATCTCGATTGCGCCACAAACACGGTCGGCGACGCGGCCAACACCTTGTAGAAATGTTGCGTAGATTTCGCACCTGTTTGGTCCCATACAAGAATGTTGGGTACATTCTAGACAATGTGAGTCAACAGGCAGTTAAGTTTTTCTGCCATCAGTTGGCAGGAGCAGCCGGCGCAACAGAGGTCGCTTGCGTTGAAGACTGCATGCCTTCGGTCTGCTCAATACAGGTGCGCCCGCAGATCAGGGTCGTTGACTTCAGTCCCTTGAAGACCGTGACCCCCCCTTCGACAGGCGTGCCGACCATCACATCGGCATCGAAAATATTGCGCCCGGCACCATCGGTGACAGAAACGGAAGATCTGCCAAATCCTCGCCCTATAATATAAAGCGTGCGAGAGTCGACGACTGTAACATCGGCTATATCCGGATTACCAACAACGACAGATCCAGCGGATGCCGGCAAAACCACTCTGGCACTATGGTTTTTCTCAATCACAATCCTGCTGGCCGCGTCGGCACTTATCGGTATCAGTCCCGCTACGACGATGATCGCAATCGATAGAATTGTCTTGGTCATACCTATCTCCGCCTGAAGAGAGCGCTGGCCCTACCAAGACCTCAGCTCCATTGTTCGGCTTAGCTCAGCTCTATGAGCGTCAAGTTAGGAATGATGGTAAACAGAATGTGTTTAGAAATGATAAACACAATATTAATCAAAAAATCTGTATACATTTCAATATTAATTGTCATTTACAAAGGTTAACCTTAATTGAAGTTAACTTTAAATTTGTTTTAACTATATAAAAATTTCGTTTTTTGGTCGATGTTTACTTCATATTAATTGCGATTGCATAGTCTGTTCTCGTGTTCGGGAGCAAGTGAGACAAACAACTCACCCCCCGGTCCGAAATTGAACCTCACTTGCTCTGCATTATATTCTACTGGAGACTCTCATGACCAATCTTATCAAGAACTTCGCTAACGACGAATCGGGCGCTACTGCTATTGAATATGGCCTGATCGCCGCTCTGATTGCTGTCGCACTCGTCACCGTGCTCGGCACGTTGTCGGGCAAGATCCAAGGTACCTTCACGAAAATCTCGACTGCGATGCCGCAATAAAGATTCTGGGTTCGCCCTCAATCTACCCAGGGCCACAGGCTTCGGCCTGTGGCCTCTTTTCGTTGGAGATAGGAATGCTTAAGCTACGCGACTTTATTTCTGACGAGACCGGCGCCACAGCTGTAGAGTATGCGCTCCTAGGCGCTCTCTTGGTGATGGGGCTATTGACGGCCTTCAAAGCTTGGGGCGATAGCTTCACAGTTCTCTACACGACCATTTCCGAAAGGATCGGAAGCGTAAATTAAGGGGTATTCCTCCCTTCGCTCAAACGAGTGCAATTCAGCGCCCGTTAGAAGACAATGTTAACGGTGCTGATGCTAACCTGCAGCACAAACCATAGTTTCCGAGATATATATGCACCCTGCAGCCATTCCGATGTTGTTTGGTTTAGCCCTTCCCGCGTGCCTTATTTGGGCGGCAGCCAGTGATTTACGGACTATGACAATCCCAAACCGATTAAATCTCATCTTATTTGCGAGCTTTTTCCCTGTTGCCGTACTGTTAAGCCTAGATCCTAGCGACATTCTTGTTCACGTTGGCCTTGCCATGGCAGCACTATTCGTTGGTTTTGCAGGCTTCGCTTTTCGAGTGATCGGTGGTGGTGACGCAAAGCTCCTTGCGGCGACTACCTTGTGGTTTGGACTCGGAGGCATGGTGACGTTTCTCACATATACAGCAATAGCAGGTGGGGCGTTCACCCTTATGCTTTTACTCGCGCGCCAGTCTCTGCAAATCTACACACCCACTCTGCCTGAGTGGATACAGACGCTATTAAAACCCAAAGGCGACATCCCCTATGGTGTCGCGATCTGCGTGGGCGGCCTACTGTCGATTCCGAGCAGCGATCTTTGGCCGCTTCTAAATAAGCTAGCGATGTAGACCGATTGCTACCTAGCATTCGGACAATTTTACCCGTCTCACACCTTTCCTTAGGCTCCCGTTAACCACCGTTAAGCCAAGATTCATGGCAATTGCCAATTGACTGGCTTTCCGCGCGCGCCAGAACGCCGCCGGGGCATTGAAGGGACTCTCCATGAAGGCGTCACGTTTTGTCGTAGTCGGCATCGCCGCGATTGCGGCGATACTTCTGGCACTGGTCGTGCGCGGTATGATCGGCGGCAGCAACTCTGCTGACGCGAATGCCCCACAAAAAGTCACCGCCGACGCACCAACGGTCAAGGTGCTGGTCGCGGCGCGTCATCTGAAAGTCGGTGAACGCATCGCTGAAGCCGATCTGAGTTGGAAGACGTGGCCGCAGGACGGTATCAGCGAGGGATATTTTACTGACAAGCCCGTGACGCCTGTCGCCCCCATCGAAGCCAAGTCTTCTGAAGACAAGGCGCTCGAAAAAAATGTCCAGGCAGGCGCGGCAAAGGTGGCCGAGGCCGCCGATAAGGCGCTGAACCCGACGCGTGGTATGGATGCCGTTCTGGGCGGGGTTGTCCGCGAAGAGATGCTTGCCAACGAACCGATCGTCGCGCGCAAGGTCGTGCGCGCTGACGCTGGAGGCTTTATGGCTGTCATGCTGGCGCCCGGCATGCGCGCCATGGCCGTGCCGGTCACCGTCGAAAGCACGGCGGGTGGCTTTATCCTACCTGGCGACCGCGTCGATATAGTGGTTTCGACAGAAGTTCAAACCAACGGTCAGACGTCTCACGTGGCCAAACCGGTTCTGCGAAACGTTAAGGTTTTGGCCGTCGACCAGACGGTCGAAGCCAAGTCTGACCAGCCATCGGTCATCGGTGCAACCGCCACTTTGGAGGTCCGCCCGGATGAGGGAGAGGCTTTGGCGCAGGCCAAGGCGCAGGGGCCGCTATCACTGATGTTGCGTTCCTATGCCGATGCTGGAGGGCCGTCCGGCCGCGCGGGGACAGCTTCAGGCGCAGGTAACAAAGTTGTCGTCTATCGCAACGGCCAGGGCACGGATGTGCCGGTAACCCGATGAGAGTTTCGATGAAGAGGCATTTTAACATGGCCCGGCCCCGTCCCGCCCTCACCGCTTTTGCCGCCGGCTTGCTGATCAGCACTCTGGCGGCGACCGGCGTTCAGGCCGCACCGAAGCCTTACAGCGCCGTTGGCGGCGGCATGTCGGTCCAGACCCAGACTTCCGGCCTGCGCACGCAGGTGCTTAATCTGGCCAAGGGGCGCTCAGCGGTCATCGACCTGCCGGTGGATGCCGCCGATGTCTTCGTGTCCAATCCCGCGGTTGCCGATGCCGTTCTGCGCACGCCTCGCCGCATCTTTGTGCTGGGCGTCGCGGCCGGTCAGTCGGACGCCATCTTCTTTGATTCCGCCGGTCGCCAGATTCTCAACCTTCAGGTCCGGGTAGGCGTCTCGACCGATCAGTTGTCCGATACCGTGCGCAAGCTCTATCCGCAGTCGGATGTCGAGGTGCAGAGCGTTAATGGCTACGTCATCCTGTCGGGTGTAGTGTCGAGCGCCAGCGAATCCGAGGCTATTCAGCGCTTGTCCGTAGCCTTTGCGGAAAAGCCAGAAAACATCATTAACATGCTGGCCATTGCCGGTAAGGATCAGGTCAGCCTTAAGGTGCGCATTGTCGAGATCGAGAAATCCTCGATCAAGCAACTGGGGTTCAACTTCAACGGCCTGTCCGGTCAAACCGGTGAAGTCCAATACGGCATTGAAAACACTCCGACCTATGGCACCAATGGCAAATCCCTAGGCGGCATGCAGATTGGGTATAAAGACAAGCTTTTGTCGGCCTCGCTTCAGGCCTTCGAGCGCGTCGGTCTGGTCAGAACACTGGCAGAGCCTAATCTCACCGCCGTTTCCGGCGAATCAGCCAAGTTTCTGGCCGGGGGGGAGTTCCCCGTTCCAGTTGCCAAGGATGCGCAAGGCCGCATCACCGTAGAATTTAAGACCTACGGCGTCGGTCTGGGCTTTACCCCTGTGGTCCTCTCGAATGGCACGATTTCGCTGAAACTTTCGACCGAAGTCTCGGAAGTCGTCAACACGGGGGCCTTCTCGCTTGATAACACCTTCACTATTCCCGGACTGTCGGTGCGCCGTGCTGAAACGACAGTCGAACTACCTTCCGGCGGCGCGCTGATGATTGCCGGCCTGTTGCAATCGAAATATAAGCAAAGCGTGGACTCTTTGCCGGGTATGACCACGATTCCGGTGCTGGGGGCACTGTTCCGTTCGCGCGACTTCCTTGATCAGCAGACGGAAATGGTCGTCATCGTTACCCCCTACATTGTCTCGGCCAAATCTCCGGATACCTTCCAGACGCCCGCCGACAACTTCCAGGTCGCCTCGGACCTCGAATCCGTCTTCCTCGGCCGCCTGAATAAATCCGTACGCGCCAAGCGCGGAGAAGTTGCCGAGGCGCCGCCACCGGCCGGAAGCTACAAGGCCCCCATTGGCTATGTGATCGAATAGGAACCCGCGACATGCTCATGAACCGCCCGGCCCCCTTGCGACTCACCGCCCTGCTCCTTGGTGCGGCCCTGATTTCGGGGTGCGCCACCGACGCACCTCCGACGCCGCAATCTCAGGCCGTAACGCCGCTCGACCAATATCCGATGACGGCGGAGTCACGCAGTGACGCTCTGCATTTCAAGATTCACCCCCAAAGTGGCCTGTCCGACAATCAGCGACGCGCACTTGAGCAACTGGCGCATAAAGCCAGCTGGAACGGTGGCGGAGCGATGGACATCACCATTCTGACTGCCAATACGCCCGATGCCCTGCGCGCCGGATCAGCCATTCGCGCCTATCTCAACGACCATCAGGTCAGCCCCAATGTCGTGACCCAAACAACCGCCGACAATCAGCCCGCCGATGTGGTCAGCCTGATCACGCATGAATACCGGGCTTCGGTGACGGCATGTAATCTCGAGTGGGAAAACCTGACGGCCACCCGACATAACGCTATGCCGCAGAATATGGGTTGCGCCATTAATGCCAATTTGGCCGCGCAGATCGACGATCCACGCGACATCGCGGGTCCTCAACCGGCGGTTCCGGGCGATGCCGGGCGCCGCAGCGTCATCATCGACAAGTATCGCAAGGGTGAAGTCACTTCGGCGGCAAAAGATGAAGCCGCCAAGAGCGATATCGCCCAGGCCCTCAAGTGAGATCGTCCATGTCCTCTCAAGCCAGACAGCCTGATCCATTCGAAGATTTCGACGATGCCGACGACAGCTTCACACAGAACTATGAAGCAGCAGATGCTATTGACCTCAGCGATCCCTTTGAAGATCTGCCAGATGATGACCTGCAACCGCTAACACCTCCCGCAGGCCTCACGCGTCAGGCCTTGACTACTGCGGGGTTCTCGGGTGCAGAAGTGGGTGTGTCCGAACTTATGGGCGACGAACTGGGCGCGGTGTCGATCCCGCGCATTGGCATTCACTTCTTCCCTGAAAATGACACGACGCTCCAGGCCTGCGATACCGCGGCACTGGACCGTCGCATGGCACGTGCCCAATCCCTCGTGCGTCGCGGCGGCATCGAAGAAGCCATCGCCGCCTATCAGCATGAACCCACGCCTTCGCTCCTGATCGTGGAGTCCAGCCAGACGGCCCACGGCCTGCTGGAGCAGCTCGGCCGTCTGGCCGAAGTGTGCGACACCAACACCAAGGTGGTGGTCATCGGGGCGCACAACGACATTTCTTTGTACCGCGAACTGATCCGTCAGGGTGTGTCGGAATATATGGTGGCACCGGTCAAACCGCTGCAACTGATCAAGTCAATTGCCACCCTGTTCAACGATCCGGAAACGCCTTTCGTAGGTCGTGCCATCGCCTTCATCGGCGCACGCGGCGGGGCGGGTTCATCGGTGTTGGCGCATAATTTCGCGCACAGCCTGTCGGAAGTCATGCAGGCTAATACGGTCATCGCTGATTATGACCTACCCTTTGGCACCGCCGGCCTCGACTTCAATCAGGACCCGCTGCAAGGCATGGCGGACGCGCTCAATGAGCCGGAACGCCTTGATCCGGTACTGCTCGATCGGATGCTGACGCGTTGCACCGAGCGTTTGTCATTGTTCTCCGCTCCGGCTTCGCTCGACCAGGACTATCTAGCAGACGAGCAAGCCTTTGAAGAGGTGACGCGCAAGGTGCGCTCAGTTGCACCGTTTATCGTGATGGATCTGCCTCACATATGGACGCCGTGGCTCAAAAAATGCCTGATCGCCGCCGACGAGGTGGTGATTGTCGCGACGCCCGATCTGGCATCACTGCGCAATGCCAAGAACCTGATCGAACTACTCAAGTCTTTCCGGCCGAATGACAATCCGCCGCGCGTTGTCCTTAACCAAGTCGATATGCCAGGCCGCCCGGAAATACCGGTTAAGGATTTCACGGCGGCTCTGGGCGTCGCCCCGGTCTGCACCATCGCCTTCGATGCCAAGACCTTCGGCCAGGCGGCCAATAATGGTCAGATGATCGCTGAATGCGCCCCCGCCTCCAAGGCCCACGAGGCGCTTTTGACCTTGACGGCCACCATTACGGGACGGGCACCGGAAACGAAGAAGAAGGCCGCCTCTTCCTCTTTGATCGGGAAATTTTTCCCGAAGAAGAAGTGAGGCCATTAGGTGTTCGGAAAGCGCCCCACGGACTCATCGGGTACGCCCGCAGGCTTCGGTGCCGCACCGCGCGCGACCGCACCTTCGCCGGGCGCACAGGCTGCCGCGCAGATGCGCCCGCAGGCCTTGAGCGGAGCGAGTGCGTCCGCGGAAAAGGCTAAGGACATCAAGGGCGCGCCGCCCCCTGCCAAGCCGGGCGGCGATATTGCCACACGGCCGCAGGGTGTAGCGGATGCGCCGCGCGCAAACGAAGATCGCCGCAGTACCGACAAGCCTGCCGCCAAGGGAGGCAAACTGGCTGCCGGGCTTGATCAGATGCACAAGGCGCAGGCGGTTACCGAGATTGTCCGTGAGCAGTCCGATTATTACCACGCCACCAAAACGGCAATATTCAACGCGCTTCTGAATACAATCGATCTATCGCAACTCGCGCAACTGGATCAGAAGGCGGCGGCGGAGGAAATCCGCGATATCGTCTCCGAACTGGTGACGATCAAGAACGTCTCCATGTCCATAGTCGAGCAGGACGCGCTCGTTCAGGACATCATCAATGACGTTCTGGGCTACGGGCCACTTGAGCCGCTGCTGGCGCGCGATGATATTGCGGATATCATGGTCAACGGCGCGGGCCGCGTCTTCATCGAAGTCTCCGGCAAGGTACAACTGACCAACGTGCGCTTCCGCGACAACGCGCAACTGATGAATATCTGTCAGCGCATCGTGTCTCAGGTCGGCCGCCGTGTTGATGAAAGCTCGCCCATCTGCGACGCCCGCCTGCCGGACGGGTCGCGCGTCAACGTCATCGCGCCGCCATTGGCGCTGGATGGCCCGACGCTTACCATCCGGAAGTTCAAAAAGGACAAGCTGACCATGCGCAACCTGGTGGAGTTCGGCTCCATCAGCCCGGAAGGCGCGCGGGTGCTGGGCGTTATCGGGGCGTCTCGCTGTAACGTGTTGATCTCCGGCGGTACCGGTTCGGGCAAGACGACGCTGCTCAACACAATGACCGCATTCATCGACCCCACCGAGCGCGTCATTACCTGCGAAGACGCCGCCGAACTGCAACTTCAGCAGCCGCATGTAGTGCGTCTGGAAACCCGTCCGCCGAATTTGGAAGGTCAGGGCGCGATCACTATGCGTGATCTGGTCAAAAACTGTCTGCGGATGCGTCCCGAACGCATCATCGTCGGCGAAGTGCGTGGCCCGGAGGCCTTCGACCTCCTGCAGGCCATGAACACCGGTCACGACGGTTCGATGGGAACCCTGCACGCCAATACCCCTCGCGAAGCCATTTCGCGTCTGGAATCCATGATTACTATGGGCGGCTACGGCCTGCCCTCGAGAACTATCCGCGAAATGATCGTGGGGTCGGTGGACATCATCGTTCAAGCCGCCCGTCTGCGCGACGGTTCACGCCGCATCACCCACATTACCGAAGTGCTCGGCCTGGAAGGCGATGTAATCATCACCCAGGACCTGTTCCTGTATGAGATCGAGGGCGAAAACAAGGAAGGCAAGATCATTGGTCGCCACCGTTCGACTGGTATCGGTCGTCCGCGCTTCTGGGATCGCGCCCGCTATTATGGTCTGGAGCGCGAACTGGCGGAGGCTCTCGATGCCGCAGAATAGCGCTCACCTTAACACATCGGGCTCGGGTAAACGCCCATGATGATCTTCCTGATCGCCTTCTTGAGCTTTGTGGTTCTGGCCTCGGTAGGCTTTGTCCTGACCGGCGGCGGCGGCACTGAGGTCGCGGCCAAACGCGCCCAGGCTATCGCTGTAGGGGCAGGCACTGCTGCCCGTCGCAAGGGCCAGCGCGGCGCCGTAAGCAAGACGCCTGAAGAGCGGCGCAAGCAGATCATGCTGCAACTGAAAGAGTCCGAGCAGCGGGAGCGCAAGGCCCGTCTGTCTCTTACCGCTCGTCTGCAACATGCGGGTTTAGCCCCAAATGTCAAAACCTTTTGGATTTGGTCAATCGCATTAGGCTTGGTCGCATCGATTGCCGTCTTGATTTTTAGCCGCATGCCTTTAGCCGCGCTCGGCGCTGGGTTCGCCTTTGGTTACGGTGCTCCACGTTGGTGGCTCTCGTTTTTAGCAAAACGACGGACGACAAAATTTACGGCCAGTTTTGCTGACGCTATCGACATTCTCGTGCGCGGCATAAAGTCGGGCTTACCTGTTTATGATGGCTTGAAGGTGATCGCCAAAGAACTTCCGGCGCCGCTGGGTCCAGAGTTCCAGCGCTTAAACGAAAATATTTCCATAGGAATGGGATTGGATTTGTCGTTGGAAAAGATGTGTGAGCGAATGCCGACGCCGGAACTGCGCTTTTTCACCATCGTCATCGCCATTCAGCAAAAAACCGGGGGTAATCTGGCCGAAGCGCTGGGCAACCTCTCTAACGTCCTACGTTCAAGACGCATGATGCGGGAGAAGGTAAAAGCTTTGTCCGGCGAAGCCATAGCTTCTGCGAGCATTATTGGGGTACTTCCACCCGGCGTGGGGTTGATGATTTACCTAACGAACCCCGTTTACATGTCAACTCTGCTGACAGACCCCAGGGGCAATATTATGCTGCTGGGCGGTGCAGTTTGGATGCTTTGCGGCATCCTGATGATGCGCAAGATGATTAATTTCAAGATTTAGGCGAAATGATTTTTCCATGAAAACTCAGACACGCCCCGCCAAAAAAAGTGAGTCTTTCATGGTGATAACATCATGAAAGAGCTTGCCTACACTCTGATGCAACCGGCCAACTTGATTGCAGTCTTGGTCGCCGTTCTATCTTTTCTTGCAGTGCTCACACTCCTACGCTCCTCCGTCTCCGGTGAGCAACTCGACAAACGCATGAAAGCCGTCGCGCAACGCCGTGAAGAACTGCGACGTCAGGCACGTCAGACCCTAGCTCAGCCGGGCCAGAACAGCGGCCTGCGCCAGACCGACGAGAGCCTTTATAAGCGCATCGTAGACCGCCTAAATCTGAAGACCCTGCTCGAAGACCCTAAGGTAGTCGATAATCTAGCTATGGCCGGTTTTCGTGGCCCCAAGCCGGTGACAACCTTTTACTTCTTCCGATTCCTGATGCCCTTCGTCATGGGGGCGTTTGCGACCTTTTATATCTATGTGGTCAACGATTTCGGTCAGCCGCCTAATATTAAGATCCTGATCTGCGTCGCCATGTTCGTCGCGGGCTATTATGCGCCCAACATTTACATCAGCAACGCCGCGTCTAAGCGCCGCGCCTCCATCGTCACCGCTTTTCCCGATGCACTCGACCTGCTGCTAATCTGCGTCGAAGCCGGTATGTCGATCGAAGCCGCCCTGCAAAAGGTGTCGCAGGAAATCGGCTCAGCCTCGATCGAGCTGGCCGAAGAGCTGTCGCTGCTGGTGGCGGAACTTTCGTATCTGCCCGAACGTCGCATGGCCTATGAAGGGCTGGCGCGCCGCACCAACTATCCGGGCATCAAATCAGTCTGTACCGCCATGATTCAGGCCGAAAAATACGGCACGCCGCTGGGCACCGCTCTGCGCGTTATGGCCAAGGAAAACCGCGAACTGCGCCTGTCGGCCGCAGAAAAGAAGGCCGCAGCCCTGCCAGCGCAGTTGACCGTGCCGATGATCGTCTTTTTCTTGCCCGTTCTTTTTGTCGTCATTCTGGGTCCGGCGATATTGAACGTCATGGATATGATGCACAAGAAGTAGGCATTGCCCCTCGAGGCTTGCGCCGCACGACGGGAACATATAAGGAACGTGACAGCGCCTTCAGAGGTCAATCATGTCGCGTTTTCCCGTTCTGCCCCCGACCTATTACCACGCCCATTTCAGCGAAATGCTGGCCTTTGTGCGGGAGGTCTATGCGACGGTGCTGGGCGAAAGCGAGCACGCCTTTATTGCCGCCTTTGAGGGGCTAACCCTTGAAGCCCAGTGCCTGTTTATCCGTATGTCGAACCGCAAGCGGCCGGTCTTCAGCGTTGCCGACCTGGTCTATGCGGAAATTAGCGAGATCGAATGGCGGCTGGAGGAGTTGGCGGAGTCTGGCTTCGCGCGTCACGCGTCCGCCGCGGATTATCGGGCCTGGCTCGACACCCTGACGCGCCCCATGCTGGAGCAGATAGCGCGCGACCACGATATCGCTGTGTCGCGCCAATGGTCGAAGGCGCAGGTGGCGCGAGCCGTCGAAGCGGGTCTGCCGTTTGACGATTTTTCCGCCGCTTTTTCGCACACGACGTGGGTGCCGGGGCACCGCGATACCGTCGCCTTTCTGCTCTACCTCTATTTCGGCAAGCTAAGCGACAATCTGACCGCCTTTACCCTGCGTGATCTCGGCGTTGTGTCGGTGCGGGGACAGGCCGCCTATCAGGCGCGCTTCATCAGCCGCGAGGAAGCGCTGGGCGGCCATGCCTACACGCAGGCCCTGAAGTCTCTGAAAAGTGCGACGCCGGAGGATTATCAGCGACTGGCCGAACAGGCGGGCCTTTTGCCAGAAGCGACGACGCCCTTCGTCGAAGGGCTGCGCGACCGGCTGATGCACGATCTAGGGCGTTTCTTTGAGCGGCAGAAGGACACGGATCAGGCCATTGGCTTTTACGCGCAATCGGGCCTGTTCGAGAGTCAGGAACGCACCATCCGGTTGCTGCACGGGCGGGGCGAGACAGAGCGCGTGCTGGCCCTGCTGGAGTCCATGCTCGACGCCCCGGCGCACGATGAGGCCTTCCTGTTCGCCGACGACTTTTACCGCCGCAAGTTCGGCAGGAAGCGCACCAGTGCGTTTACCGACCTGCTTCGCGACGGCGAAGAGATCAGCGCCGACGACCTCTATCGCGGCCTGCCGGAACTGGCGGCCATCCGCCATTACGAAGCACAGGGCTGGACGGCCTACCACGTCGAAAACGGCCTGTGGCCCGCCCTGTTCGGTCTGCTGTTCTGGGACGAACTGTTCGAGCAGCCCGGATCACTGGCCTCGGAATTCGACTGGATGCCACAGGCCTTGAAAGACAATCGCTTCGCCGCCCTGTTCCCGCACGTCGTGGCCGAGCGTCTGGCCGCGCTGGAAACAGGCCGCAGCTGGCCGCTGATCGCGGCCACCCTCGCCCGCTGTGAAGGCCGTGAAAATGGTGTCTTCGGCTGGTGGCCGGGCTTGGGTGATTTGATGCACGACTTTCTGAACGTTGCGCCGTCCAAAGCGGTGCGCGACATCATTGCCGGCTTGTGCAGCGATTTTCAAAGCTTACGTGACGGCTTTCCCGACCTGCTGCTGATTGGTCCCGACAGCGTCCGATTTATAGAGGTCAAGGCCGAAGGCGATCAGGTGCGCCGACATCAACTGGCGCGGCTCAACCTTTTGCGTCAGGCCGGGTTTGAAGCGGGGATAGTGCGCGTCGCCTTCCGACCCGACCCGGATCAGGTCTATACGGTGGTCGATATCGAAACCACCGGGGGACAGGCGGCCTATGAGCGCGTCACCGAGATCGGCGCGGTGAAAATCCGCAATGGCGAGATTATCGACACCTGGCAGAGCCTCATCAATCCCGAACGCCGCATCCCCGCCTTTATTACCGAACTGACCGGTATCAGCAATGAGATGGTCAGGGACGCGCCACGCTTTGTCGACATCGCCGACGCCTTCGACGCCTTTCTGAAAGGTACGGTCTTCGTCGCCCACAATGTCAATTTCGACTACGGCTTCCTGTCGGCCGAATACCGGCGGCTGGAACGACCTTTCCGCTATCCCAAACTGTGCACCGTCGCCTCAATGCGACGGCACTTTCCGGGGCTGGCGGCCTACGGTCTCGCACCGCTATCGCGTGAATTTGGCATTGAACTAAAAAATCACCATCGCGCCCTGTCGGACGCGATGGCGGCAGCGGAATTGCTGAAAATGGTCAATGTGAAACGGCTGTCTGCCGTTACGGCTTCCTGAATTTCAGCGTCATGCGGTCGGATTCCCCAATTGCGTCAAATTCGGCGCGTTGTGCAGGCGTCAGGGCGGCATCGCCTTGGCCGCTGTTGCGGATCGGCTTCAGCGTCCACACCCCAAACGGGTGGTCATGGTCGTCCTTCGGATTGGCATTGATCTCGCTCTTGCCCACCAGCACGAAGCCTGCCTTTTTTGCGGCGTCGATGACGTAGCTTTCCGGCACATAGCCCGTCCCGGCCTTAGGGTCTGAGCCTTCTGGCGCGCGATGCTGCTCAACCGCCAGAATGCCTCCGGGCTTCAGCGCCTTGAACGCGGCTTCAAGATGCCGTTCGGTCGCCGCGTCCTGACGGGCCCAGTTGTGGAAGGCGCGCGCGATCAGCACCAGATCGGCCTTACCCGCCGGCAGCGCGTCGAGCGTGGAGGCACTGACCTCACCATAGATCGACTTGTCAGCTACCTCCGCCCAGAAGGCGGCATCATTGGTGTTGTTCATCACGCCCGTGTAGCGCCCCTTGGTCTTATGGGCATAAGGCGCAAGGATTTCCGTCCACCAGCCCTTGGCACCGGGATAGAATTCGACAATATCGGCGCCGGGCTTGAGACCCCAGAAGGCCAGCGCCTCCGCCGGGTGGCGGTACTGATCGCGCGCCTTGTTTTCTGGCGTGCGCCACGCGCCGTCGATGGCGGCTTTCAGCGCCGCATCCGGGGCCTTGGCGTGGGCTTCGTGATGGTCGTGGCCTTCGTGGGCGAAGGCCTGAACCGACAGGCTTACGGTGAGGGCGGCAGCGGCGGCCAACAGTAAGGGGCGAGCAGACATGGGGCATCTCCTTGAATGTGAGCGCAAGGGTGCGGCGAATTGTGGCCTTTTTGCGGCAGCGGCCACGCGGCTGTTAACGCTATCGTTTGCAGATCGGTTGCCCCGCGAGAGCGCTGCGCCTATAGGTGAACGGCATCTGTTCCGGAGTCACGCCCATGACCGAAATCTTTGGCACCGCCCCCGCCCGCTTCGCCGCTGTCAAGGACCGCTTTGCCCGGAATTTTGCCGAAGGACCGGACGGCCTCAGTGAAAAAGGCGCGCGTTTTACGGTAGTGCAGGCGGATGAGGTCATTCTCGACCTTTGGGGCGGGGTGAAAAACCGCGAAGGCACTGAGCCCTTTACGGACACCACCCTGACGCCGATCTTTTCGTCGACCAAGGCTGTGACCGCCCTGATGATCGCGCGGCTGGTCGATCAGGGGAAGCTCGACTACGCCTATAAGGTTTCGGTGCTGTGGCCGGAGTTTGGCCGTAAGGGCAAGGAGAACATCACGCTGGGGCAACTGATCTCGCATCAGGGCGGCCTATCGGGGTTCAGCCCGCCGATTGACCCCACCACCTGGTTCGATATTACAGCCCTGCTTGAGGCCTTGTGCGATCAGGCCCCGTTATGGACGCCGGGCGAAGGCTCGGGCTATCATCCCATTACCATCGGCTATCTGCTGGGGGAAATCTTCCGTCGCGCCGACGGGCGCACGCTGGGGACGGCGCTGCGCGAAGACATCGCCACGCCGTTCGGGCTTGACCTGATGATCGGCACGCCGGACGGCGAATTTTCTCGTATTTCGGAAATGTGGAAACCCACGCGCGCCCCGGACCTCGGCCCGCTTGATGCGATCAAACAGGCGGCTTTCCTGGATAAAGGCTCCTCACCGGCCGGGCGCGGCTCCGCCGACTGGCGGCGCATGGAAATTCCGTCGGCCAATGGTCACGCCACGGCGGAGGCTCTGGCCCTGCTGATGCAGGTGGTGGCCAATGGCGGCACGCTCATGGGTCAGGCGCTGCTGTCGGAAAAAACGCTGAACGACGCCACCAAGGAGCGTGTTTTCGGCCGCGACCGCGTCCTGCCGTTTGACCTGTCGTGGGGCGCGGGTTTCCTGCGCAATCGTGGCATCGGCATCTATGGCCCCAATGCCCGCGCCGTCGGTCATTCAGGCTGGGGCGGCTCGTGCGTGATGGCCGACCCGGACAAGCGTCTGAGCATCGCCTATGTGATGAACCGTCAGTCGCACTACCTGATCGGCGATCCCCGTCCTGTCGGGCTGATCAATGAGGTTTATGCGGCACTGTAATCCTCCTCCCTGTCGCTAAGCAAAAGGGGAAGGTGGCTACCCCACCCGCATCTGTCTGGCGCGACGCCACGCTCCAAAGGCAAACACGCCCGCACCAAACCAGATGAAGGCGAACGACAGCGCCCGCAACGGCGTGAACGGCTCGCCCTGAAACAGGCCGATCATGAAGGCGATGGTCGGGGCCATGAACTGTATAAAGCCCATGGTCGAAAGCGGCAGACGACGCGCCACGTAGGAAAATAGAAACAGCGGCAGCACCGTCACCGGCCCGGTCAGGGCGAACCAGAAGGCGTGCGATAGGCCGCCGAAGAAGTGCCCCTGCCCCGTCCCTTCGAACCACACCAGATAGAGGATCGAAGGCACAAACAGGAAAACGCATTCGACAAACAGCCCGGCCAGAGCCGACACGGCCAGTTGCTTGCGGATGATGCCGTAGGTGGCAAAGGACAGGGCCAGAGTGAGCGCGATGTAGGGAATATGACCCAGAGCCAGAGCCTGAATGCCTACCCCGACAATGGCCAGACCGATGGCCGCCTTGCCCCAGTTATCGAGGCGCTCCTTGAACAGGATCGCCCCTGCCGCCATGTTCAGCAGCGGGTTGAGATAGTAGCCCAGCGCCGACTCGATGGTGTGGTGGTTGGTCACCGCCCACACAAAGACGCCCCAGTTAATGGCGATCATCAGAGCGGCCACCAGCAGCGTCAGGGCCACCTTCGGCGTCCGGAAGATGGTCAGCACTTCCGGAAACTGTCGGGTGATCATCACCAGTCCGCCCGACCAGATCAGCGCCCATACCGATCGGTGCGCCATGATCTCTAAAGCGCCCGCACCAAAGTCTTTCATCGGCAGATAGACGAGCGGCGCAAAGCCCCAAACGGCATAGCACAGTATAGCCAGACCGATAGGCGAAGCAAAAAACGAAGGCGAGGGGGCCGCGGGTTGAGCGGTGGACATGACATATCCGATCAAAAAGATGTTTCGTGCGAAACAGGACAGGGAATAGAGACGACAGGGCGTGTCAGCAACGAAAAAACCGGCGGAACCCTGGGGGTCCGCCGGTCTAAAGGATCACTTTGCGTTAGTGATCTTTAGGCTGTGACTGGCGTGATAACCCCGCGTTCGTCGAGAAGCTGTGCGATCTGCACGGCATTCAGCGCCGCACCTTTGCGCAGATTGTCCGAGACGCACCAGAAGGCGAGACCGTTCGGCACGGACGGATCGTTGCGCAGGCGCGAAATGAAGGTGTCAAATTCCCCGACACACTCCTTCGGCGTCACGTAACCACCGTTTTCGCGCTTATCGACCACGGCGATGCCGGGGGCTTCGCGCAGGATTTCACGGGCCTCGGCCTCATCCAGCGGGTTTTCGAACTCGACATTGATCGATTCGGAGTGACCAACAAACACCGGCACGCGAACGCAGGTGGCGAAGACTTCGATATCGGGGTCGAGGATCTTTTTCGTCTCGACCTTCATCTTCCACTCTTCCTTGGTCTGACCGTCTTCCATGAAGACGTCGATATGCGGAATGACGTTGAAGGCGATGGGCTTGGTGAACTTCTTAGGCTCGGTTTCACCCAGGCCATAGACGGCCTTGGTCTGATCCCACAGCTCATCCATACCGGCCTTACCGGCCCCGGCCACCGACTGATAGGTCGAGACGACGACGCGTTTGATACGCGCGGCATCGTGCAACGGCTTCAGCGCCACCACCATCTGAATGGTCGAGCAGTTGGGGTTGGCGATGATGTTCTTCTTCTTGCAGTCCCAGACGGCGTCCGGATTCACTTCTGGCACGATCAGCGGCACATCCGGGTCCATGCGCCAGGCCGACGAATTGTCGATAACGATCGGACCTTGCTTGCCGATCTTTTCCGACCACGCCTTCGATACATCGCCGCCGGCCGACATCAGCACGATATCGACCTTGGAGAAATCGAACTGCTCCAGGTCTTCGCAACGCAGGGTGCGGTTGGCAAAGCTCACCTCAACGCCTAACGATTTGCGCGACGCTACGGCGTAGATGTCCTTGATCGGAAAATCCACCTCTTCGAGGATGGCAAGCATCTCACGGCCAACAGCGCCGGTGGCGCCGACAACGGCGACACGATAGGTCATCGGAAAACTCCAAAACTGAGTGAGGCTGGCGCAAATAAACAAAAAGGCATCGCGCCGGTGGCGCGTGCCTTATCAGAGAAAGCCAGAAGGGAAAACGTCTTTTTTTCTGTGCCCTCAACTCAGTCAGACTTATGTGAAGCCTGACTGATTTGCTGGTTTCTTTTGAGATTATTTCAGGCGTGCGCCGCCATGCCGCCCGGATAACAGGGCGCTTTTGGCATATGACGGATACGGTCCAGCGCCGACAGAAGGGCCTCGGGCGTGAACGGCTTGGCCAGCACGCCGTCACCGCCGACGGTCTGCCCGGCCTCTCGGACCTGACTGTGTGGATGGCCAGTAAGGAACAGTATCGGCGTCGGGTTCAGGTTGTGCCCCTGTTCAATCTGACGGATTTCGCGCACCGCTTCTATGCCGGACAAGACCGGCAGTTCGATATCCATGAGGATGGCGTCGTATTCGGACTCTTCGTAAGCCTCGACCGCCTCGCGTCCATTGGCGGCGAAGTCCACATCCATGCCGCTCGACGTCAGGAGGGTATCGAGCATCCGGCAGACGGTGGAATTGTCATCTACGCATAGAAGTCTCATAGCGGTTCCTCATAATTTCGGGACAGGTTTAGCGATGCCTCACGAAAGATGTCCCATTGTTACACACCCTGTATATGGGGGCGGTCGGCGCTTTGGCCAATCGTGTAATTTTCCTGCAAGGCGCTTGCCATCCGGATAGCGGAGCGGTTTATGGAACCATGTCCGATCCTGCCACGTCCCCTGCCTCCTCCCTGCCCGCGCTCATTATCGGTGGCGGCCCGGCAGGCTGCGCCTGCGCCTTGTGGCTGCACAAGCTGGGGGTGAACAGCTTGCTGATCGAGGCCTCAGACCGGCTGGGCGGGCTGCAAAGACTGAGCCCTTATGAAAACCTTTGGATCCCAGGGGTGCAGGGCCGCACCGGCGAAGCGGTCGCCGCCGCGCTTCACGCCCATATCGTGGCAGGAGGGGTGCCGCATCGGCTGAACACCGCCGTTACCCGCGTTGAAACGGCGGACGGGTTCACGGTCATCACCAAAGACCAGAGCTTCCGCGCCCGTCATCTGGTGCTGGCGACCGGTACCCGACCCGCCGCCGGTCCCTTCCGCCCGTCCCCGAATGTCGCCATCGGTCCGGGGCATCCGATGGAAGCGCTCAGGGTCGAGGGTCAGCGCATCGCCATTCTGGGCGGCGGGGACAATGCCTTGGATCAGGCGCGCTTTGTTCTGCAACGCGGCGCGGCGAAGGTGACGATCTTCAGTCGCTCGCGCTTACGCGCCCAGCCTCTGTTGCAACAGATGATCCCGCAGGCCGACATCCGCATCGGGCCCTATGCGGCAGATCAGGACCGACTGAGCGTCAATGGTGAACCTTTCGACGCCTTCGGGGTGATGTACGGCTTTGAGGCCCATGTGCCGCCCGGTCTGTCGGTGTGCAACGCCAAAGGCTATGTCGAGGTCGATCGCCACGGCGAAACGGCGACCCCCGGCCTGTGGGCCTGCGGCGAAGTCACAGACTACTGGCATCCCTGCGTCACCACCTCTGCTGCGCACGGCATACAGGTCGCCAAACAGATTTCGTTGCGCCTTCAATAACGCGGTTGCAGCATTTTTTAATCGCCCGATCACGCTTCTCTGCTAAGTTGGCGAAAAATCCTCGAAGCCAGCCCTCAGTCATTCATGCCCGGTGCCGTCAAATCCGCCTATAGAAACCTGGTGAAATCACACCAGATTACCGCCGATCCGGGTCAGGCCGAGGCGGTAGAGGCTCTGGCGCGGCTGGAACGCACCTTGCGCGACAGCACCGGCTTCTGGCAGGGCCTGTTTGGCGGGGCGCATTGTTATGGCCTGTACCTGTGGGGGCAGCCGGGACGCGGCAAGTCCATGCTGATGGACCTCTTCTACGAGCACGTGGCCTTTGAGCCCAAACGCCGCATCCACTTCCACGCCTTCATGGCCAAGGTGCACGAACTGGTGCAGGTCTGGCGTCAGGGCGATGCGAAGGAACGTCAGTCGGTCTTCGGCACATCGAAGGGCGATGACCCGGTCGCACCGGTGGCCCGACTGATCGCCAGAGAGTCGAAGCTGCTGTGTTTCGATGAGCTTCAGGTCACCGATATTGCCGACGCCATGATTCTGGGGCGGCTGTTTGAGGCCCTGTTCGCGCAGAAGGTGACCATCGTCATCACGTCCAACCGCGCCCCGGAAGCCCTGTACAAGAACGGCCTCAACCGCGACCTGTTCGTGCCCTTCATCGACATGATCCGCACCAAAATGACCGTGCACGAAGTCAGGGGCCCAAAGGACTTCCGTCTGGATCGCCTCAGAGGGGCGCGCGTCTATTTCACGCCGGACGATGCGGCGTCCGAAGCGGCCTATGATGCCTTGTGGCGCGACATGGTCGGACCGGGCAAGGCGGTCGCCACCACGCTGAGCGTCAATGAACGCAAGCTGACGATGAAACGCACCTGTGGCCCGCTGCTGCGCGCCAGCTTTGCCGAACTGTGCGCCGAAAATAACGGACCGGCGGACTATCTGGCCATTGCCGAGCGCTTCACCACCGTCTTTATCGACCACATTCCGCAACTGGGGCCGGAAAAGCGCAATGAAGCGCGCCGCTTCGTCACCCTGATCGACGCGCTTTACGAAGCCAATACCAAGCTGGTCGTTCTGGCCGCTGCCGAACCGGCCGCGCTCTATCCGGCCGGCGATGGCGCGTTCGAATTCGAGCGCACCGTGTCGCGCCTCGAAGAAATGCGCTCGGAAACCTATCTGGAAAAGGTGGCCGACTGACGCCCCCTGAACTTAGAGCGTTTTCGCTCAAGTGGATGCCGGTAAAGCGTGAAAAAACGCGATAAAACAGAAATTTAGAGCGACATTTCGATTCAGAATGAACGAAATGCGCTCAAGGTCAGAGAACGACCTTTTTTCTGTCACCTGACTGTCATCTGCGCCCGCTAGAGGCTAATTTATTATCGGTCCGTCCGCCCGTGGAGGGGCCGTCGCTTTCAGGGGCCTCCGCCATGTCCGTCCGCGTCCTCAGCCTGCTTTTCGCTACGCTTAGCCTGCCGCTTTCCGCTATCGCGCAAACCGCGCCTTCGACCCTGCCAGCCACGCGCGACCTGACGCAGGACGCGGGCTTCAAAGCGCAGAAGGCCGCCATCGAGGCCGCCGCCGCCCAAATGCCAAATACGGGCCGCGCCAAAAACGTCATCCTGTTTATCGGTGACGGCATGGGCATCAATTCAGTCACCGCTGGACGCATCATGGCCGGGCAGGTGCGGGGTCAGGACGGGGCCAGCTACGTGCTGTCGTTCGAAGCCCTTCCCTATACGGCCTTCTCCAAGACCTTTTCTGCGAACAATCTGGTCACCGACTCCGCCAACGGTATCTCGGCCATCACCACCGGCGTCAAGACGATCAACGGTGCGATTGGCGTAAATGCGGATGTGAAAAGCAAAAGCTGCGACGGCGTCGAAGCGGCCCGCGTCCTGACTATCGCCGAACAGGCCAAACTGTCGGGCCGCTCTGCCGGTGCCGTCACCACTTCCGGCATTACGGACGCAACCCCGGTCGGCACCTATGGCCACACCTCGACGCGCAACTGGCGCTCGGACGCCGACCTGCCGCCCGAAGCCGTGGCCGCGGGCTGCACCGATCTGGCGCGGCAACTGGTGCAGGCCCCGGCGGCGCTGCGCCTCGACGTCGCCATGGGTGGCGATCTCGAAGACTTCCTGCCCGTGACCGCCGGCGGCGTACGCAAGGACGGCCGCGACCTTACCGCCGAATGGAAGGCGCAAAAAAACGCCGCCGTCCTGACCGGCAAGGCGCAGCTTGAGGCGCTGAACACCAAAACCGCCGGTCCGGTTCTGGGCCTGTTCAGCAAGGGCGACCTGCCCTCGCCGCTCGATAAGCCGCAGGACGTGCCGGGTCTCGATGAGATGACCGCAAAGGCCATCGACCTCCTGTCGCGCAATGACAAGGGCTATTTCCTGCTGGTCGAATCCGCCTCGATCGACAAGTGGCATCACAAGAATGACGCCCACCGCGCCCTGCACGATGTCGATGAACTGGCCAAGGCGGTGAGCGTTGCCCTGGCCAAGACCGACCCCAGGGACACGCTGATCCTGATTACCGCCGACCACAGCCACGGCCTGACCCTGTCTGGCTATGCACCGCGCGACGGGCGCATCGACGGCGTGTCGGGTCAGGGCGACAAGGCCTATCCGCTGCTCAGCTACGCCACCGGCCCCGGCGGCGAGCACCCGCACACGGGCGGCTATACGGCTGAGGAGACCGAGGCGCTGGGCTTCACCAATCCAGCCCTGTTCGGCATGTCGAGCGCGGCGCACGGCGGCGAGGACGTACCGGTCTATGCGCGCGGCCCGCAGGCCTATCTGGTGCGTTCGACCGTGGACTCGACCTATCTCTATCAGGTCATGGCCCGCGCCCTGTTCGGGGCGGAGACGCCTAAGGCAAAGCCGTAGCCGCCAACCACCGCTGCGCCGTGGCGAGGTGCATCCGCTCGACCATCTCGCCATTGACCGACACTACGCCCCGGTCAGCATTCTCAGGCTGCGCAAAGGCCGCCACCACGGCGCGGGCCCAGTCAAGCTGATCCGCCGTCGCCGCAAATACCGCATTGGCGACGGCGACCTGCGCCGGATGGATCAGCGTCTTGCCATCAAAGCCCAGCGCGCGGCCATTTTCGCATTCGCGCCACAGTCCCTCCTGATCGCGGAAGGCATTATAGACGCCGTCGATAACGCTGAGGCCGAAGGCGCGGCCATGCAGCACGATGTGGGACAGGGCCAGTTGCAACTCGGTGCGTTCAGGCGTTGCCGAGACGCGCAGATCGGCGCGCAGATCATTCGGCCCGGCGATCAGGCCCTGAAGGCCCGGTGCCGTACAGATCTCTCGCAGGTTCAACACGCCCTTCGCCGTCTCGATCATCGCCCAGACCGGCGCGTCATAGCCATGCAGATGCACCGGCAAACCCACCTTAGGCACGGCATAGCCGTGCAGCCCGTGCCCGACAAAACGCGTCAGGGCCTGCAAAATCGGCGTCTTTAGCTCCGGATCGACGCGCACCAGAACCACCGGCGCAACAAATCCACCGGCCTCAAGCGCGCGAACCACGCGCTTCAGCGCCTCGGCCTTCTCCGCCCCACCGGCCGAGTCCTCCAGATCGAGGATCAGGGCGTCGGCCGCCAGCGTCGCCACTTTTGACATCGCCTTGTCATTGGCGGCGGGGACAAACAGGACGGAACGGAGCGGCAAATGCATCATGGTTTTATTTTACCTCCATACGGCCAAGTCTCCAACACGGGAAAACCACAAACCTTTGCAAGACTGTGTGAAGGGTTGCGGACCAACTAAATCGGTTGCACGCGGCTCAGGGGGCGCACGCCTCCCTTGTCAGACTGTGGTTTTAGGACCATATTAAGGGCTAAGCGAAAGGCTTTTCCACAGGGAATACCATGCAATTCGAAGATACCTACTCGGTTTCGACCCCCTCCGCCAGCGATATGGCGAGGGACCAGGGCCTCAAAAAGTTTCTGCTCGGCATCTACCAGAAGATGGCGCTCGGCCTCGTCGTAACGGCGGCCATTGCCTATGCCGTGGCCAATACGCCCGCCATCCTCCAACTGCTGTACAAGACCGATGGCCAGTACATCACCGGCTACACCGTGCTCGGTTACGTGTTCCTGTTTGCACCGCTTGGCCTGAGCCTCATCTCCGGCGTGTTCATGCGGGAACTGAACGCCGCCAAGGCGGGGGGCTTCTACTGGTTGTTCGTGGCCGTCATGGGCGTGTCGCTCTCGTCCATCGCCATCCTCTATACCGGCACCTCGATCGCGCAGATGTTCCTGATCACGGCTATCGCCTTCGGCGGCCTGTCGCTGATCGGTTACACCACAAAGGTCAATATGACCGGCTGGGGCACCTTCCTGTATATGGCGGTGCTGGGCATGATCGGGGTGAGCCTGCTCAACGTCTTCCTGTTCAAGTCGCCCATGATGGAAGTGGTCATCTCGGCCATTGGCGTTCTCGTCTTCTCTGGCCTGATCGCCTTCCAGACTCAGTCGCTCAAGCTAATGTATTATGACATGGGCGGCGCTTCGCAGAACCGTCTGGCGGCCATGACCTATATCGGCGCTCTGGGCCTTTACATCAACTTCATCAACCTGTTCCTCAGCCTGCTGCGCCTGTTTGGCAACCGCAACTAAATGAGGCTCAGGCCTGAACCTGAAACCCCGTCGGAGCATTCCGGCGGGGTTTTTAACTACCCGATCACATCCAGCTTCGTCTTATCGAGCACGCTCAACACCGGCTCCAGTTCGCGCCCGCGTTTGAGCACCATGCCGTTCTGATTAAAGACCGCAAACGCCCCCTGTTTGCGCGCCAGTGACGGGCGCTTTTCGATGCGATAGACGGGGGCCTCACCGCTACGACGGAAGATGTTGAAAGCCACCACATCGGGCAGACTATCAATGCTATAGTCGCGCCAGTCGCCCGACGCCACCTTACGCCCATACAGTCTGAGAATCAGCTCCAGTTCGCGCCGTTCAAAGAAGACCGGCCCTTTCGGCGCGGCGACAAACCCAGTGCCCTGATCCTGAAAGCTCATGCGGCGAACCTCTCGTCAATCCCGGTTCATACTCGCCTGATCCGGTGAAAAGACAAGAGGCTTGGCGCCTGTCGTCACAACCGGCCCATGCAAACGGTGGCATCAAGATCACGTTTCCCAAAGAAATGAACCTACCCCAAAATGACCTCATTTCAGCCGTTTAGGCGCCTATATTGGCCTATACAAGATGAGTGTCGGCCGGATCGGTTCGTTGGGTCCACCCCCTGAACAGCCCCCCAGCCCAGGACCTGACCGCCAGTCAATGGCAGCTCCCCTCCGGCCGACATGCCATCTTTGTCCCCCCCCGAAGATGAAGCAAAAACGCACCGCCCCCTCCCCGGCCGGTGCGTTTTTTTATGCTGTCTTACGTTTCTACAGAAGTCCGGCGGCCTTTGCCGCCTCGTCCAGACTGTCGCCGATAAGGGCGAGATTTTGAATGGCCGACAGTCCCCATTGCGCCGTGCCATTTGTCGAGAGTGTGGGGTCTTCGTCCAGCGGACGCAGGACAGCCGGACCTTCGATGCGTTGGGTGCGGCGGTTCAGACCACCATCAGATTCGCGCCCTTCATTGCCGAAGAACTCGCTCCATGCCCGCAGCGCCAGTGTCTTGTCCTTTTCGTGGAAAGCGGCAAAAGCCGTCAGGCGCGAGTGGGCATCGCGCAGATTGCGCCCGCCCGGCTCCTTGCCCAGAAGCGCCACGATCTCGGCCTTCGGCGCATTGTAGTAGCGGCAATATTCCAGCCACGCCTTGCGATAAGCGGGCACATCGACCAGCTCCCACAGCTCGGACGTCATTTCGACCACACCGAAGACGGCATTGAGGTGCGAGACGCTGATGTAATCGCCGTCGCCGAGGAACTTACCGGTCTTCAGGTCATAGGGCGCTTCGCCGGCGAACCAGCGTCGTTTAAGGCCAGCAATGGTGTTCATGCCGTTGACGATACGGTCGCGCCAGCGGGTATCCTGCGTGCGCTCCCATTCGGTCAGCCATGCGCCCAGAAACGCCCCCCATGACGTCCCGAAGCCGGAAGCCACAACACCCTTCGGACGCTCCCGCCCCGGTGCGGGCGGAAGCTTGCGCGAAATGTCGACATTTTCCAGCGCATAGTCTGAATCGACCAGATCACGCATAAGGTCACCGACGCGCTCATCGGCCGTGAGGTAATAGTAGATGCGGCGATAGGCGACGTTGGACACGCGTGGCTGCTTGGACGAATCCGACCACGGCTGCACGCCATGGCGCGTGCCAAAGCCCTTGAAGCGGCCGAGGTGATAGACATCGACCTCACCCGTCTGCCGCGTCATGGCCTCGGCGAATTTGAACACGTCGGCGCGACCCGTGCGCAGATAGGTGTACCACACCCACAGATCGGTCGAGAGTTCGGAATTATCCCAGGCATAACCGCCGATGTCATAGCGCCACATGTGACGCTCCGCATCGTAGGTGTGCATCACATCGCCATAGGTCCAGAAGCCGTACCAGCGGCGCTGATCGACCTCCTTCATGTAGTAGTCGATCTGATAGGTCAGGCGGTCTTCGAGGATTTTGCGCGCCGGCGTCGATGAATTGGCCACGTCCCAGTCGCCAAAGACACCGCATTGGTGGATACGTTCCGGTGACAGGACCAGACGCGCCGGATTGGCGACCTGCTCCGCCATGTCCGAGAACACCTGATGCGAGGGCGTTGACCCGAGCACCCACAGGTTCAGCTCCGAAGTCCGCGCCACGCCGGTCGCCGTGTCCCAGCCCTTTTCGTAGTCCTCATAGGTGATGTTAAGGCCTTCAATTTCTTCCGGATGGGTGTCCATGCCATCGGCCGAGCGGTAGGGGCGCACATCCATGGCCGGGGCTTCCGGCGACCACAGCCACGCCGTGATCTCGGCCATTTCCGTATGGGCATTGCGCACATCAAGTTGCGTAGGCGAGCGCTGCCAGAAATCCTTGAAGCCAAGCGCCACGCCGCCGCTCGCGCCACCAACATAGGCGAGGCCCTTGCTGCGCGTTCCGGCATTGGAATCGATCCAGGCGTGACCCGCTCGCGTGCGCTTTTTGATCGTGTAACCATCGGGCGTCAGTTGCGACAGCGTGAAATCGCCCCATTCCGGTATCCATTTCAGCCCGTCCTGCACCGGCTTGGCCATGTCGGCGACGGCCACGGCCTTGCCTTCGACCTGAGCGACGCCCAGCCCCTTGCCCACAGGGCGGCGCAGACCGGTCAGTGGCCGCACCGCCTCACCCCACACACCCACACCGTCGCCGGTCAGGCGGATATGGCGGTTGTGCGTCTCTTCGGTCATCGGGGTTTTGGCGGTGACGCCCAGACCGCGGATGAAGTCCTTGAACGGGTCACCGTCATAGATGAAGGCGTGCACGATGCGCACGCTTTCGGAACCAGCGTAGAAATAGAGCCGCACCGAGAAGGGCAGCCAGTCACGGCCATTTCCGGAATGCACGCCCTCGATCTTGAGCACCGCGCGCACGGGACCGGTTTGCTCGACCGTGACCTTGCTGATCTTGCTGGCGAAGCTCTGCTGGCTGACGCTGCCCGTGGCGTCGAGATCGGGCGCATTCTGCCACAAAGCGACCAGTTTCATCTCCTTGAGCGTCAGGCGACCCGCACGCGTGGCGCTGGCGATCAGATGCTCACCGGAGGTCGGCACCACCCACACCAGATCACCGGAAGTCACCGTAACAGCGGCGGCCTCTTGTTTGACGCTGACGGCCTTGGCGGGCGTGGTGGCCTTGCCCGGCGCGAGCGATAGGCCTGCAGGTTTGGTTCCGGCGGGGACGGCGTGCGCTGTCCATTTCAGCGACCCGTCGGGCCAGTAGGCCAGCGGCCACGACTGTACCGGCACCTCGCCCAGCTTGAAGTCCAGCACCTTGCCCCTGGCAGGCTTTACCGTACCGCGCGGCCACGGTACCCCCAGCGTCGCCCCTTCAAAAACCGCCGGCGTCCCGTCCAGCCATCTGAGATCGGTCGAAGCCACCGGCGTGGCCTTGGCCGATACAGCGGCCTGCGCCACCGCAGGCAGGGCGCTCAGGGCCGACAAAGCTACGGCGGATTGCAGAAGATGGCGGCGCGAGAGAGAGGTCATGGTTCCCAGCCTTTAAATAAAGTCAACGACTTGAACGCTGACGGCGGTCGTTTCCGGCGCAATATCGCTCAATTTTGTCCAAAATTGATCACGCAACACGGTCCGTCAATAAAAAACCGCCGCCCGGAACCCCGGACGGCGGTCAGTTGTAACTCTACTCAGACGTATTATTGCATACGGTATGTGATACCGAACATGGTGCGGACACCACCGTAAGCGATCTTCCATAGATTTTCGGTGCCACCGGCAAATCCGTTGTAGTCCCCGCCCGAAAGGGTAGATGCCTGCTTGGTCAGGTTGCGGCCTTCCCAGTAGAGTTCGAGGCCCGGACGAACCTTATATGTAACCTTGGCGTCGAGGTACTGAGTCTCGTCGTTAAAGCGCGGGCTACCCGGATTGTAGGGGATAGGACGCGGTTGGGTGACGCCCCATGCACCAGGATAGTTGTTGACCGTGTTGGCCGTGCCGCAAGGCGAGATACAACTGAAGGATTCCGCGCGCTTCTGATAAGAGACGCGACCGTTCAGTTTGCCATCGTCATACCAGATCGAGAGGTTCGCATAGTATTCCGATTCACCCGGAGGACGCATCTTGTCACCCGTATTTGGGTCAACAATGTTGACATTCGAGGTGCCTTCAAGCGTCGAGATATTGAAGTCAGCCCCGGTGTAACGCAGATACCACGGCAGGAAGGTGAAGGCCGTCTTAGACGAGAACTCCCAACCCGTACGACCGTAACCGGAGTCATTTACCCACTGGCTGTAGGTGAACTCGGTATTGTCAATCGATTGACCTGTTTGCGGATCAACCAGACCGGTGCCCGCAAACAGTTTGCCATCGCTCTGGGTAACCGCGACAGGTCCACCGATGCGCACATCGAGCTTGTGATAAGCCAGCGAGAACATGGTATCCTTGTTCGGGTACCATTCCAAAGTCATCTGCTGGTTCTTCGCGGTGTAGGGCTTCAGATTCGGGTTACCAATGGTGCCCGAACAGGTCATATCGGTTTCGGAACCATCCGACTCCAGCGTGCCGGTATTGCGTTCGTCATTGGTACAGTTCCCCGCCGGAATGAGGCGGTTGATCGGCGGGCGTGCCACGGTCTTTGCCGTCGAATAACGCAGAACAAGCTGATCGGGAACGACCCACAGATTGGCATTATAGCTGGGGAGCCAGTCGCGCGTCGTCTTGGTCATGGTGAAGGGACTGCGGAAGGTGTAGGTGGTCACCCCTGCCGCTGCCGTTGGGTTCGCCGGGTTGAAGTTGGCGTTCTTGCGGATCGAGTTCAATTGCAACACGCCCGTACCGCCGACCTGAGATTCGACCACACGCAGGCCGACGTTACCGTCGAACACCATGCCGAGCGGCAGGTTTTGCTCAAACTCCATCATGAAGTAGGCGGCTTTGATGTCTTCCTGAGAGCGCGTGACCGGCTGCTCATACATATTGCCATCATTGGCCCTACAAACCTTGATGCAGTCGTAGTTGGCGTTCTGCGCCGAAGCCACCTGAGACCACAACTTGTTGATGTCGAGGCCATTCCAGTTAGAAATGTTACCCGCACCCGGATAGCCGTCAAAGAAGACCGAATCCGGTTCAACGAAGATGCTACCGATCAGGGCCTGGAGTTGCGAAGGCGTAAAAGTCGTAACGCCGGTCAGTTTGGTCGAAAGATTCGTATTGGCTACATAGCCATAGTTACAAGACAGAGCGCCGGCAGGAGCTGCCGTACCCGTCGCACCGTATTTGGTGTCATCGCAGGCCCGGAACGAACCCCGCAGGTTCAGAGTAGGCACTACGATCGGGGCCTGATAACCGGCCTGGCCGAACGTGCCCACGGCTTCCTTAACCGTGTAACCGCCTGGACCCCAGTACTGGGTTTCCGTCTTGCGGTTCGAATAGCCCGTCTTGAATTGGGTGAAGAAGGGGATCTTGCCTTCGGTGCGATAGGTCAGGTCGAGCTTGATATTGTCTTCGCTGTTTTCTTGCAGACGCGGCTGGAAGGTAATAGCGAAGCTCGGGGTAACCCAAGGCTGCTGCGCGATTGTGTATGCCGGTGAAGCCGGGTTGTTCACAGACGCCGCAGCCGCCGTTATATTCGCCGTAGGTGCCGTGGTCACGACGTAATTGGCCGGGTTGGTCTGATCGAATCCGGCAGGCAGGGTATAGGACCAAAGCCCGCTCGGCTGCACAGCAAGCGTGGCGGCCCCGTAAGGCGCGCTGATGCTGGTCCGACGGTCGTCGCGTGAGTACTTGCTTTCGCCGCGGTTCCAGACAAAGGTCAGCTTTACCGGGCCGTTTTTGTACTCGCCGCCGAACTGCATATAGGTGCTGTCGGAAATGATGCTCGTCGAAATCTGATCGATACTTACGGCACCATCAGTGATCGTCATTTGCGTCACGTGGTGGTTAGCATCAACTTTTACGCTATTTGGATCAACGTTGACCGTCTGGCCCAGCGTCGGGAACGCGAAGTTGGTAACGTTCGAGTTGCCCGTGCCCGCATTCGGGTTAATGTCGATCGAGATCGGCGTCGTGAGATAACCGCCATTATAGAGATAATAGCCCGAACCCGCTACCGGCGTACGATAGTTGATGCTATTCGACGGGTAGAAGGTACCATTCGTTCCGCCGTTCAGCGAATCGACGAAGCGCCCGGCGGTATTGATGTTCACGCCACCTAGGTTACGGTTACGGTACTGATCATCGACATGGCGATTAGCAACGCTGTACTTTGCATAGACTGACAGGTGATCGTTGACTTTGAAGTCGAACCTCAGATCTGCCGCCAGTCGGTCATCGTCGTTCGAGTTTTGGAAGTTACGAATCAGAGACGGGTGATAGTCGTTCCACTGGTTCAGGCAGGTAATACGCTCATACATGCGCTGGTTCTGGGCCGCAACACGATTGGCGTTGCTGGTGCCCGCCGCGATACCGGCCAGCTCGGCATCGCTGAGCAGTGGAAACAGCGTATTACACTGATCTTTGCTTTGCGCCTGAGCCGAGAGAGTAACAACTTCAAGCGGCGTCTTGGAAAAGACCGTACCTGTACCCGCCGAATTTGCCCAAGAGGCCAGAGGGGTGTTGGCCCCGTCACCGGTCACCGTGGACGGATTGAAAGTGAAGGTCTTGTTGGGCGAATTATCCCAGTCGATGGATCGCGCATAACCCGCGTTATCCGATGTCACGACCGACATGTTGTGGCCGTTATTTTGAATCTTGCTGGTCGTCACACTGAACAGGACGCCCAGGCGGCCTTCGAGGAATTTACGCGAAGCGACAATATTGATGTCCGGGCGATACTCCTTGCCCAGTGAGTTGCGGGTCGTGCCGACGCGCATTGAGAAGTAAGGCTTCTTGAAATCGAGACCCGTACGAGTCTGGATCGAGATCGAGCCCCCCAGGCCGCCTTCAGTCATATCGGCGGTCGTACCCTTGATCACATCGACGCTCTTGATCAGGTCGGACGGCAGTTCGCGCATGTCCGCGCCGCGACCCGCAGAGTCGCCCACACCGATGGCCAGACCGCCAGAATTCTGAACACCAATACCGTCCAGTTCGACGCGCGTGAGGTCGGGGCCGTTGCCGCGGATAGTGACCCCCTCGCCCTCACCGTATTGGTTGCGCTCGATCGCCGCCCCGGCGATACGCGAAATGGCTTCGTTCAGGTTGCGGTCCGGAAACGCGCCGACATCATCGGCGACGATAGAGTCGGTCGGTGTCTTGGCACGTTTCTTACGCTCGTTCGACGACTGCTGCGCGGCACGCGCGCCGACCACAACGACGGTTTCGATATCTTCGGCACCCGCGTTAACGGTGGCTTCCTGCGCATAGGCCGCACCGGAGACGGCCAGCATGGCCAGGCCCGAACCGGCCATCAGATATTTCGCGAAAGACGATCTGGGTGACTTTGAGGGTGATTTCTGCATTTATTCCTCCGATATGCCGCCGAAACGACATGCCCCTTAAGAACTGTGTTGGTCCCTAGACTGCACGGGGGGAATAAACAGGCAGACACGCAAGACGGCACGCCGCTTTCACAGAAAACGAATCCAGATGACAGAACGGGCCCCGCCCTTAGCTAAGGCGCAGGCACACACACATATCCGTCAGTTCGGAAAACGCCTTCCGGCTTTTCACTCCCCTGCCAGGACCCTTTGTTTTTGTGCGGGCCTCTGACGCAACAACCTGTTGGATAACCCTGATCCTCATTGATCGAAGCTGATAAGTCAAGCCACAATGTGATCATAATTGGCCTTAGGTCGGACAATTAGCGCACATTGCCGGTCAAAAGTAACACAAATGTCACACAATTCACCCCATTCCGCCAGATTATTCATATTTCGCAAAGGGTTATAAACTTTGCCCGCCGAACGCGCGTGGTCTTCGCGCGGGGCCCGGCTTCAACTTTAACGCTTTTCTTTCAATATATTACATATTTTTTAGGTTTCCTCCCAAGCGCTTGGGCATTGAACAGCGAAACCCCCAGAGGCCTGCGTCATGACACGAAGCAAAAGATCATTTTCGATCAATTTCGATTGGAATAAGGCAGATTTGTGCTAACGCTGGCGACAGGTCCGCCCGACTGGCGCGTAGAAGTTCCCGAAAGCGGCGGCAACAGGTGAAAAGCCACGCCTCGGAGGAACACATATGATAATCCCGACATTCAAGACCTCTCTTCTGATCAGTGCGGCCCTGACCTTGGGGGCGGCGCACGCCCTGGCTGCCGAGGCACCGAGAGCCAGGGTCGAATACCTCGATCGCGGTGCCGTCGCCGTGACCGCGGACACAGGTGTGCTGGTCAGCTGGCGCGCGCTCGTGACCGATGCTCCCGGACTGGGCTTCAACATCTATCGTGACGGCCGCAAGCTGAACGCCAGACCGATCACCCGCACGACCAGCTTCAAGGATGAGAGCGGGACCAACACCGCCAGCTATGAGGTGCGCGAAGTCGCGGGGGGTAAGGAAGGCCCGGCCTCCAAAGCCCTGCGCATTGACGGCTATCTGTCGATACCGCTCAACAAACCAGCTGACGGCACCACACCCGACGGTCAGGCCTATAGCTACACGGCCAATGACGCCTCGGTAGGCGATCTGGACGGCGATGGCCGCTATGAGATCATCCTCAAGTGGGACCCGACCAATGCCAAGGACAACAGTCAGGGCGGCTATACGGGGCCGGTGCTGCTCGATGCCTATACGCTGGACGGCAAGCAATTGTGGCGCATCAATCTGGGGCGTAACATCCGCGCGGGGGCGCACTATACGCAGTTTCAGGTGGCGGACTATGACGGCGACGGCAAGGCGGAGCTGATCGTCAAGACGGCAGACGGCACCACCGACGCGCAGGGTAAGGTGATCGGTGACGCCACTGCCGACTGGGTCACGCCGGCCGGTGAGATCGAGAACAAGGATCGGACCGGCTCGCGTCAGACTGAGGACGGCAAGCTGATGGCGCGTCTGACCGGACGCATTCTCAAAGGGCCGGAATATCTCAGCGTCTTCGAAGGTGCGACGGGCAAGGTGGTCGATACCATCCCCTATCCGTCGCCGCGCGGCCCGAACGGCGACAACCCGACCGATGCCGAAGCGACGGCCCGCTGGGGCGATGCCTACGGCAACCGCAGCGATCGCTTTCTGGCCGGGACGGCATGGCTTGACGGTGAACACCCCAGCGCCATCTTCGCGCGCGGCTACTATGCCCGCACCACCATTGCCGCCATTGATTACAAGGGCGGCAAGCTGATCAAGCGCTGGTATTTCGACTCCGAAGCGGCGGGCGTGCCGCCGGGCTATTCCGGGCAGGGCAACCATCAGTTCAGCGTGGCGGATGTCGATGGCGACGGTAAGCAGGAAATCCTCTACGGAGCCATGGCCATCAATGACGATGGCCAGCCTTTGTGGACGACCGGCATGGGCCACGGCGACGCCATGCACGTGTCCGACCTCGATCCGAACCGTCCGGGCCTCGAAAAATGGGGCGTACATGAAAATATGAAGATGTCCGGTAACACGGGCGCGGCCCTGCTCGACGCACGTACCGGCGAAGTCATCTTCAAGGTACCCGCCGACAAGGACACCGGGCGCGGCGTGGCGGGCGACATCGACCCGCGCCATCCGGGGGCGGAGTTCTGGGCCTCAAATAGTCCCAATCTCTACGACGTCAAGGGCAATGTCATATCGGACAAGCACCCGCGTCAGGTGAACTTCATGGTGTGGTGGGACGGCGATCTGCTGCGCGAGCTGCTTGACGGCACCAAGGTTTATAAGTGGGACTGGAACACATCCGAATCGAAGGTGATCCTCGACGCTCAGGGCACGGCGTCAAACAATGGCACCAAATCGACCCCGGCCTTGTCGGCGGACCTGTTCGGTGACTGGCGCGAAGAAGTGGTGTTACGCAGCGAGGATAATCTATCGCTGCGCATCTATTCGACCCATATCCCAACCCCCTACAAGTTCACTACGCTCATGCAGGACCCGCAATATCGGGCGGCCATCGCCTGGCAGAACACCGCCTATAATCAGCCGCCGTGGCCGTCCTACTTTATCGGCGAAGGCATGAAGGCCCCGCCCAAGGCGAAGGTCACCGTCGTGAAAGCCCAATAGAATTCCTATATCACCTGTGTATAGGCTCAGAGCCCCGGCCATTGCGTCGGGGCTTTTTCGCGATGTGAGAATGAGATTGAGACGCTATATAGGTAATAAAAACAATCAAATTTATGTGCTTTCTGTTTGCGTTTAAATCTCTGTAAGGTTGTGCGGGCGTATATGTAACAGGTTCATGGGATTGCAAAAGCCACTCATGGGAATAGTTCAGGCGTACTATGGGGCCAAGGTACGCGACGAAGAGTAAGCGGTATAACCTTCCATTCAGGCACGGAGCCCAACATGCAAAAATATCAAATAAGGAGCATGACCGAAATGGACCCGGCGGAGGAATTCAAGGACTTCGCCTACATCGTTTCACACGATCTGGCTGGACCGGTACGGTCCCTTGTGGAATTTTCCCGTCTGCTGGTGGAACAGGCCCCGGTGCCCGAAACGGATGACGCCCGTACCAACCTGTCCATGGTTCTGGAAAGCGGCGAAAAACTTCAGGAAATCTTGCACGGCCTGTTGCAGTTTTCGCGTCTCAACACCGTGCCGCGTCTGGATCAGAAGGTCGATCTGGAAGAGATCGTGGCACGCGTGCACATGAACCGTCAGACCGATCTCGACATGATCCGTGGCACGCTGAACCCCGGCAATCTGCCGGAGGTCAGTGGCGACCCCAATCGCCTCTATCAGCTTTTTTACATGCTGATCGACAATGCCATCAAATTCCGTCGCCGCAACCAGCCTCTGGTCATCGACATCGGCTGCGAGGAAACCGAACAGGCTTACTGGATTTCGCTTACCGACAATGGCATCGGCATCGACCCGATGTTCCACGACGACGTGTTCCGCCCTTTACGCAAGCTGCATAATGACGACGTCTATGACGGGGCCGGCATGGGCCTCACCCTGGCGCGCAAGATCGTCCTGATGCATGGCGGGCAAATCGGCATCGGTTCATCGGACGACGGCACGGCCATCTCCTTCAGCCTGCCCAAGGCCTGAACCCCGTTTGTTAAAAACGGTGTGGCAGGCCGCCGGGGAAGCGAAAATGCGCACATTCACCCTTGGCGGCCTGCGCTGAAAACTGCGCCAGAGCCTGAGCCAGAGCATCAAAGGCGGCGGGGCTGTCGGGCTTTTCGATATGCCCGTCCGAGCCGCAGCGCTCGCCTTCAGCCACGTGCTCCGCCGTCACCAGCCCGGACATCAGCACCACGCGAATCCCTTTAAGGGCCGGATCGGTGCGCACTTTTTCCAGCACCTGAAAACCGCTCAGTCGCGGCAGGCGGCAATCGAGCAGCACCAGTGTCGGCAGGGGGTGCCCGCTGAACGGTCCTTCGCCCAGAAGGCGCTGCAAGGCCTCTTCGCCCGAAGCCGCCGCGTCGATAACGGCGGCGCTCAGAACCGCACTGAGGGCACGGGTCAGCAACACCGCGTCGCCGCGATTGTCATCGACAATCAGAATGTGAAGCTCAGGCGGCATGATCCGACGGGGTCCTGAGAGGCGTTTCAGCCTCGCAATATGCTGTTATTTGGCGGCCAAGGCAAACCCATTCCATTTTCAGCCCCTGCGGCCGCTTGACAGGGGCAAGCCGTCCGCACAGGCTTACTCCATGCGTCTGCCCGATCCTTCTGCCGCCGATCCCGCCCTCTTCGATCCGTTGGGGGCTGAATTCACTCGCAATCCCTACCCGGCCTATGCGCGCCTGCGGGCCCTGAATGCGCCCTATTACTTCGCGCCCTTTGACATCTGGCTGTTCTCGCGCTTTGCGGATGTGCAGACCGCCGCCCTCAATCCCCTGTCACTTCGCTCGCTCGATCATCGTCTGAGCGCCGAAGAGATCGAAGCCGATCGCCGCACCCAGAACTGGCACAACATGCCCTACCATGCGCGCTTCGTACAGTTTTCGATGCTCAATTCCGATGGTGACGTGCATCAGCGCCTGCGCCGGCTGGTGTTCGGTGAATTCACCCCGTCTCAGGTCGAGCGGCTGAAAGCCGGGGTTGAGGCCTATGTGTCGGAACTGTTCGACGCGGTGGGCTCAGAGTTCGACTTTATCAACGATCTGGCCGTGCATGTACCGGGGCGGGTCATCGGCCGCTTTCTGGGCGTACCGGATACAGACTGTGCGCAGTTGCGCGTGTGGTCCGAAGACATCGTGCAGTATTTCGATATCGACCGCACCGACGCCCGCAAAGCCCTGGCCGAACGCACCACCAAAACCTTCTATGACTACCTGATCGACCTGTCTCATGAGCGGCGCAAACGCCCGCAGGATGACCTGATCTCGCGGCTGTTGAGACGCTGGGACGCGGGCGAACTGAGCGAGGATGAATATATCTCGACCTGTATGCTGATCCTGATGGCCGGGCACGGCTCGACTATCGACGCCATGGGCAACGGCCTGACGGCGCTGCTGAGCCACCCGGATCAGCTTCAGCGTCTGCGCAGCGATCCCACCCTGATGCCGACGGCCATTCAGGAGATGTTCCGTTATGACGCGCCGCTGCCCTTCTTCCATCGTCTTGCCGCAGAAGACATGCAAGTCAATGGCTGGGAGATACCCAAGGGCAGGAAGATCGGCCTACTGTACGCCTCTGCCAACCGCGACCCGGAGGCCTTTGCCGACGCCGACCGCTTCGACATTGGGCGGACGCCCAACCGCCATCTGGCCTTTGCCGCCGGGCCCCACTTCTGCCTAGGTAACCACCTGTCGCGCATGAATATGGAAGCGACCTTCGCGGCGCTTCTGTCGCGGTTTCACAGCATCGCATTGAGCGCCGAGCCACAGTTCAAACCCAGCCTGTCGCTGCGCGGGCCGAAAGCCCTGCCCTTGCGGGTCGGTTAACCCGGCATTAACCCTGATCGTTCACGGTTTGTGCAGGGAGTGCGTCCATGCGTAAATCGAAGTTTTCAGGCCTTAAGCTCTATGACCGCGCGCTGGTCGAAATCGTCGGACAGGTGCGCCCGCAGACGGCGCAGCGCGATGAAACTCAGGCCGGCATTTATCGCATCGGAGGCTTTGCCTATCTCGAAAACGGTACGCCCCTGCCCTCGACACCGCCGGCCCCGTCCCTGCTGCTGGTCTATTCCGCCGGGTGCACGCTGGTCCGGGGGTAGGCACCTTGACAAAGAGGCCTGCGGAACCCACGTACTCCTCATGACCATGCGCGCCGTGCTCAATCTCACCGCTTCGCTCAAGGGACATCCCGTCACGGGATCGTAGCCCGAAGCCCGGCCCTGCGCGCCGTTCGGGTTTCGGGGCCTATCGAACCGCTAAGATGATCTCAGCCGTTCCCCATAATCCGGCGCTCTTTTCCCATTTCCCATCTACCGTCGCGTGTCCCGCACAAACCCGAGGCCGCGCGCTTTGGCACAGGTTTACCCCATGACGACTCACACCGAACCCATCATCCTGCCCGAGATACTCATAGGCGAAGACGACTTTCAGCTTTTGAAGAAAAAGGCCGAACAGGCGGGTGGCTTTCTGGCCGAAGCCGGAGAGCAACTGCTTGAGGAGTTGTCGCGCGCCACCCGGCGCCCACAGGCAGACCTGCCTGACGATACCGTGCGTCTCAATGACCGGGTGACGTTCCGCACGGCGCGCGGGACGCGACGCCTGAAGCTGGTCCTGCCCGACGATGCCGATATTGCCAAGGGCAGGCTGTCGGTCCTGACCCCGGTTGGGGCCGCCCTGATCGGCCTGTCCAGCGGACAATCCATCGCCTTCAAAACGCCCTCCGGCGAGATTGAACAACTCAGTGTCACGGCGGTGGAGCGCTAATAAAAAGGGCCCCGAATCACCGGAGCCCTTCTTTTAAGCCTTGGCCACCTGCACCGCATAGACGTGGATAGGACCGTGCATATTGGAGCGGAAGACGATCCATTTGCCGTCCGGCGTGAATTGCAGGTTCGGTTCGGTGTTATAGTTATGCGCCTTGAGATTCACCAGTTTCGTGGCGCGCAGCACCCCCGGCCGCACCAGCTCTGCCGCATTGGGGGCCGAGACGCCGAGGTCGTCGATAATCTCCGGCTGGAACAGATAGAGCCATTTGCCGTCCAGCGCACGTGCGACCATGTCGGCATCGCCGCCGTCACCAGCAAACAGCTTACCGTCGCGGCTGATCTGGAAGTGCACAGACCATTCGTTACGCTCCATATGATACCAGATGCGCTTGTGCGTTTTGAGGTCATAGCTGGCCAGCCAGAAGTCCTCACCGCGCGGTGTTTGCAGGTCATACAGGATTCGCTCACCATCGAACGCAAAGAATTCGTGTCCGGCGATTTCCATATTCATCATGCGCTTATGGACGTTTTCCTTGCCCGTGCCGTCGGTCCTGATCGTCCAGATGCGATCGACGCTATGCCACGGTCCTTCATGGCAATACATCAGACGCTGCGGATCAGTGGGCGAAAACTGTACGTGGTTGAGCCAGTCGGTCGAGGCGGTGACCACCTTGCGTTCGCCGGTCTGGATGTCCAGCGTGAAAATCTCCATCGGGATGTTCTGCGCCAGCCGCTCGGCCATGCGCACCTCCTTGGCCGCCTGAAAGCTGAGCGGCTTGCCGTCCGGGCCAATGGCATTATAGCCGCCATCCGTATTGGCGACCTTCGGCCCCGGTTGAAGCTGATATTCGCGCTCTGCCCAGGTGCCGGCCAGCAGGGTATCGTCGGCATTGACCGTCGTCACATAGCCCTTGATGTCCTTGGCGATAGTGCGGATCTTGCCCGTATCCATGTCGATGGCGACGATCTCGATACCGTCACGGCCCTTGTCATCGGCGCTCTTCTTTTCACCGCCGGGGAATTTGCGCGCGTAGCAGATATTCTTCGTGCGCGAGACCATCAGGCTGCCATAGCCTTTCGGCGTCAATTGACGCAGTTTGCGCGTCGCCAGTTCGACCATCTGGATGCCGGAGGGGCTGTCGAAAATCATCCACTTGCCATCCGCCGTGAAGGCATTGTCATGGAAGTACAGGGATTTGGAATTATCCGCGTCCGACAAGCGCACAATGCGGTGGCCGGTGTCGGCGTCTATCCATTCGCGCGGGATGTCGGTTTTCGCCGCAGGGGGTTGCGCCAGCGCAGGGGCCGCAAAGGCCGCCGCTGCGGCACCTAGAAGAAAGTCTCGCTTATGCACGTCCAAAGCTCCCTGAAATCCGTATGGTCTGTTTAGGGCCATACTATGATAGTCATGGCCGAACTCAATGTCAGAACTTAGCATCTTCACGCAACTGTGCGCAAAATCCGTCGCAAAGGCTCCGCATGATCCTCAATAAACGCCGGCTGCTGGGCGGCCTCGTGATCGGCAGTGGTCTGGGCCTGCTGCTATCAGGCTGTTCGACCCTGTCGGCCTTCAACACCCTGACGCCCAAGGATGGCGGATCGCGCCGCGTGGCGCAGGATGTCGCCTATGGCGATAAGGCGCGCCAAAGCTACGACGTCTACGCCCCGACTTCCGGAACGAAGCCGCCGAAGGGCTGGCCCGTTCTGGTCTTCTTCTACGGCGGTAACTGGGATTCGGGCAGCAAGACCGATTACGCGTGGATGGGCCGCTCTCTGGCCTCGCTCGGTTATCTGGTGGTCGTGGCCGATTATCGCCTCTATCCCGAAGTCGTCTTCCCTGACTTTATGCACGACGCCGCATCAGCCGTGCGCCATGTTCAGTCCAGCGCAACGAAGTGGGGCGGGGATGCGGCGCGTCTGGGCGTCATGGGCCATTCCGCCGGCGCCTACATTGCCATCATGCTGGCGCTGGATGAGCAGTTTCTCAGATTCGATCCGCTGGCCTCCAATCCCATCCGGGTGGCCATCGGCGTGTCTGGCCCTTACGACTTCTACCCGTTCGACGTGGACGCCACCCGCAACAGCTTCGGTACCTTTCCGCGCCCGCTGGAAACGCAGCCCATCCAGCACGCCACCAAAAGCACGACCCGCTTCCTGCTTCAGCACAGCCGGGCCGACACAGTGTGCCGCCTGAGCAATTCGGCCAATCTCGATGCCGCGCTGACAAAGGTCGGCACGTCGTCGCAACTGATCGTCTATGAGGGCCTGAGCCATTCGGACTGCGCCGCGGCCTATTCCATTCCGTTTCGTGGCAAGGGCCCGCTGCGCGCTGACTGTGCCGCATTTCTGAAAACGAATTTCTGATCCACATTCCTCACGCCGTCTGTAACCGGGTTACAAAATGTGTGGGCCATGGTCTTTTCACAGGAAAAAAGGCGTGGCACAATGGAATATGGAAAAGCAAAGAAAAGCGGCTCGTGGCGCCGAAAGCCACCGTTTCGAAAATCTGACCGCCGCCGAGGCCGTCGCCCGTCTGAAAGACATCTACATCTCCGCCGTTAAGGCGCTGCAAACCGATCTTCAGGCCTATCTTACCGACCGTACCAAACCGTCGAGGACCGCCCGCGAACAGGGCCGGTACTGTTATCCGCGTCTGATCGTGGTGTGGAAGGGCGTCGATGAAGACGACGACGACACCCCGCTGCACCACCGCCACCCGGTCGTCAATCGCGCCTTTGCCCGCTTCTCGCGGCCCGGTACCTATTCCTCCTCGATCACCCGCCCGGACCTGTTTGGCGAAGAAATCGAAACTCAGCTTGAGCTGCTGCAAACCGACTATAATGCCGTTATCAGCGTCGGCGTGTCGGATCAGGAAATCCCCTATCCCTACGTGCTGGATGGCGCGGGTCTCGACCTTAACAGCGTCTCAGCCTTCGATCTGGCGCGCCACTTCCCGACCACCGAACTGGCTCTGATCGGCAACGAAGTCGCTGACGGCATGGATCTGCTGGATGTTGACGGGCACCGCCCGCTGGCCCTGTTCGATGGCCTGCGCACCGATTTTTCGCTGGCCCGCCTGAAACACTATACGGGCACGCCGGCCGAGCATATCCAGTCCTACATCCTGATGACCAACTATCATCGCTATGTCGATGTGTTCGTCACCTACGCGCTGGAGCAGCTTAAGCGCCCGGACAGCCCCTATACGGCCCTGTCCTGCTGCGGCGGCATAGTCATCACCAAGGACACGCCCAACCCGCTGGAGCTGATCGCCAATTCGCCCTGGCGTAAATTCCAGATGCCGTCCTATCACCTGCTGTCGCCCGACCGTCAGGGCATCTCTCTGGTCAATATCGGCGTTGGCCCGGCCAATGCCAAGAACATCACTGACCACCTTGCCGTTATGCGCCCGCATGTGTGGCTGATGATCGGTCACTGCGGCGGCCTGCGCCCGTCGCAAAGCATCGGTGACTACGTGCTGGCCCACGCTTACCTACGCGACGATCACGTGATGGATAATGTGCTGCCGCGCGAAATCCCCATCCCGCCCATCGCTGAAGTGCAGGTCGCCCTGCAACAGGCGGCGGTCAACATCACCGGTCAGGACGGCGACGCCCTCAAAAAGCGCCTGCGCACCGGCACGGTGGTTACCACCGACGACCGCAACTGGGAGCTTCGCTATTCGTCGTCGGCGCTTTTGTTCTCACAAAGCCGCGCCGTAGCCATCGACATGGAATCGGCGACGCTGGCCGCTCAGGGCTATCGTTTCCGCGTGCCCTACGGGACGCTGCTCTGCGTGTCGGATAAGCCGCTGCACGGCGAACTGAAACTGCCGGGTCAGGCCAACCACTTCTATGAACGCGCCATAGCCGAGCATATCGACATCGGTTTTGAGACGATCAACCTGCTGCGTCAGGCCGGCTCAAAGCTGCACTCGCGCAAGCTCCGCGCCTTCGATGAGCCGCCGTTTAGGTAAGGCCGATGCGGTAATAATTCTTACCGCTCGTTAGGCTTTGTTAACCGCCGTTAGCGCATATTAACCCTGTCCGCCTTGGGTGCGGGCAGGGTTTTTAGTGCTTCCCGAAAAGTGGACACCGGTTTTCGGATCCAAGAAGCGCGACAAAAATTTGGGTCACACACGCTCCATGTTCGCCAAACCAAAGCTCCCGTCCCTGTCCAATTCGCCGCTGTTCCGCAAGGACGGCGGGCTGGTGAGCCGCGTCAAGGGCTTAGGGCCCGCCGCGCTCGACGTCCTGAAAAAGCCCTATACCGCGCCGCTGATGGCGCTGGGGCTGTTTATCGGCGGCGGGGCGCTGTTTTTGAGCCTGTCCGATCCGGAAGCCGGCAACCCGACCATTCAGATCGCGGCGGCGACCACCGCAGCCCCCAAGGCCGACGCCCACGCGTCCGCCACGGCCACCGCCGATGACGCGGCCTCCGGGCTTCAGGCCTTCACGCTCGATTCGCTGGGCCTGTTCAAGGACGCCTCCGCCGATCAGTTCAACGCCAATGGCGAGGCCGGGCCCGCCGACGGTACGGCGGTCATCACCCTGCCTAATGACGGCGCGCCGGTAACGGTCGGCAGCGCCAATAAACTGCCCGCCTCGCCGCTCGCTCCCGCCCCGATTGCCGGTCTGTCGCAAAATGGACCCAACGGTCCGCTGCCCGCCATCGCGTCGGACGGTCGCGTTCCGGCCTCGGCCTATGCCCGCCCGTTCAAGTCGAATGGCAAGCCCACCGTGTCGCTGATCGTCGGCGGGCTGGGGCTCAACCCGACCACCACCAAGGCCGCCATCGAGCAACTGCCCGCCGAGGTCACCCTGTCCTTCGTGCCGCACGCCGAAGGGCTGCAAGGCTGGATCGACGCCGCCCGCGCGCAGGGCCATGAGGTGCTGATCGAAATTCCGATGCAGCCGACCAACTATCCCGACACCGATCCCGGCCCGCGCACGCTTTTGGTCGGACAGCGCCCGGACGATATGAACGCCAGCCTCAACTGGCTGATGGGGCGCGCCACCGGCTATTTCGGCGTCATGAACTATCAGGGCAGCGCCTATTTGCGCGACAAAGGCTCGATGACGGCCTTCCTCAATGTGATGAAGGCGCGCGGCGTGGCCTTTATTGACGACGGTCAGGCGCGCGATGTCGGCGGCGGCTGGACGCGCGCTTCGGCCGATCGGGTGATCGACGCCCAGATCAATTCGCAGAGTATCAATGCGCAACTGGCGGCCATCGAAGCGCAGGCCAAGGCGCGCGGCCGCGCCCTGGGGTCCGGCTTTGCCTATCCGGTGACCCTCGCTGTGGCGATCAAATGGACGCAGAGCCTTGAACAAAAAGGGCTTCAACTGGCCCCCGCTTCCGCTATTATGAGGCGATGAGCAAGGATTTATCTGAGTACCGCCCCAATGTGGGCATCGTCGTCCTCAATGCGCAGGACAAGGTGTGGATCGGCCACCGTTTCGGCATGAGCGGCGACTATGCCTGGCAATTTCCGCAAGGCGGCGTCGATGCCGGTGAAGACCTTGAAGCCGCCGCCCGGCGCGAGCTTTATGAGGAAACCGGCCTGAGCACCATCGACATTTTGGGCTGCACCTCCGACTGGATCGTCTATGACTTCCCGCCCGAAGTGCTGGCGCAAAAGAAGATCGGTCGCAATTTCAAGGGCCAGAAGCAGATCTGGTACTTTGTGCGCTTTAATGGCCCCGACAGCGAAGTGAACCTTCAGGCGCACGGCGAGCAGGAGTTTGACCGCTGGGAATGGTGCGACCTCGATCAGGTGATCGAGCGCGTGGTGCATTTCAAACGCGACTCCTACCGCAGCGTTATTGCCGAACTGAAAACCCTGCTGGGAAAGGCCTGAGCATGTCCTATGTCGATGGATTCCTGATCCCGGTGCCGAAAGAAAACCGCGCCGCCTATAAGAAGATGGCCGAAACCGCTGCCGAAGTGTTCAAGGAATACGGCGCGCTTCAGGTGGTGGAATGCTGGGGCGACGACCTGCCCGAAGGCGATGAAGGCGTTTCCTTCCGCAACGCGGCGCGCGGCAAGCTGTCGGACAGCGTGGTCTTTTCGTGGGTGATGTGGCCGTCGAAAGAGGCGCGCGACGAAGCCAATGAAAAGATCATGGACGACCCGCGGATGCAGCCCAGCGAGAACATGCCGTTTGACGGGGCGAAGCTGGTCTATGGCGGGTTTCAGGTGCTGGTCGAAAAATAGACCCATTGGCATTTTATCCACAGGGCCGTAGGCTGGTGGCTCCCAACAGAGGAGACGCCCTCCATGTCTGAAGCCCCAACCACCTATGTCGATGGCTTTGTCTGTCCGGTCAAAGTCGAAAACCGCGATGCCTATCTGAAATCCGCACAGGTCACCGCCACCCTGTTCAAGGAACTGGGCGCGCTGGCCGTGGTCGAAAACTGGGGCGATGACGTGCCCGAAGGCAAGCTGACCTCGCTGCCCATGGCCGTAAAGCTGGAAGCGGGCGAGGTCGTGGTCTTTTCGTGGGTCGTCTGGCCATCAAAAGAGGTCCGCAATATCGCCTGGGAAAAGGCGGAAGCCGATCCGCGCATGGCCGAGATGGATATGCCCTTTGATGGCAAGCGCCTGATCTATGGCGGCTTTCAGACGATCTTTACGGCTTGATTTTACCAACGGCCGAAGATGCTGATCGCATCCGGCCGTTGAAGAAACGAGACTGTCTCATATGTCTCAGCGACATGAGACAGTCTCGAATGAAAGACCAAGAGTCATTTTCAATGACTCTTGGTCTTAACCGTTAAGATATTCTGCCACACGCTCGACCTCTTCGGCCGAGCCCAGCACCACGCCTGTGCGCTGATGCAGGCCGGTCGGCTGAAGGTCGAGGATACGGGTGGTGCCGTTGGTGGCCTTGCCGCCCGCCTGCTCGATCAGGAAGCCGATGGGGTTGGCTTCGTACATCAGGCGCAGCTTGCCCTCGGCGCGCTTGGTGTCGCCCGGATACATGAAAATCCCCCCGCGCGTGAGAATACGGTGGACGTCACCGACCATAGACGCCAGCCAGCGCATGTTGAAATCGGCGCCGCGCGGGCCGTCCTTACCCGCCACGCATTCGTCGATATAGCGCTGAATACCAGGGAACCAGTGGCGGTGATTGGACATGTTGATGGCGAATTCGCGCGTCGCAGCCGGCACCGTCATCGCTGTTTTGGTCTGTATCCACACACCATTGGTATCCGGTGTAAAGGCCACGACGCCCTTACCCAAGGTAAGGACGAGGATGGTCTGCGGGCCATACGCAGCGTAACCGGCCGCCACCTGATCGCGGCCCGGACGCAGGAAGTCGCTTAAGCTCAGATCGCCCTTCGGCGCGGGCAGAACGGAGAAGATGGTGCCGACCACGCCGTTGACATCGACATTGCTCGAGCCGTCTATGGGGTCGAAGAACAGCAGATAGTCACCTCTATCAAACGCCACATAGTCGTCCATCTCTTCAGAGGCGAGACCATGCACCACGCCCTTCCAGCGCGCCTCTTCGAGCATGATGTCGTTAGCAATGACATCGAGTTGCTTCTGCACCTCGCCCTGCACGTTTTCCTGTTCCAGTGCGCCCTGAAGATCGTTGACGGCGCTGAGGTTCACCGTGCGACCGATCAAGGCGCAGGTGTCGGCCATGGCGGCGATCAGGGTTTTGAGGCTTTGCGGCAGATCGCTCTGGCCTTCGAGGAAGGCGGTCAATGTCATTGGCATTAGAAAATCGCTTTATTGTAATTTTGGGATGCCGCAGGACTAGCCTTCCACACGTCCGGCGTCAACGCGGTCTTAAGCGTGGCGTGCCATGATCGGCCTTCCTTCAGAACGAGGGCCCCATGCCTGCGCCGAAACTGCCCGAAATCTCACCTGACCGGCTGAAACTGTCGGAACTGATCAGCGCCTTTTCCTATGCGCTCGACATTACCGAAGGGCAGCCGGAAGGGCACTGCGTGCGCTGCTGCTATATCGGTATGCACATTGCCGATGAGCTGGGCTTTTCGGCGGATCAGAAGTGGGAGCTTTATTATGTACTGCTGCTCAAGGATCTGGGCTGTTCATCCAATGCGGCGCGCATCTGTCAGCTTTATCTGACCGACGACCGGACCTTTAAGCGCGACTTCAAGGATATCGACACCGGCCTCTCGGACGTGCTGGGCTTTGTCATGGCGCATACGGGGCTGAAGGCCGATCTGGCCGAACGCTTCCGCGCCGTGGTCAATATTTTCAAGAATGGCGGCGAGATTTCGCGCGAACTGATCGAGACGCGCTGCACGCGCGGCGCTGACATTGCGCGGCAACTGCGCTTCCCGGAGGCCGTCGCCATCGGTATCCGCGATCTGGATGAGCACTGGGACGGGCGCGGTCAGCCGCAGGGTCTGCGGCGTCAGGCCATATCCCCCTATGCCCGCATCGCGCTTCTGTGTCAGTGCGTCGATGTGTTTTTCAAAAGCCGGGGCATGGCGGCCGCCTTGCGTGAAATCCTCAACCGCGCCGGGACCTGGTTTGAGCCGGAAGCCGCCGATGCCTTCTTTGAGGTGGCGTCGCGCAATGGCTTCTGGGAGGGGCTGTGCGCACCCGATCTGGTGCAGCGTATTCAGTCGATGGAACCGGCGCACCACGAAGTCGCGCTGGATGAAGACTATCTCGACGACATCGCCATTGCTTTTGGTCAGGTGGTCGATTCCAAAAGCCCCTATACGGCGGGTCATTCGTCGCGGGTCGCCCTCTATACCGATATGATGGCCGAGGTGATGGGGCTCGACGCCCGCGCGCGGCGCTGGCTGAAACGCGCCGCCCTGCTGCACGATGTGGGTAAGCTGGGCGTATCGAACACCATTCTCGACAAGCCGGGGCGGCTGGATGGCGAAGAGTGGGCGCAGATGCAGGCCCACGCCCTCTATACGGAAACCATCTTGTCGCGCATCGGGGCCTTTTCGGAACTGGCGCGCATTGCGGGGGCGCACCATGAGCGCCTGGATGGCAAGGGCTATCCGCACGGCCTCGGTGCCGACGAGATCAGTCTGGAAACGCGCATCATTTCGACGGCGGACTTTTTTGACGCCCTGACCGCCGACCGCCCCTATCGCCCGGCCCTGCCGATCTGGAAGGCGCTGGAGATCATCGGGCAAAGCGTCGGCGATGCCATCGACCCGACCTGTTTTGAGGCGTTGAAACAGGCCATCGACCGTATCGAGACCGACGCAAAGGCGGGCACGGTCAGCTTCGATGCCACTGAACGCCCGATGCAGAAGGTGGCTTAGAGCCTCTTCTGCCAGAAGAGGGCGCGGCCCATTTCCGGATCGAGCACATAGTCACCATAGCCCAGCGACCTATAAAGCCGTTGCGCTGTTGCATTGCCTTCCAGCACTTCAAGCGTCAGCTTGGCGCAGCCGCGTTCGCGGGCGACGGTTTCGGCCTCGGCCATCAGGGCGCGCGCCAGGCCCTGCCCACGAAACGCCGGGGCGACCACGACATCGTGGATGTTGAGCAGGGGCCGCGCAGCAAAGGTCGAAAACCCGGCAAAGGCATTGAGCAGGCCTGCCGGTTGTCCATTGGCAAAAGCCAGAATCGACACGGCACCCGGCGTGGCCGCCAAACGCTCGATCAGTACCGAAGTCACTTCGAGAGGCAGGGCATCACCACCGCCCATGATATCGCGTGCATAGGTCTGCATCAGAGCGACAATGGCCTTGGCATGGACTGGGTTGAGGTAATCGGCGCGAATGATCTCAGTCATAAACATTCCATAGCAAAAGGCCGAAGCGTGGGCTCCGGCCTTTGAAACTTGCTCCCGGTTTCGGGTGCAGGGCCTGAGGCCCTGCTTACTGACAGGCGAGGCATTCCTCGTAGTCGGTCTTGCCCGCAGCGGCCATCGACACTGCGGCAGCCTTGCCTTCAGAACCGGCGAAGGCGGCGCGCTGTACCGACTTGGAGCGCAGATAATAGAGCGACTTGACGCCCTGTTCCCACGCCGTCCAGTGCAGCATGTGCAGGTCCCACTTATCGACATCACCCGGCAGGAAGATGTTGAGCGATTGCGATTGGCAGATTTCCGGCGCGCGGTCGGCAGCCAGTTCAACCACCCAGCGCTGGTCGATTTCGAAGGCGGTCTTGAAGATGGCCTTTTCGTCTTCGCTGAGGGCGTCGATGTGTTGCACCGAGCCTTCGTGCTCGACGATGGAGTCCCAGGTTTCCGGCGTGTCGAGGCCCTTTTCGGCCAGCAGGGTACGCAGGAAGGGGTTTTTCACCGCAAACGAGCCCGACAGGGTCTTGTGGGTATAGATATTGGCCGGGATCGGCTCGATGCCCGCCGAGGTACCGCCGCAGATGATCGAGATCGAGGCGGTCGGGGCGATAGCCAGCTTGTGCGAGAAGCGTTCCATCACGCCGCGTTCTTCCGCGTCGAGGCAGGGCCCGCGCTCCTGAGCCAGCTTGACCGAGGCCTTGTCGGCTTCGCGGCGCAGGTGCTTGAACAGGCGCATGTTCCACGATTTGGCCATGGCCGACTCGAAGGCCACGCCCTGCGATTGCAGGAAGGAGTGGAAGCCCATCAGGCCGAGGCCGACCGAGCGTTCGCGCTGGGCCGAATAGACGGCGGCGGACATGGCGTCCGGGGCCGACTGGATGAAGTCTTCCAGCACGTTGTCGAGGAAGCGCATGATGTCTTCGATGAAACGTGGTTCGTCTCGCCATTCGAGGAAGGTTTCGGCATTGACCGAAGACAGGCAGCACACGGCGGTGCGCTCATGCCCCAGATGGTCCTTACCCGTGTGCAGCATGATTTCGGCGCACAGGTTCGATTGCTTGACCTTAAGGCCCAGCTCACGCTGGTGCGGCGCCATGGAACGGTTCACCGTGTCGGCGAAGATCAGGTAAGGCTCACCCGTCTGCATACGGATTTCGAGGATCTTCTGCCACAGCGCGCGCGCGTCCACATAGCGGATGATTTCGTTATTCTTGGGCGAACGCAGGCCGAACTGCGCGCCGTCGCGCACGGCTTCCATGAACTCATCGGTGATCGAGATACCGTGGTGCAGGTTGAGCGCCTTACGGTTGAAGTCGCCCGACGGCTTGCGGATTTCGAGGAATTCTTCGATTTCCGGATGGAAGATGTCGATATAGACGGCGGCCGAACCCCGGCGCAGAGAGCCTTGCGAAATGGCCAGCGTCAGGGAGTCCATCACGCGGATAAAGGGGATGATACCAGAGGTTTGGCCCGCGCCCTTCACCTTTTCACCGATGGAGCGCACGCCGCCCCAGTAGGTGCCGATGCCGCCGCCATTTGAGGCCAGCGCCACGTTTTCGTTCCACACGCTGACAATGCCTTCGAGCGAATCGGGCACGGCGTTGAGGAAGCACGAGATGGGCAGTCCGCGCTTGGCCCCGCCGTTCGACAGCACCGGCGTCGCCGGCATGAACCACAGGTTCGAAATGTAGTTATAGATGCGCTGGGCGTGTTCGGAGTCGTCGGCATAGGCCGTGGCGACGCGCGCGAACATGTCCTGATACGATTCGTCGGCCAGCAGATAACGGTCGTCGAGCGTCTTCTTGCCGAAGTCGGTGAGCTTGTCGTCCTTGGACGGATCGGTCACGACCGTCTTGATCAGCTTGAACTCCGGACGCTCCTTGGGACGCACCTTGAGCGTACCCTTAACAGACGCCGCACCCTGAACCTTCGCCGCCGCATCATTTGCCGACATCGTCACACTCACCTGGTATGCCTGAGAAAACCGCTCCGCCCCCGGAGCACCGAAGGTCAGACCCAAGACAACTAGATATAGTGTCGAAGACCGCCATCAGCCCCTATATGGGGCCATAATCGGATCGCATCGTCAACGGCCAAGTCGCCGCACAGGCGAAGTTTTTCGTTAACAAAATCCTAAAAAAAACATTATGCCAAGCGGCTCAAGGGGTTGGGCCCCGAAGACGAAAATACCCCAAAAAAAGAGTCCTGTTAGAGAATCGTCGAGGGGGTTTCGGAGAGGTAGCGGTCAACCCGATTCTGACGATCAACCAGCACGACTCTGGGGATAATCGGCGCGTCGGTCAGCTCGAAACCCATGATGATGATCTGCTCGGATTCGTTGATCAGATGCGCAGCCGCGCCGTTCATGGCGATCTTGCCCGACCCGCGCTCACCGGTAATGACATAGGTTTCCAGTCGGGCCCCGGAGGTGTTGGAAACGACCAGCACGCGCTCGCCTTCCCACAGGCCGACGGCATCCATCAGGTCCTCGTCTATGGTGATCGAACCGATATAGGCCAGATTGGCCTCGGTGACGTAGGCGTTATGGATCTTGGAACGCAGCAACTGGCGCATGGTGAGCTTTCGAAAAGGATGGGCCACGAAAAACACGAAAAGACACGAAAGCTGCGGCGATGATTGGCGCGAGGCGCCTGATAGCGTTGGTGCCGGAAACCGATCAGAAGGCCTTCGGGCACAAACCCTGTGAGCGCTCGACGTTCGTGTCTTGTCGTGTTTTTCGTGGCTAATATCTTTTACGCGCCCGAAAGTCAGCCGTTTTCTGGCTTATCATATCAGACGCCATTCGCGCACACGCACGGCGGCGCAGGCGGGGGTGCCGTCCTTGCCGCGACCGGGCAGCAGGGCTTCGGGCACGCCGCCGGCGCGGGCCGCAGCCTTCAGGGTGTCGGGCATATCGTGAATGTCGATCTTGGCGCGGCGCGTCCATTCGCTGCCGTGGTCCCCCGCCGAGGTGCCGATGGCGATATAGACAAAGCGGCGCTCAGGGCCTTCGCGACGCACGAACGGCCCCAGCCAGCGACCGTCTTCGCTGAGGCGCAGCGGCACATCGAACGACAGCGGCCCGTCTCCCGCCGTTTGCGGATCAACCGGGTGGCTGTCCTTGTCCTGAAGGCTATAGGCTACGCCCGGAACGGGGTCAGCGATGGTCAGACGCAGGGTTACCGACGCGTCGGCCATCTCAGTCGGCCCAGAGGTCCGTCACATCGCCCTTGCGGTTCAGCATATGCACCGCGCGCTTGATGACATTGAGCAGGTTTTCGATGCGTTCGGGCTGATCATACGTCAGGGCGGCCCGGTGCAGACCGTCCAGCGCAAAGCGAGCCAGATCGCGGCTGGCCTGAAACCGCGCATCGACACCGGCGGTGATGAAGCCGGGCGTAGCACGTCCCATCGCACCTCGGTCGAAAGCCTCCTGCGCCGGGCGGATCGCCTTGGCCACGTCCTCGTCCTGACGCGCCGCGCGTTCCAGGGCCAGAAAGGCGGCAAACGGCACCGAACTGAGCAGACGCCAGTAGGCGTCAATCGCACCGTCCAGCGCGTCCTGACCGGGTTTCAGCTTCCCCGCTTCGGCCTCGAAAGCGGCTTCACGGGCGGCGTGGATATGCCAGGCGGCGGCTTCGACCAGCGCTTCACGGGTCGGAAAGTGGTAGAGCATGGCCCCACGCGTCAGACCGCAGGCTTCGGCGATGGCGGCATTGCCGGCACGGTCATAGCCCAGTTCTGCGAACAGCCGCATAGCGGTGTCGAGAATCTGAACCCGCGTGCGGCGGGATTTGGGCGTGTCTTTCGGTCGATCGCTCATACGCTGCCTTCCAGCCTCCGCGCGCTTGCCTCCCGTTGTGTGTTCTGTACGGGCGCGGACACTACTCACATTCGGGTCTTTCGTCGCAATTGACAAGGCGCTGGAGCTTTTGACGCGACGGGGTTCCATACCGGTAATTATACGCGCCTTTTTGTGCATCGCAACATCTGCGGCATGACAAAAGGCGCAGTGAACCGCGAAAATATAGCCCGGCTCGCCTGTGCCGCCCTGCCGGAGGGCCGAAAATCCCCCTGGCGGTGTTTTGCCGGACCGCGCGGGCCCGGCCCAAAAGCCTTTGCGCGTTTCTGCACAGCGCTCACGCGACTGTCGCAGGCGTGAAACAAAATCGTGCTTCACAGACCGCTCTTTGCCCTCTACACAGGGGAGCAGGACAACAGACGGAAACGATTGTGCGTATCTTACTGGCGACCGATGCATGGGACCCTCAGGTCAATGGCGTGGTCACGACGATGAAGCGGGTCATCGCCGAATGCGAAAAGCTCGGCCATGAGTTCAAGATCGTGGACTATAACCAGTTCAAGTCGGTATCGTGGCCCGACTATCCGGAGGTCAAGCTGGCTCTGGGCTGCTACGAAGACGTGCGTGAAATCATCCAGGACTATGAGCCGGATGCCGTGCATATCGCCACCGAAGCCTTTGTGGGTCTGGCGGCGCGTCGGGTGTGCATGGAATGGAAGATGCCCTTCACCACCTCCTACCACACCAAGTTTCCGGAATATGTGTCGGCGCGCCTGCCCATCCCCCTGAGCTGGGGCTATGGCTATATGCGCTGGTTCCACAAGCCGTCGGGCCGGGTAATGGTGGCGACGCCGACCCTGCAAAAAGACCTTGAGGCGCGCGGCTTCAAGAACATTTCGCCGTGGACGCGCGGCGTCGATACCGAGATGTTCCGCCCGGGCCTTGAGCCGATCTTCGGCGACCTGCCCCGCCCAATCATGACCTATATCGGTCGCGTGGCCATTGAGAAAAACCTCGAAGCCTTCCTGTCGCTTGACCTGCCCGGCACCAAGGTGGTGGTCGGCAAGGGACCGCAGCTCGAGGAACTGAGGGAAAAATATCCGGACGCGGTGTTTACGGGCGCGCGTTTCGGCGAGGAACTGGCGCGCTCCTACGCCGATTCCGACGTTTTCGTCTTTCCGTCTCTGACCGACACCTTCGGCCTTGTTATCCTCGAAGCCATGGCCACGGGCACCCCGGTCGCCGCCTTCCCGGCGCACGGGCCCATTGACCTGATCCCCGGCACGGGCGCAGGCGTCATCGACGAAGACCTCAGCGTCGCCATTACCGAGGCGCTGAAGCTGGATCGCGCCCATGTGCGCCGTCATGCCGAAAAGTTTTCGTGGCGGGCCTGTGCGGAGGAATTTATCCGCAACCTCGAACCCTATCCCGAAGCCGAGAAGAAAAAGCTGTGGGCGCGGCTACGCGCCCTGCCGCGTCGCCTGCGCAGGGCGGCGTAAACGGATGGCCCGCAGAACACTCACGGCGATGTTCTGCGCTTCCGTTATCGCTTCATCGGCGGGGGCCGCCCCGGTAAGCGTTCCTCTGTGGCCAAACTCCGCCCATATGGGCAACCCCAGAGCCAGGGGCCCCGAACAGGCGGGCAAGGGCAAGTCGCTGGTCGGTGGACGGCCGTGGACGCAGATCAGCAATGTGTCGCAGCCCAGCCTGACGATCTATCCCGCACAGGGCGAACCGACGGGCGCGACCGTTGTGGTCCTGCCGGGCGGCGGGTATCGTGTGCTGGCTATGGACCTCGAAGGAACCGAGGTGTGCGACTGGCTGACACCCAGGGGCATTACCTGCGTGGTGTTGAAATACCGGGTTCCGGCATCCGGACCGTGGTGGAATCCCGACTGCAATTGCCGTGAAAACCCGAAGGTATGGATGGCGCTTCAGGACGCGCAGCGGGCGCTGCGCCTGTTGCGTCAGGGGGCGGAGACCTATGGTATAGACCCCAACCGTATCGGCGTGCTGGGCTTTTCGGCTGGTGGGCACCTGGCGGCAGCCGTCAGCACGCGCACCGAAGCCGCCTATTCGCCCGTAGATTCCGCGGACACGCAAAGCCTGCGCCCGGATTTCGCGGTGGTTCTATACCCCGGACATCTGTGGCATGAACCCGACCTGACCCTTGAGCCGGACATCAGGGTCACGCCCGGTACACCACCGACCTTTCTTCTGCATGCCGAAGACGATCCCGTGGACGATGTGCGCCATTCCCTCGTTTACGAAGCGGCACTTAAAGAGGCGGGTATACCCGTCGAGATGCACCTCTATGCCAGGGGCGGCCATGCGTTCGGACTTCGCCCCACCGGCCTGCCGATTTCCGAATGGCCGCAACGCCTCGAGATATGGTTGGCGAGGATCGGGGTAATAGGGACGCAGACGCCCAAATAACAACGGCCCTCCCTGGGGGGCAGGCCAGCGCGGAACGCAGGTTGAGCACAAATTTCAGGAAAACCCGACCTGCCCCATCACGGACACCGAAATAACAACGGCCCTCCCTGGGGGGCAGGGAGGGCCGCGCATGCCGCCGGATTCGAGGGGGGGGGGATGATCCCGGCGACGAACTGAGTGACGACGACTCAATTACGTGAGCCGCTATCGTTAAAGCCTAAATAGCCCTTATTTTGAAAAAGGGAAGAGGCTGAGTAAAAAAAATTCGTGATCTATGACGCCGATCTTTGGTTAATGGCATGTTGATACCGCTAAGCAAACGATTAACCAGAGTTATTCTCAAAAATCGGCGTCATTTACTCAGGGTTTACGCAAACAGCTTGGCCCAGTTGCGCTTCTCACGCGACTTCCACGCGCCACGGTGGTAGGCGTCGGAGCCGATGAGCGGCACGACGGTTGTGGCTTCGGCAAAGACCATCTGTTCGTAGGTGGTCGAAACCTTACCCCACGAAGCGGCTTCCTTCAGCGTCGAGGAGGAACAGGCACCGTCACGCACATCGGCGACGGTGATCTGCACCGCGTACTTGTGCATATCAGCTTCGACGCCGAGGATTTCGGCGCAGACAACCGTGTCCTGAGCAAAGTTCTTCGGCACGCCGCCGCCGACCATAAACAGGCCCGTGGTGCCCGCCGCAATCTTGATGTCGGTCAGTTCGCGGAAGTCAGCAATGGCGTCGAGCATCAGATAGGGCTTACCCGCAGCCGCGCGTTCCTTCTGGTGCTTAACGAGGCCGAAACCGGCAGACGAGTCCACGAAGGCCGGGCAGAAGATCGGCACGCCATGCTCATAGGCGGTCTGGATCAGCGAGCCCTCCTTCTTGGCATTGCCTTCCGACAGCCACTTGCCCATTTCCCAGATGAATTCGCGCGAGGAATAGCCGCGCGGCTCGAGGCGATTGGCGATCTCAAGGATGGTGTGATCGCAGGCCTGAAGCTCTTCTTCGTCGATATAGGTGTCGTAGATGCGGTCGATATAATTGTCGCGCAGAACGTTATCGTCCACCGGACCGGCGGCCTGATAGTGCTTAAAGCCGAGCGCTTCGAAGAAGTCCATATCCACAATCGAGGCACCGGTGGCGACCACGGCGTCGATCATGCCGAACTTCACCATGTCGCGATAGACGTGCATACAGCCACCGGCCGAGGTCGAACCGGCGAGGATCAGCCACGGCGAGCAGTCCTTGTCTTCCAGCGCCATGTTGAAGATGTCGGCGGCGCGGGCGGTATCACGGCTTGAGAAGCTCATCTTGCGCATCGAGTCGATGATCGGGCGCGCGTCATAAGACGTGATATCGACGTGCTCCACAGTGTTCTGGAGCAGGGCGGCCTTTTGGTTGGATTGGGGGGTAGTTGCGTTCATCTCTTGGTCCTTTTGGAGATAAGAAGGTGGACGCCCGTCATGCACTCTTTGTCCCCCAGACGGAGCGATGGGGAGAGAAGCTGAAAAAACTCGCGGCCCCTATAGGACATAGGGGGCGCCTTGGCAAATCAAGGTTTGATTAAACGACGCGGTCAACTATCCGTCACTGTCACCGTAAAGACGTCGTCGGGCATGGTTGATTTCTTCCGCCGTCACTTTCGATGGCGAGGGTTCCTGTGCCCAACGTTTATACTTACGACACCTGAGCCAGAGGATCCCCGCGAGAAAGATAAAAGCGAGTAAGAAAATTAAGGCTAACTGCAAATCGCTGGCCGAAAACCCCTGAAACGCCCAGTTGCGAAATGCCATGAGCGAAAGGAAAGCGCAAAAGAGAGCGCCTATTCCGACATGAAGGAAACCAACCCAGAAGAAAAAACGGAAAACGTCCTTCTCAGCCTGTCCCTCTTCCATCCAATTACTTCGACCGCTTCTTGCCGCGCTTGCCGCCCTTGGGGCGGTTGAGGCGCACGACCTTGTTCTCTTCGACGCTGTCGAAAAGGCTGCGCGGCACGTTCAGCGAGCGCGGGCCCAGACCGAACAGCGAGGCCATCGGCGCGTCATCGAGGAAGACGGTTTCGGTCTGACCATAGCCGTTGAACCCGGTCGTCATGGCCACGCCATAGGCCCCCAGCATCCCGATTTCGACGTAATCGCCCTCATCCACATCCGCCGGAAGCCAGAACGGCCCCGGCATGTGGTCGATGGAGTCGCAAGTCGGGCCATAGAAACGAAACGGCTTCAGTTCCGGTTGCTCGTCACCATCCTCGGCGCGGTGCAGGCGCACCGGGAAGGGCCACTTGGCGTGGGTGGCGTCGAACAGGTTGCCATAGGCCCCGTCGTTCAGATAAAGGGCATCGCCCTTGCGCAGCTCGACGCGGGCGAGGATCGAGGTCGATTCCGCCACCAGCGAACGCCCCGGCTCGGCCCACAGTTCCGTCGCCTCATGCACCTTCATTTCATCAAAGGCGCGATGGATCACGTCCATATATTCGGGCAGGGACGGCGGCACCATGCCCGGATAGACCGACGGGAAGCCGCCACCGACATCGACAATATCGGCAAGCACGCCGGCGCGGACCAGCGCGCGCGATGCCGCCGACATGGCTGCCGCATAGGCGGTCGGGCGCATACATTGCGAGCCGACGTGGAAGGAGACACCCATGCGGTCCTGCGTCGCCTGACGCGCCGCCAGCAAGAGTGCTGGCGCCTCATAGGGCTGAGCGCCGAACTTGTTGGTCAGGGGCAGGTTCGAGCCTTCGCCCGACGTCGCCAGACGCACGATCAGATTGAGGTCCTTCGCGCCACCCGTGGCGTCGAGGATCTTCTGCAATTCTTCGTGGGTATCAAGGCTGAAGGTCTTTACACCGAAATCGGAATAGGCTTCGGCGATGTCCCGACGCGACTTGACCGGGTGCATGAAGGCCAGACGCGCTTCAGGCGCAAGGCCGCGCACCAGCTTGACTTCATTGATCGAGGCCACGTCGAACGAACCGATCCCGGCGTCGAGCAGGGTTTCGATGACCCACGAAGAAGGGTTCGCCTTGACCGCGTAGAAGACATCGCCTTTGAAGTGGCGCTGGAACCATTGCGCTGCGACGGAAACAGGCTCACGTCGCACAAGGGCGACGGGCTTTTCCGGTGACTGCTCGCGGACCAGGTCCAGGGCCGATTGGAAGTTTGCCACTGCCAATACCCCGTAAAGTTAAGTTAAACCCAGACCGGCGTTAGCAGCGTTTCAACGACGCCCAGCCCGTCGAGAGTGTTCTCTAGGGGCCCCAGGGCGCCGACCTGTGTGTCGGGGTCCGCCGGAAGCGCGCTATATCGGGCATTTTATCCTGACTGTAAAGGCGTTTTTTGTGACAATGGCCCCCGCTTTTAAATTTGAAAGTCCGTTGGCGGCATTAAGGAAACCGAAACCAAAACGCTGTTCTTTTGGGGGTGGGTCAGCCTGTTCCGGATCGCGTCATGTCTTTCGCCGCCATCAGTATTCGTACCAAACTTTTTGTCATGACCGGCGTGTTCATGGTGCCCATCGTGCTGATGAGCTACCTGTTTGTGCAGCAATCCCTGAAAGACATCCATTTCGGTCAGAAAGAGGTTCAGGGCGTCGAGGCGATGCGCATCGTATGGCCCGTCCTGACCGGCGCAACCGCACAGCTTTCGGGCGAGACGGCCCCGATGGCGACCCTCGATGCGCAACACCCCGCGCTGAAGACGCTTGCGGCGGCTGAGGCTGACGCCCTCTCCAGGGCCCCCGGCGCTGATGCGGCTCTGGCCCTCCTGACGACGCTCAGCGACCGTTCCAATCTGACGCTCGATCCCGATATCGACAGCTATTATGTGATGGACGCCGTAGCCTTCAAAGCCCCGGACGCCCTGAACCGTATTTCCGTCGTGTTGCGCGACATGTCGGCCTATCAGGCCAAGGCCAGTCTGACCACCGAGGAGACGACCGGTCTGGTCGTGGGCCTGGGGCAGTTCAGCGCGGCCTGGCAGGGACAGATCACCTCGCTCGACAAAGCGATTGCCGCCAACAGCGGCCTCTCCCCGGCGCTCAAGGCCAAGCGTGACGCCTATCAGGCGGCAGCGCAGGCCGTAGAAGCCGAGGCGCTCGGCCTTGCGCACCAGATGCAGACTCAGGGCAATGCCGCAGGGGTCGATCTGACGCCACTCCTCAGCGCTAAAACCGCCTATGCCAGGGTGAGCGACGATCTGTGGCAGGCTTCGGCCCAGCAGTTGAACGCGCTGCTTCAGAAACGGATCGGCGGCTTTTCTACGACCCTCTATACCCTTCTGGCCGTAACGGTTGCAGCGGCTCTGGTGGCGGTCTTCATGGCGCTGGGTCTGGCCCATTCCATTCTGAAAGCCATTAACGGGCTGGATCAGAATATCAGGCATTTGGCGGACAAGGATCTCAACGCCAGTCTGCCCGAAGCCACACGCCGGGACGAAATCGGTCAGGTCGGTCGCGCGCTGGAGTTCTTCCGCCGGCGCACTATCGAAAAAATCGCCGATGCCGCCAATGATGTGAAACGTAACGAACTGATTATCAGGGAAAAGGATCGCATCAACACCCTTTCCCAACGCATCCGTAATGCCATTACGGACGTCATGGATGCTGTCCAGACCCTGTCCTCATCGGTCGGGGACTCGACCGGTGAGTTCAGTCTGACGGCCAAGACGACGCGCGAGGAGTTGACGGCGGCGATTGACCGGCTGAGCGCCTCGGCGCGCGATGTGGACAGCGTATCGGCGGGCATGGCCGAGGTCTCGCAAAGCTTCGGAGAGATCGCCCGTCGCACGGATGAGAGCGCCGAGATGACGGACCGCGTCTCCGGCGAACTGGAACGCTCGCGCGAGATGGCGCAGGCCCTGACACAGGCCGTTGAGCGTATCGGCGAGGTCTCACGCCTTATTCAGGGCATTGCCTCCCAGACCAATTTGCTGGCGCTTAACGCCACTATCGAAGCCGCGCGCGCCGGAGAGGCCGGGAAGGGCTTTGCCGTTGTGGCTGGTGAGGTCAAATCTCTGGCCAATCAGACGGGCCGTGCCACCGCCGAAATCGAAGCCCAGATCGAGGACGTGCGTCAGGCGGCCGAAAGCATGGTCGGTTCTGTGTCACAAATTACTGGTATCATCGCTTCCGTAGCGCAGACTTCGCGCACGGTCGCCGACGCGGTTAAGACCCAAAGTCAGGCGGCCGACGCCATCCGTCACAATCTGGAGCGCGCGGCATTGGGCAATCGTGAGGCCGAGCGCATCATCAACCTCTTGCCCGAAGTCACGCGCCGGACCGAACGCACCGCCGACGACATGCAGGCTATTTCTCAGGACATGGCGGGCGCTTCACGCGACATGCAAACGGAACTGGCTGCCCTTCTCGATGAACTAGTGGATAAGCGGGTGGCGGCGCGCTACGCTTCAACAGAGACGGTCGATATTGAAGTGAAGGGACGAACCGTCCGCAACCTGCGTCTTTATGACATCAGCGAAACAGGGGCGCGTATCGGCATCACATCGGGCCTTAAACCCGGTGAAAATCTGGCGATCCGTCTAGTCGATGCCGAGGTGGATGCGACCATTATCTGGGTCGGCGAGGATTCCTTCGGCGTCCATATGCTCAACGACTTCCGCTTCACCCAGCATCAGGTGATGCAACTGGCGGCGTAGAGACTGCGACCTTTCGCGTCACTCTGCGGCCGATGGTTGCCAAAGCCCCCAAATTTCGGCAAGACTCTGACGTTCATCTTTGTTAACGCCAAAACGGTCAGGGACCGACAGCGCAGGGGGGAACGGGGCGCACCCGTGAACGCATATGCCGAGCCTGGTCGAAGTTCAGTCACTGTCGAAAAGCTTTGCGCTTCGGGCGCAGAGCCCTGACGCGGCGCGGACATTCAAGGCGCTTGATGAGGTCTCTTTCACCATGACCCGTCCTGAACGCATTGGCCTGATCGGGCCCTCGGGATCGGGCAAGTCGACCCTGTTGCGTAGCCTGTCTGGCCTTATCCTTGGGGACGCCGGATCGGGCCCTGTCACCGTGCTGGGACGAACGGTTCAGACGGATGGGCGGCTGGGGGCTGATGTACGGGCCGCGCGCGCCGATCTCGGCATGGTGGCGCAGCAATTCAATCTTGTCGGACGGCTCAGCCTGTTCACTAATGCGGCGCTGGGGCTTCTGGGGCGCATCCCCCCCATACGTGGACTGTTCGGTCTGTGGACCCCCGAAGAAAAACAACGCGTAATGCGGGCGCTCGATACGGTGGGCATAGCTGACAAGGCGTCGCAGCGCGCCAAGACCCTGTCCGGCGGACAGCAGCAGCGGGGGGCGATTGCGCGGGCCATCGTGCAGGATGCGCGCCTTATCCTCGCCGACGAACCGGTCGCCTCGCTGGACCCGGTGACGGCGCGCAAGGTGATGGAGCTTCTCGTTCATCTCAACGAAGACCGTGGCGTCGGGGTCATCGTCACCTTACATCAGGTGGACTATGCTATGAAATATTGCGACCGTATTCTGGCCCTCAAGGACGGCAAGATCGTATATGACGGTCCTGCCGATGGCCTGAACCCGGACCGCCTGAGCGAAATCTATGGCCCTGAGATCGAGCAGGCCTATTGGAGAGACCCGTCATGACCCTGTCGCGCAAGGATATGCTGAGAGGTTTGTCGGCTTCGGCGATCGCCCTGCCCTTTCTGACGTCGGGCTGTGGTAAGGTCGATCAGACCAGAGGCCCACGCACGGAAATCAGCTTCTCCATCCTCTCCACCGAAAACGCGCAGAATCAGGAACCCCTGTGGCGGCCGTTTCTGGCCGACATGGAAAAGCAGACCGGGCTGAAGGTAAAACCCTTCTTCGGCTCCAACTACACGGCGCTGATCGAGGCCATGCGCTTCAATCAGGTACAGGTCGGCTGGTTTTCCAATGCCTCCGGCCTTGAGGCCGTGCGGCGAGCCGATGGCGAGGTCTTTGCGCGCTCATCCGACCCGTCGGGCGTCGATGGCTATCAGAGCGTTATCATCGCCCGCGCCGATTCCTCGCTGACCGCCGAAGATTTGCTGAAATGCGATGGCAAGCGTAGCTTTGGCCTTGGGGATGTGAAATCGACCTCCGGAACGCTGGCGCCGATGACCTACTTCTTCCTGCCGCACAAGGTCGATCCGGCCAAGTGCTTCAAGAGCGTGCGTTCAGGCAGTCACGAGGCCAATTTTCAGGCCGTGGCCAACGGCATGGTCGATGCGGCCACCAACAACAATGCCTCGCTCGAGCGAATGGCCGAAGTATCTCCGGAAAAGCTGAAGCAGATCAAGATCATCTGGACCTCTCCAACCCTACCCGAAGACCCCATTATCTATCGCAAGGATCTCGACCCGGCGACCAAGGAAAAGATACGCTCCTTTTTCCTGTCCTACGGCACCGGCACAGACGCCGAAGGCCAGCGTCAGCTCAAGATACTGAACAACCTGATCTTTGGCGTGTTCAAGCCGGCGGACAATTCGCACCTTCTGCCCGTGCGCGAAATGGAGGCGGCCGAAGCGTTGATGAAGGCGCGCAACGGCGGCGATGCCGCCGCTATCCGCAAGGCTGAGTCCGACCTTCAGGCGATTTCTCGCGAAGCCGCCGCTCAGAGAGCCGCCCCGCAGGCCCTGCCGGATGCCCTGACCGATAAACGGCCCGACGCGCAATAATGGCCGAAACCGCTTCGCTCGACGCGCTGCGCCCGCCGCGGACGTCCTTACGGGACAAACTGCTGACCTGGGGGCTGTGGCTGGGGTTCGGCCTTTTACTGGCTCTCAGTTTCAAGGGCGCTCAGATCGGCGATCTGCCGCTTCTGGGTCGTAACTGGGGAAATACAAGCACCTATTTGCGCGACTATCTGCATCCTGATTTTTCAGACCGGACAACCATCGCCTACTATGTTCGCGAAATGTGGGTGACGATACAGGTCGCCATCTGGGGTACGGTGCTGTCGATAGGGCTGGCCATCCCCTTTTCGCTCTTGTGTGCCACCAATATCGCCCCGGCGTGGATCAGCTTCCCCGTCAGGCGCGCGATGGATATGCTGCGCGCCGTCAACGAGTTGGTGCTTGGCACCGCCTTTCTGGTGGCCGTGGGGCCAGGGCCGCTGGCCGGGGTGCTGGCACTGGCCCTGCACAATACGGGGGTGCTGGCCAAGCTGTTTTCGGAGGCGGTCGAAGCCGTCGATCAGCCGCCCATCGAAGGCGTGCGGGCCACAGGCGGTACCCGCCTTCAGGAAATCGTCTGGGGTGTGCTGCCTCAGGTCGGGCCCTTGTGGACCTCCTTCGCGCTTTACCGCTTCGAATCGAGTGCACGTTCGGCCACGGTGCTGGGGCTGATCGGGGCTGGGGGGATCGGGCAGGTGCTGTTCGACAATATCAACAGCTTCAACTATGCCCGCGTCTCGGCCATCGCCCTGATCATCATTGCCGCCGTCATTCTGATCGACATGACGTCCGCCGCCCTGCGTAAGCGACTGGTCTGAGAGCACCCGTCCGCCGTAAAAGGCGCAAACAGGAGTTCGACTATGGCGCGTTATCTGATCATTGCAGCAGGGTCCGGCATCGGACAGAGCCTTGTACAGCATCTGCGGCAAGGCGGGCACGAGGTGATGACCGCCGCCCGCAGCGACCGCACGATCGCCCCGGATTACCTGCTGGATGCCTCGGATTTCGATGCGGTGGACGCCGTGTTTGCCAAGGCTGGCAAGTTAGACGGGGCGGTCAATCTGGCCGGGTCGCTGCTGCTGAAATCCGCAGGCCTGACTAGCCGCAGCCAGTACGACGCCACCATCACGGCCTCGCTCACCACGGCCTTTGCCACGGTGCGCGCCGCCGCCCGGCACATGACCGAAGGCGGCTCCGTAGTGTTGCTGTCGTCAGCCGCCGCGCTCGAAGGGCTGGCCAATCACGAGGCCATTGCCGCCGCCAAGGCGGGGGTCATTGGCCTGACGCGTTCGGCGGCAGCCTCCTATGCGGGGCAAAACCTGCGTATCAACGCCATCGCCCCCGGTCTGGTCGAAACGCCGCTGACGGCGGGGCTGGTCGGATCGGATGCGGGACGTCGCGTGTCTGAGTCGATGCACGCCCTCGGGCGGCTGGGAAAGCCCGAAGACGTCGCGCGCGCCATTGCCTTCCTGCTCGATCCGCAAAACGACTGGATTACCGGGCAGGTGTTGGGGGTGGACGGGGGCTTAAGCCGCGTGCGCCCCAAGCTGAAAGTGTAAAAGGCTTAATCGGCATTAACCATTTAAATACCTGAATCACGGCATAAAGGCGGTATGAGCACTATCCCGCCTTCCCTGTCCCAGATGCTTCTCGGTCGCGCCGCTACACCGGCTGCCCCGCAGAAACCGGCCGCCGACGCCGCCGCGCGTTTCAACGACGCCCTGTCGGCTCAGAAGGCTTTTTTCCGTCAGGCGACGGGTCAGGCTGCGTCCATCGACCAGCCCGCACCGAAACCGGCAGGCGTTACGCCAGCCACCTTCAAGGCCGCCGAGATCGCTCAGGGCACCAAACCCGAAGACATGCAGATGCTGCGTCCAGGCAGCCTGCTGAATATCCGGATTTAGTACGAATTATGAGATCGGGGCTTCTAACACCCCCGCCACCGCATCTCGCCCGCGGTTCGGGCACCCCCCCTCCCCGGCGCGTCGGGGAGGTATGATCAGGCGTCCTGCTTTTCCGAGGCAATGCCTTCGTTCAGCGCGGGAAAAGGCAGCGGCTCCTTGTGCTTTTTACCGGCCTTCTTGCCCTTCTTTTTCTTGTCAGCTTTCTTATCGCCCTTCACCTTGCGCGGCGCCTCTTCGGCATCCTCTTCGCGCACAGCGGCGATACGGCGCAGCAGCTTAAGGAAGCTGTCGCGCTTGGGCGGGGACAGCAGGGACAAGATGCGCTCATCCGCCGCCTCGACCTTGGGCCGAATTTCAGTCAGGGCCGCACGACCTTCGTCTGACAGGCGGACCAGATTGGCGCGGGCATCAGTGGCCGAACGTTCACGCGCAAGAAGCCCCTTGGCAATCAGCCGCGCCACCATGTCGGCCAACGTAGAACGGTCAATACCTGTGGCCTTGACCAGATCGGTCTGGGTCAGGCCCTCAGACGAGTCGGCGGCCAGAAGCAGGGCGTATTGTCGCTGCGTCAGGGCACTATCGCCGGTTTCCTCGGTATAGATATCGAGGGCGATTTGCAGCACCCGATGGAGAAGATGCGACGGCGAATTTTCCAGCAAGTCCGAACCCTCGAAATGATTACGCTTGTGCTTTTTCATGCGCCGTCCCCATGCTGAACGACGCTATTTAAGCACCACTATACTACAAAATTACGACAAATCCATCCGCATACTGACGGAGTGTCCTCAGGAGGCGGACGGCTTCGTTTCCGGCAGCATATTCTTCATCAGGAAAGGGGTCAGTATCAGTGTAAAGACAATGGGTCCGCCAAAGAGTGACGCCATCTTCCACGTCACCCACACACTATCCGACTGCGTGCGCCAGACAATCTCATTGGCCAGCGCCATTACGGCATAAAAGCCGACATAGAGCCAGGTCAGCTTGGGCCAGGCCTCTTCCTTGAGCTTCAGCGTGTCTTTGATCAGGCTCTTGAGCGGATATTTTTTCATCAGCGCCGCAATCGCCAGAATGCCGCCGATCAGCAGGTTGATCACGGTCACCTTGACTTTGATAAAAACGGGATCGTGAAAGAAGATGGTCATGAGACCCATGGGAATCGCGAACAGGGTCGCCACCAGCGGAATCCACGCCACGCGCTTCTCGATAATATAGGCGGCGATCAACGCCAGCACCGAAACGACGATCAGCACACCCGTCGCCCAGATCATCGGCGCGGTGGCGTCCGTCCCACCGACCTTCAGCGCACGGAAGATGAAGAAGCTCAGGCCGAAACCGACCACCGGGCCGAAGTCAATGGCCGTTTTGGTCCAGTTGGTTGCCGCCGGTTCCGGGGCGTCGGGCACGATCGCTTCGGGCAGGGCCTCGGCCTGAGCCTCGGTGATTTCGATGCGCGGTTCAGGCTTGGGGGTAGACATTTTACTCTCCAAGGGGTTCAAGCCCGACCATCGAGCGGGCAAAAGCATTGGCGCGGAACGGTTGCAGGTCGTCGATATCTTCCCCCACGCCGATCAGCTTGATCGGCGCGTCAGAGGCCTTGGCGATCGGGACAAGGATGCCGCCACGCGCCGTGCCGTCCAGCTTGGTCATGACAAGGCCCGACACAAAGGCCTGACGCCCGAATATCTGTTCCTGACTGAGCGCGTTGCGGCCCACCGTGGCATCGAGCACCAGAAGCGTCTCGTGCGGGGCATCCGCATCGACCTTCTTAATGACGCGGACGATCTTCAACAGCTCATCCATCAGTTGCTGCTTGTTCTGAAGGCGACCCGCCGTGTCGATCAGAACGACATCATAGCCCTCTTCCTTGGCGCGCAGCGTGGCGTCGTAGGCCAGACCGGCCGCATCGGCCCCGGTTTTGCGACCCATAAAGTCAGCCTTCGCGCGTTCGGCCCATACCTTGAGCTGCTCGACGGCAGCGGCGCGGAAAGTATCTCCCGCCACGATCAGCACCTTCGCGCCCTTCGCCGTCAGTGAGGCGGCGATCTTGCCAAGAGTCGTCGTCTTGCCCGACCCGTTCACTCCGACAAACAGCACGATGTAGGGCTTGGGGCCCGACAGCGGGTCAAAGCTGTCCTCGCGGCCTTTCAGTTCCTCGGCAATGGCCTCGGCCAACGCCTCCTTAACGGCGTGGTCATCGGTCGAAGCGAATTTTTTGGCGGCCATCTTGCCCGCGATGGAGGCAGCGATATGGGGACCGAAATCGCTTTCGATCAGCATGTCCTCCAGCGCCTCGACGGCGGCAGCGTCCAGCGTTTTGTTGGCGACGAAGACGCTCGTCACCTGCTCGGTCAGTTGCTGAGAGGTCTTCGACAGGCCCTGCGTCAGGCGCGAAAACCAGCCGGGTTTTTTCTCGGTCATCAGTATCTCCCCCTCGCCCGGTGGCGGGAGAGGGTCGGGGTGAGGGGCTATTTCAGCATAGCCCGCGCGCGTTTTCCGTCATGGCCGGTAATACGCAAAGAGGCAATACCCCCGACATTTACTTTCTCTGGCGCGTCAGCGTCAAAAAGCACCTCGGTAAAGTCCGCCGCGCGGGCAAAGCCGGGCTTTTCGACAACTGCCGAGACCTCGCGCCCCACCTGCTTATCGAGATGTCGCGTCAGGGCCTCCGCCGCCTTAGCGCGCAGACGCGCGGCGCGCTCCTTGATCAGGGCGCGTGGCAGTTGCGGAATTTTCGCCGCCGGGGTCTGCGGGCGCGGGCTGTAGGGGAAGACGTGCAGGAAGGCTAGGTCGCACTCATCGACCAGAGCCAGCGAATTGGCGAAGTGCGCTTCGCTTTCGGTCGGAAACCCCGCAATCATATCGGCCCCGAAGGCCACGTCCGGGCGCAATGCGCGCACCTGCTGCACCAGTTTGATGGCGTCATCGCGCAGGTGGCGACGCTTCATGCGCTTGAGGATCAGGTCATCGCCGTGCTGCAAGGACAGGTGCAGATAGGGGGCCAGACGCTCTTCTTCGGCAAACAGGCGCAGCAGGGTGTCGTCGATTTCCGCCGCATCAATAGACGACAGACGCAGACGGTTAAGGTCGGGCACGTGCTTGAGAATACGCGCCACCAAATGCCCCAGTTGCGGCTGACCCGGCAGATCATTGCCCCAGGACGTGAGATCGACCCCCGTCAGAACCACCTCATTATAGCCTTCAGCGACCAGCCGCGAAATCTGCCCCACAACATCACCCGCCGCCGCAGAGCGTGAATTACCACGCCCGTAGGGGATGATGCAGAAGGTGCAGCGGTGATCGCAGCCGTTCTGGACCTCGACATAGGCGCGGGCGCGGTCCTTCAACCCGTCAATCAGATGACCAGCGGTTTCACGCACCGAAAAGATGTCGTTGACCGCAATGCGCGCTGAGTCGGGCGTCAGCGCGTAGGCCCCAGCCTTGGCTTTGTTGCCATTGCCGATAATGAAATCAACTTCTCCCATAGTGGCGAAAGTGTCAGGATCGGTTTGAGCCGCGCAGCCGGTAACGATTAGGCGCGCGTCCGGGTTTTCCTTGCGCGCGCGGCGGATGGCCTGACGTGCCTGACGCACGGCCTCGCCCGTCACGGCGCAGGTGTTGAAAATGATAGCTCCGTCGAGCCCGTCTTCAGCGGCGACCTTGCGAATCTGTTCTGACTCGTAGGAATTGAGACGGCAGCCGAAGGTCACCACCTCGACACCCGATGTCAGGCCCGTGGGTGTGGCAGGCGGTTCTGCAGGAACCTCTTCGTTGAGATGGGCATGACCGTCAGCCATTGAGCTGGCCTTCGAATTCGACCTCGACCGGCCCTGTCATAATGACGTGGTCGTCCGCTTGCCGCCACAGTATATGCAGCGGACCTCCATCCATAATAACCGTGGCGTGGCGGTCGCTCAGGCCGCGTCGCGCGCAGGCGACCAGGGTGGCGCACGCCCCGGTGCCGCAGGCTTTGGTAATACCGGCCCCGCGTTCCCAAACCCGCATACGGATGGTGTTGCGGTCGATAACTTGCGCAAACTCAACATTCACCCCTTCCGGAAATAAGGGATGGTTTTCGATCAAGCTGCCCGTGCGTTCGACATCGACCGCCGCCACGTCTTCAACAAAGAAGACCACGTGCGGATTGCCCATCGAGACGGCGCACGGCGTGTGATAAAGCGGCGCGTCGATTGGCCCGACCTGAAGCTCCAGCCGTTCGGTATTCATTTCTTCCGACAACGGAATCTGCGTCCAGTCGAGGCGCGGCTCGCCCATATCAACGCTCGCCATGCCGGTTGCCGCATCGCGCTCCAGCACCTTCGCTGTCGTCGCGCCCCCCAAGGTGTCGATGTGAAGGTCCGCACCGGGGGTTTCGCGGTCAAGGTACCAGCTCACGCAACGCAAGGCATTGCCACACGTTTCAACCGTGCCGCCGTCGGAATTCCACACGCGCATGAAAGCGTTACCCGATGCCGAGCCCTCGATGGCGATAAGCTGATCGAAGCCGATGCCGGACGCACGATCCCCCCACGCCTTCACCTGAGTGGCTGAGGGGCTAAAAGGGGTCTGGCGGGCATCGACGACCACGAAATCGTTGCCGAGGCCGTTCATCTTGAGAAAAGGGCGCGTCATGTGTCAGACGGCTCGCGGTTGGCCCAAAACCGGACATCCACTTTCGGGCGCGAGCCTTTGGCCGCTATATAGTCCCAAAGCCCGTTAAAATGTAGGCTTTTGTGGAAATTCTTGCTAACCGGGAGGCATCCAACAAAAAAATCGAGGAGCCTCCCCCATGCCCAAAGCCTATATCATCGCACAGGCCAAGGTCACCGACCCGGAATCCTACGCCAGATACGGCGCTGGGACGAAAGCGCCCGCCGAAGCCTTCAACATGACGCCGCTGGCGCGCGGGGGCCGCTCGCAGGTGCTGGAAGGTGAAGGTTTCCCGCGCGTGGTGATCCTTGAGTTCCCGTCTTATGAGGCCGCACTGGGCTATTACAACTCGCCGGAATATCAGGCCGCCCGCGAACACCGCCTGAACGCGGCTGAATTCAACATGGTCGTCGTCGAAGGCGTGGAATAGCCCATCCTGCGACGCTCTGTCGCAAAATGCGACACAAAAAATAAGCCAATAATATCAACATATTTTATCCGAATCGGTGCGCCGCCCCTGCGATAGGGTGACGGCGCACCGTTTCGCGTAACGCCGTGAACCTTTGTTTATAATCTGAGGCACAGGATACGCCCAAAAGCGATCTGATCAGGGAAGTGCCTCATGTTTTTCAGGAAGACGACTGCCGCCACGGTCCGTGCCCCTGAGCCGATTTTCGAAGCGGCCCCGCCACCCCAGTCCATGCCGCCCTCTGAGACCATCCGCATCTTACGCAGCGACAGCCGCCTCGGCCAGATCACCCCCGAACAGTTCCGCTTCGGGGCACGGCCCGCTGCTCTGGTACTGGCCTTTGTGTCGCCGCACATCGCCTTTGAAGAGGTCTGCCGCCGCCTCAAAAGCCTTGCCGGTGACGCACCGCTGATCGTTTCCACCTCCGCCGGTGAACTGTGTGCCCAGAACGGCGAAGCCCCCTACTGTCCCGCAGGCAATGGCTGGGACAATGTGGTCATTCAGGTCTTTTCGCCGGACCTGATTGCCGGGGTCAGCCTCCACAGCGTGCCGCTCTACTGCGATGACATCCGCAAAGGACAGGCCACCCTGTCGCGCGCCGAACGGGTGGACAAGATCGCCGAGGCCCTGAACCGTTTGCCACCCACCACGCCGATCAGCGCGCAGGAGACCTTCGCCCTGACCTTTGTGGACGGCGCCTCGCTTTCCGAAAGTTATTTCATGGAGGCCGTCTATAAGAGCGGGCGCTTCCCCTGCCTGTTTGTCGGGGGGTCGGCCGGCGGCAAGATGGACTTTCAGAAAACATGCCTGTTTGACGGGCAGCGCGTGCTGGAAAACCACGCGGTCTTTGCCCTGGTCCGCATGGCCCCCGGCAAGCGCTACGGCGTGCTGAAAAGTCAGAATTTCCGCAAGATCGGACCGGCCTTCGTCGTGGTCGATGCCGACCCCAACAAGCGCACGGTGAGCGCCATCTACGATTCACAGCGCAATCAGGTGGTGCCCTTTGTTGACGCCCTGTGCCAAGCTCTGCGCATCAAACCGTCAGAATTGGAAAAGACCCTAGAAGGCCGCGCTTTCGGTATCGAAATCGACGGCGAGCTGTTCGTGCGCTCAGTGGCGCGGATCGACTTCGAGAGCGGCAGTGTGACCTTCTATTGCGATGTCGGATCGGGTGACGAGCTGATTCTGCTGGAAACCACGGATTTTGTCGAGCAGACGCGCAAGGATGTAGCTCAGTTCCTGCGTGGCAAACCCAAGCCCGTCGGGGCGCTTCTCAATGACTGCATACTGCGTCGGGTGACCAATGACAACCGCCTCAGCCAGACAGGTGGCATATGGCCCGCCCCCGTGGCCGGGTTTTCGACCTTCGGCGAACTGTTCGGCATCAATATCAACCAGACCCTCAGTGCGATCGTCTTTTTCGACGTGGGACAGGCCGCCTATCAGGATGAGTTTATCGACAACTTCCCGATCCACTACGCGCGCTTTGTCAACTATTTCGCCCGTTGCAAGCTCAACCGCGCCGAAATTCTCAACAGGCTGCGCACCGGGGTTATCGACACCATCGCCCAACACGTCGGGCTGACCGGCAAGATCGAGTCCGCCCTTACCGAGATCGGAGACGTGGGCAAGGTCATGGACGGTATCAAGCACGCGATGGACAGCGACCGTCGCGCCGTCGCCGCTCAGGATAATCACACCGAACAATTGTCGCAGGAGTTCAGTACACTGAACACCGCCCTGTCAAACCTGCGTCAGGTCCTGTCTGTCATCGACTCCATCACCTCGCAGACCAATCTGCTGGCGCTTAACGCCACGATCGAAGCGGCGCGCGCTGGTGAGGCCGGACGCGGCTTTTCGGTGGTGGCAGGGGAGGTCAAGAAGCTGGCCAGCGATACGAAGTCAGCCCTGACCCACACGCAGTCGGCTATCGGCGGCATCGAGGCTTCGCTTCAGCAATTGGGCGGTATCATCGAAGCAACGCGTACGCAGTTCGGCGAGGAAAGCCAGCGCTATCGCGACACGGTCGCCCATATCGAGGACATCTTCGCCCAGAGCGGCCATATCGAACGCACCCTGGGTGGGCTCAACCACGTCGTCGAGGAACATCACGAGGGCATGTCCGAGGTCAGCCGCTCGATCGACTTTCTGCGCAATCTCGATCAGCGCGCGCGAGCCTGAGAAAAAAACCCCGCCGGAGTAATCCGGCGGGGTTTTGTATTCCATTCTCAAAACGGTTTAGTGGACCGTTTCGATATATTCCTCGGCGCGTTCGGCCAGGATGGTTATGCCTTCGGCATTGACATCCGCGAAGCCGCCGATGACCTGAAACATGCGCTTCTGGTCGCCGTTGAGGATGGTCACCGTACCTTCGGTCAGGGTCGTCATCAGCGGCGCGTGGCCCGCGAGAACGCCGAATTCACCTTCAGAACCCGGTGCGATGACCTGATCGACGTCACCGGCAAAGAGTTCCTTTTCCGGGGTCACCAGCGAAACGTGAAGTTTGTCAGCCATATCCGGCGTCCCTTAATCAGTGGGCCGCCGTAGCGGCTCACCCTTTACCCAAATGAGAAAATTTTCGACGGGCCGGCCCTGGAAAATTTTCACCTTGTTGATCCCACTTGAAAGTCGGCGGGCGAGGCCCGTGACTTTCAAGTGAAGTGCTTAGGCTTCCGCCGCCAGACGTTCGGCCTTGGCGATGGCTTCTTCGATGCCGCCGACCATGTAGAAGGCCGCTTCCGGCAGGTGGTCGTAGTCACCGTTGCACAGACCCTTGAAGCCCTTGATGGTGTCTTCGATCTTCATGAGAACCCCAGGAGTACCCGTGAAGATTTCAGCCACGTGGAAGGGCTGCGACAGGAAGCGCTGGATCTTGCGGGCGCGGGCCACGATCAGCTTGTCTTCTTCTGACAGTTCGTCCATGCCGAGGATGGCGATGATGTCCTTCAGAGCCTTGTACTGTTGCAGGATTTCCTGAACGCGCGTGGCAACCTGATAGTGCTCTTCACCGACGATGCGCGGATCGAGGATACGCGAGGTCGAGTCAAGCGGGTCAACGGCCGGATAGATGCCCTGTTCGGCGATCGAACGCGACAGAACGGTCGTAGCGTCGAGGTGGGCGAACGAGGTGGCGGGCGCCGGGTCGGTCAGGTCGTCGGCGGGCACGTACACGGCCTGAACCGAGGTGATCGAGCCCTTCTTGGTCGAGGTAATACGCTCTTGCAGCTTGCCCATTTCGGTGGCGAGCGTCGGCTGATAGCCCACGGCCGACGGAATACGGCCCAGCAGAGCCGACACTTCCGAACCGGCCTGCGTGAAGCGGAAGATGTTGTCCACGAAGAACAGCACGTCCTTGCCTTCCTGATCGCGGAAGTACTCGGCCTGAGCCAGACCGGTCAGGGCGACGCGGGCACGCGCGCCGGGAGGCTCGTTCATCTGACCATAGACGAGGGTGCAGCGCGAGTTACCGCCGCCGCCGTGCTCGTTCACCTTCGACTCGATCATTTCGTGATAGAGGTCGTTGCCTTCGCGGGTACGTTCACCAACGCCGGCGAACACCGAATAACCGCCGTAGGCCTTGGCGATGTTGTTGATCAGTTCCTGAATGGTCACCGTCTTGCCGACGCCAGCACCGCCGAACAGACCGATCTTGCCGCCCTTGGCGTACGGGCAGATCAGGTCGATGACCTTGATGCCGGTGACGAGGATTTCAGCCGCCGTGGCCTGATCTTCGAAGGCCGGGGCGTCGGCGTGGATCGGGTTGAAATAGGTGGTTTCGATCGGACCGGCTTCGTCGATCGGCTCACCGATGACGTTCATGATGCGGCCAAGCGTCGCCGGGCCGACCGGCACGGTGATCGGGGCACCGAGGTCAGTGACTTCCTGACCGCGAACCAAACCTTCGGTGGCGTCCATGGCGATGGTGCGCACGGCGTTTTCGCCGAGGTGCTGGGCGACTTCGAGCACCAGACGCGCGCCCGAGGCGGTGTTGGTGGTTTCAAGCGCGTTCAGGATGGCCGGCAGGTTGCCGTCGAACTCGACATCGACGACGGCGCCGATGACCTGAGAGATGCGGCCCTTACCGGCCGTAATTTGCTGATGAGCGGTCATGGGAGTGTCCTTAGAGAGCTTCGGCACCGGCGATGATCTCGATCAGTTCGGTCGTGATCTGGGCCTGACGTTTACGGTTGTATTGAAGATTGAGCGCGTTGATCATCTCGCCCGCATTGCGCGTCGCATTGTCCATGGCGCTCATCTGGGAGGCATAGAAGCCCGCATTGTTTTCCAGAAGCGATGACAGGATCTGTACCGTCAGATTGCGCGGCAGCAGGGTTTCGAGGATCTCTTCTTCCGACGGCTCGTAGCTATAGACCGCGCCACCGGAGGTGTCTTCGGAAGAGGCTTCGATCTGAGCCGGGATCAGTTGCTTCGCCGCCGGGACCTGAGAGATCACCGACTTGAACTGGCTGTAGAAAAGGGTCACGACATCGGCGCGGCCTTCGTCGAATTCCTTGAAGATGGCTTCGGCGATGGGCTGAACCGTCGTGAGGTCCAAAGCCTTGCCCAACTCGAAGCTTTCGACGAACGACTCGCCGAACAGACGCTTGAGCTGATCACGGCCCTTACGGCCCACGGTAATCACGCGCACCGTCTTGCCTTCGGCCAGCAGCGCGCGGATGTGGTCACGCGCGGCGCGGGCAATGGCCGAGTTGAAGCCACCGGCCAGACCGCGGTCAGCGGTCGCTACGACCACGAGGTGCTTTTGCGTCGAACCCGTACCGGCCAGAAGCAGCGGCGCGGCGTCGCCCGACACACCCTTGGCGAGGTTGGCGATAACCGAGGCCATGCGCTTGGCATACGGGCGCGCGTTTTCCGCCGCATCCTGAGCCCGCTTGAGCTTGGCGGCGGCGACCATTTGCATGGCCTTGGTGATCTTCTGCGTGGCTTTCACGCTTCCGATCTGATTGCGCATGTCCTTAAGACTTGCCATGAAAAGATTCCCTCAAAACAAAATCTTCGATTTTATTTTGGTTCATATCGGCGGATCAAATCTTAGGGCGGCCCTGCGATTTGATCCGACTTTTTAAGTCATGGCCTGAGATAAATTCAGGCCATATTCTCAGGCGAAGTTGGCGGCGTAGTCGGCCACGATGGCCTTCAACTGCTCTTCCAGCTCCGGCGTCAGGGCCTTCTTCTCGCGGATGGCGGTCAGAAGATCGACGTGCTTGCCGCGCAGAAGCGACAGGAACTCACGCTCGAAGCGACCCACATCGCCCACCGCGACCTTGTCGAGGTAACCGCGGGTACCTGCATAGATCACCGCCACCTGCTCTTCGACCTTCAGTGGCGAATATTGCGGCTGCTTCAGAAGCTCGGTCAGGCGCGCACCGCGGGCCAGCAGGCGCTGGGTCGCGGCGTCGAGGTCCGAGCCGAACTTGGCGAAGGCTGCCATTTCGCGATACTGGGCCAGGTCGCCCTTGATCGAGCCGGCGACTTGCTTCATCGCCTTGATCTGAGCGGCCGAGCCGACGCGCGACACCGACAGACCAACGTTCACGGCCGGACGGATGCCCTGATAAAAGAGGTCGGTTTCGAGGAAGATTTGACCGTCGGTGATCGAGATCACGTTGGTCGGGATGTAGGCCGACACGTCGTTGGCCTGGGTCTCGATGATCGGCAGGGCCGTCAGCGAACCGGCGCCGTTTTCGTCGTTCAGCTTCGCGGCGCGTTCCAGCAGGCGCGAGTGCAGATAGAAGACGTCGCCCGGATAGGCTTCGCGGCCCGGCGGACGGCGCAGCAGCAGCGACATCTGGCGATAGGCAACGGCTTGCTTCGACAGATCGTCATAGATGATCAGGCCATGCATACCGTTGTCGCGGAAGAACTCGCCCATGGCGCAACCGGCGAACGGCGCGAGATATTGCAGCGGGGCCGGTTCCGACGCGGTGGCGGCGACGATGATGGTGTAGTCGAGCGCGCCGTTTTCTTCCAGCGACTTGACGATCTGGGCGACGGTCGAGCGCTTCTGGCCGATGACGACGTAGATGCAGTAAAGCTTGGCCGACTCGTCGGTACCGGCGTTGGCAGCCTTCTGGTTCAGGATGGCGTCGATGGCGACGGCAGTCTTACCAGTCTGACGGTCGCCGATGATCAGCTCGCGCTGGCCACGGCCAACGGGGATCAGGGTGTCGATCGCCTTGATGCCGGTCTGCACGGGCTCGTGCACCGACTTGCGGGGGATGATGCCGGGGGCCTTGACGTCCACGCGGCGGAATTCTGTCGCTTCGATCGGACCCTTGCCATCGATCGGCTCACCCAGCGGGTTGACGACGCGGCCCAGAAGGCCCTTGCCGACCGGCACCTGCACGATTTCGCCAAGGCGACGGACTTCATCGCCTTCGCGCACTTCGCGGTCTTCGCCGAAGATAACGACGCCGACATTGTCCTTTTCGAGGTTCAGGGCCATGCCCTTCACGCCCGCCTTGGGGAAGGAGACCATTTCACCGGCCTGAACCTGATCCAGGCCGTGCACGCGGGCGATACCGTCACCGACCGACAGAACCGAACCGACGTCCGAAACGTCGGCTTCTTCGCCGAAACCGGCAATCTGAGCTTTGAGGATGGCCGAAATCTCGGCAGCACGAATGTCCATTGGCATGCTCTTTTTGGCGTCTTACGCCCGCTTGAGGGCAAATTTGAGGGAGTCGAGTTTGGTTTTAAGCGAAGCGTCGAACAGGCGCGAGCCGACGCGAACCTTGAGGCCGCCCAGCAGCGACGGATCGACCGTCTGGCTAAGGACAGGGTCTTGACCGAGCGCGGTACGCAGCGCGGCCTGAAGACCGGTCACCTGCTCATCGGTCAGGGCCGTGGCGGAAGTGACGACCGCCGAGACGATACCCTTCTTGGCATCGTATAGGCGGGTGAAGGCGGTGATGAGGCCGAAGACCTGATCTAAACGGCCATTGTGCGCCATAAGACCCAGCGCCTTGAGCGTCAGGGCGTTCGGCGTGGCCGTGTTGAGAACGGCGGTCAGGCCCTTCAGCTTATCTTCGGATTTGAAGGCATGGGAGGTAACGAGACGGCGCAGATCCTTGCTTTCGATCAGCAGCGCCTTCAGGGTCTTAAGGTCCGCCTGTACCGCATCGAGGTGACCGGCGGTGTCCGCCAGTTCGAATACGGCCTTGGCGTAACGCTCACCGACCTCTGTCTCTCTAAAAATATCGCTCACGATAACTTCCAGCCAAAGAAATAAGTGGAATGGGCTTTTCCGGGAGCCGGCGGGGCGCACTAAAATCACAGGCGCGCAAAAGCGACCGGCCTTTCAAGCCGCGCGCCTCTTAGCATGGGGTCTGACCCACCGCAACTAACCAAAAAGCATTTTTCACTTTTCTGTGACCATGCGCCCTTCACAGGTCGTGTCGCCTTTTTTCAGCCACAAGGCTGTTTAGCGGCAAAAAATGCAGATGGTATCGCGCGCAATCGATTTCGCGGTTATGCGAAACATTGTCGGCTTACGCCATAGCGTCTATTGAGGTCGTCTGTCCCTTCCCTTTCCGAGAAAGCCCTTATGGACCTTATGGCCCTTTTGTCCGACCCCGCCGTCTGGGCGGCCCTTATCACCCTGATCGTGATGGAGGTGGTGCTCGGCATCGACAATCTCGTCTTTATCTCCATCCTCTCCAATAAACTGCCGGAACAGGACCGTCAGAAAACCCGCCGTATCGGTATCGGGCTGGCGCTCATCATGCGTCTGGGCCTGCTTTTGACCATCGGCTGGATCATCGGCCTGAAAGCTGAGGTGTTCAACCTGGGGCTGGTCGGCCCGCTGGGCGAACACGGTGAGCCGATGTTTGAGACGTCTTTCTCGTGGAAGGACATGATCCTGATCGCCGGGGGCCTGTTCCTGGTGTGGAAGGCGACCAAGGAAATCCACCATACGGTCGATCCCGCCCCCACCCACGACGTGATGGACGCAAAGAACGCCACGATCAACAACGCCGGGGCCGCCATCGTGCAGATTATCCTGCTTGATCTGGTCTTCTCGGTCGATTCTATCCTGACGGCGGTCGGCATGACTGAACACGTGCCGGTGATGATGGTCGCCGTAGTGGTGGCGGTTCTGGTCATGCTGCTGGCCTCGGACCCGCTGGCAAACTTTATCGAAAAGAATCCCACCGTGGTCATGCTGGCACTGGGCTTCCTGCTGATGATCGGTACCGTGCTGATCGCCGAAGGCTTCGGCGTCCATGTGCCCAAGGGCTATATCTATGCCGCCATGGCCTTCTCGGCGATGGTCGAAGGCCTCAACATGCTGTCGCGCGGTGCACAGAAGAAAAAGGCCGCGCAATCGCCCGATCCGCATATCTGATAGCGAAGGCAATCGAAAGCAAACGATGCCCCCGGCCCGCCACCGGGGGCGTTTTGCGTCTTCAATACTCGGTTAAGCCTGTTGCGTTAAGCTAACCGCGTTAGCAGAAGGCTCAACAGATGACTATTGGCACCCTTGGCATCAGCGGTCAGAACACCGCGTCCGCCACCCTGAGTGACCTGAACGACCGGCTGAAACTGGCTAGGGCCCAGAAGGCCGAGGCGCAGAAGACAGCCGCCGATACTCTGAACGAGATGCCTAAAAAAACGCGCGACGATGCGCGAGCGCGCGCCAAGGCCAAGGTGATGCAACTGGTCGAGCGGCTGAAGATCATCAAGGAACTGGGCAAGAGCGACCCGAAAATCATGGCCAAGATGCTGGCCAATCTGATGAAGGAGCTGAAGGCCGCGGTGAAGGACTATGCCAAGGCCGGTGGCAATGACATGGATGTGAGCGGTTTCAGCGCGGCCCAAAGCGCGGCCAGCCAGCCCGTCCCCAACTCAGACACAGAAACACAACCGGCGGAGCCTGCCGAAGAGGCCGGTTTCACAGACGACACGGACTCCGTGTCGGAGGATAAAGCGGCAGAGGCTAAGCCCACCGCTGAAACGAATGCCCTAGGCGAAGCAACCGCTCCCTATATCCCGACCGCTGCCGACATAAAGGGTGCCGCCGAAGCCTATGTGAAGACCGAGCGTCAGCGCGCTGAGGGCGAGCTGATGGAGGTCAACGACTTCATGAAGCAGGTGCGCGGTCTGGTGAAGGTGGTGAAGGACCTGTTTGAAACGGCCAAAATCAAACTGGCCTTTCAGAAGGTAGACAAGGACACGGTCGAAGCCTTCAAATCCTCGGGTAAGGATATGGAAGAGATCGACAAGGTTCTTCTGGACCTCAACAAGGGTCTGGATGACGAACGCGCCGTCTATGGTCCCCGCGCCGCTATTTATGCCTGATACCAAGCGTCATTGAAAATGACCCTTGGTATGCGTTTCGAGAGTTTCTCATATCGCTGACACATATAAGAAATTCTCGAGTTTTTAACGGCCGGATGCCGTTAGCATCTTCGGCCGTTGGTATAATTAAAGGAAGCTATACGGCTCGATATCGGTCACTACGCGCACGGCATTAGGGGCTTTCAGGCTTTTCAGCCAGGCGTTCATAAAGCCCTGAAGGTCGCGGTTGCGGTCGGCCCGTACGAGAAAGCGTTTGCGCCACATACCGCGCACAAGGCTCAGCGGCGCATCAGCAGGCCCATAAACGTCGATGCCTTCGGTATTGGGAATAGCCAGCGCCAGTTCGCGCGCATAGCGGTTAAGCAGGCCATTGTCCTTGGCCGACAGGATGACCGCCCCCAGCCGGCCAAAGGGCGGGAACTGCGCAATATCGCGGCTCATCTGCTCGTAGGCGTAGAAGGCCTCGCGGTCCTGCGCCTGTAAAGCCTGCATCACCGGGTGCTCCGGCGTGTAGGTTTGCAGTAGCGCGCGTCCCGGCTTGGTCGCCCGGCCCGCACGCCCCGTGGCCTGCGCCAGAAGCTGAAACGTCCGTTCCGCCGCGCGCAGATCGCCACCCTTCAGGCCCAGATCGGCATCGACAATGCCGACCAGAGTGAGATTGAGGAAGTTGTGACCCTTGGCGGCGGCCTGCGTGGCGATTAGAATGTCGATTTCATGATTTTCCACCAGTTTGATCAGAGCTGCCGACGAGTCGGCATCCGGCGTGGTGTCCGAGGAGAAGATTTCGGCCCGCGCTTGCGGGAAGCGTTCGTGCACCTCCTCAAGGATGCGCTCAACCCCCGGCCCGATGGCAGTCAGGCTGTCGAGCGCGCCACAATGTGGGCAGCGGTCGGGCTTTTTCATCGAAAAGCCGGTCAGGTGACAGACCAGCCGCCCCGTCGATTTGTGTTCGACCAGCCAGGAATCCGTCTTGGGCGAGGTCATGCGCTCCCCGCACGCCCGGCACAGAACCAGAGGCGCGTACCCGCGACGATTGAGGAACAACAGCACCTGTTCGCGCCGTTGTAGGGTGGCCAGTATCTCCCCCACCAACAGGTCGGACAGCCAGAAACCCTTTTCCGGCGGGTGCGTCTTCATGTCAATCAGCGCAATATCCGGCAGTTGCGCGGTGCCGTGGCGGCTTTCCAGCCGCACCCACTGATAGCGGCCCTTCTGCGCATTGGTCAGGGTTTCCAGCGACGGGGTCGCCGAAGCCAGCACCACCATGAAGCCGTCTCGATGAGCACGCATGACCGCCAGATCGCGGGCCTGATAGCGCACACCCTCTTCCTGTTTGTAGGAGCCGTCGTGTTCTTCGTCGATAACGATAAGTTTGAGATTCGTATAGGGCAGGAACAGGGCCGACCGTGCGCCTACGATCAGGCGCGCCTCGCCTGAGGCCACGCCATCCCAGATGCGCCGGCGCTGCGACGCCGACACCGCCGAATGCCACTGCACCGGCGGCACGCCAAAGCGGCTTTGCAAACGCCCCATCACCGCCGTGGTCAGGGCGATTTCCGGCAGAAGAACCAGTACCTGAGCCGTTGGATCATCGCGCAGGGCCCGCGCCACGCTTTCCAGATAAACCTCGGTCTTGCCCGAACCCGTAACGCCATCGAGCAGAACCGGCGCGAAGCCCTGACGCTCCCATTCGTTTTGTAGCAGGCGGTCAGCCGCCCCCTGATCGGCATTGAGGCTGGGCGTCTTATGATCCGGGTCGGGGGCGGCGAAACCTTCGCGGCTCAGTTCGACCTTTTCCAGCCAACCCTTCTTTTCAAGCGTCTGCACCACGCCCGGCGTCACCCCCGCCGCCTGCGCCAGTTCCGCCGCGGTCAGGGGGAGAACGGCCAGTTCCAGCACGCGCGCTTGCTTGGCGGTCGGTTTGAGCGCTTCGACCTCACGCCGCACATAGCCGTGACGCGCTTGCGCCTTTGGGGTTTTGAGCGCCTGCAGGCAGCCTTTGAGGAAGGTGCCCGGTGCCGTCAGGGTCCAGGCGGCCGCCCACAGCCAGAAACGCAGGCTCGCCTCCGGCACGCGCGGGTCGTCGATGCGCGCGGCAACGGGTTTCAGCTTGGCGGCTTCGGCGCTGTGGTACAGTTCGACCACCACGCCGCGCACTTTGGCGTGGCCCAGAGGCACCCACACGTGATCGCCGACACTGAGGTCAAGATCGTCTGGAATGAGGTAGTCGAGCGCCGTGTCCATCGGGGCCAGCACCACGACCTTTGCCCGCCGGGTTGCCACGGCGGGGGCTTCGATCAGGCTGTCGGGGGGACTGTCCATAAGATTTTAAGCGTTAACCATAGAATTGACTCATCCCCACGCCTTTTTTATGCCATCACTTGTGTCAACGCCAAGTTTAACCGGCCGTTTACCACACCCGATAGCCCACATGTCCTCAGATTTTCGCGACCCGACGACGACCGAGCGCCTCGCCGCCCTGATGGATTATCAGACCCTGCGCGGTCTCCTGCCGGACTTTGTGCAGGAACTGAAGCAGGATCGCGAGCTGCTGGACAAGTTGGGGCTTCAGCCCAAGACGCGCAACCTTATTGACTTTGGCCCGGCCGCTCTCTCGCGGCTGGAGGCCAAGGCCATACGCGATTTCGACATGCGCCGCCAGATCGAGGCGACGGCCCGCGCCAATTTCGACGCTCAGGGCCAAGCGCACGCCATGGCCCTGTCACTGATGGAGGCGCGCAACCATTCCGATCTGGCCCGCCGCCTCAACGACGAGGTACGCAATCGTTTCGGTCTTGTCTGCGCCACCATAGCGCTGGAAGACACAGCTCCCATTCCGCTGGGCTGGATGACACTCGATTACGGCGGCGTGGACTATATTATCGGTGAAACCGGTCTGTCGCTGCTGGGGCCGGATGGGGTGTGCCGGGCTCTGTTCGGAGACGAGGTTCGCCGCATCAAATCCGCCGCGGTCATCCGCACCGCCATGTGGCGCGAAGGGCGCCCCGGCGCAGTCGCTTTCGGCTCTGCCGATTGGGAAGGTTTCAGCCCGGACATGGGGGCTGAACTGGTCGCCTTTATCGCCCGTGTGGTTGAGCGCGTCGCCGAACGCTGGCCGGTATTGTCTTAAGCCCTTGGTCAGAGATTAACCTTAAACTTACGGGCATGACTATCGACGATGCCCGTTTGCAATGGCTTCAGTATCTCAAAGCGCAAAAGCGCGTCTCGCCGCGCACGCTTGAGGCCTATGGCCACGCCTTTGCCCTCTATATCGGCCATCTGCGCAAAGCGTTAGGCGCTGACATCGACCTGACCGACCTGGCGCATCTGACTTCTGCCGATATTCGCGGCTGGATGGCCTATCTGCGTGGCAAGGATGAGCCCCTGTCGGCGCGGTCTCTGGCGCAGCATTTGTCGGCCATCAAGTCGTTTCACAGCTATCTTGATCTGCATCTGGGCTATGCCAATGCGCAGGTGGCACTCACTCAGGGGCCGCGTCTGAAGGCCAGCCTGCCCCGACCGCTGAATGAGGATCAGGCACAAGGTCTGCTGACCGAGATCGAGCTGGATGCTGACAGGTCCGAATGGGAGGCGGCGCGCGATCGGGCCGTGCTGCTGCTGCTCTATGGCTGCGGTCTGCGCATCTCCGAAGCCCTGTCGCTGACGGTCAAGGACACACCGCTGGGGGAGACACTACGCATTATCGGTAAAGGCAATAAGACGCGGCTGGTGCCCGTTCTGGAGGCTGTGCGTGAGGCGGTGGAGACCTACACACGCCTTCAGCCCTTTACGCTGACATCAGAAGAGGCGCTGTTTCGCGCTGTGCGCGGCGGGCCGCTCAGTCCGCGCCATGTGCAACTGAGCGTGCAGCATCTGCGCTCACGTCTGGGTCTGTCGGATCGCGCTACTCCGCACGCCCTCAGACATTCGTTCGCCACGCACCTGCTGGGCTCAGGCGCAGACCTGCGCGCGATTCAGGAACTGCTGGGCCATGCGTCTTTATCCACGACGCAAAAATACACGCAGGTCGATGCCGAACGCCTGCTAAGCGCCTACGCGGCGGCGCACCCGAAGGGCTGAAACCTGTTTCGGGGCGTGGGGTCCGTGACCCCACAAGCCTTTATTTAAACAAAAAAGCCCCTTCGGTTTTCCCGAAGAGGCTTTTTTGTTTGAAGGGTAAGGCTTGGGGCCGCAGGCCCCAAACCCCCTGCCAGGTATCAGGCCTGCATCGTCCAGCCCTCGACACCCATAGCCGCCTGACGCACGGCTTCCGAACGGGTCGGGTGCGGGTGACAGATGCGCGCGAGGTCTTCCGAAGCGCCCCCAAAAGCCATAAGTACACAGGCTTCGCCGATCATTTCACCGGCCTGAGGACCCATGATGTGCACGCCATAGACACGGTCGGTCTTGGCATCCGCCAGTAACTTCACAAAGCCATCGGTCTCGTGATTGATCTTGGCGCGGCTGTTGGCCATGAACGGGAACTTGCCGACCTTATACTGAACGCCCGCCGCCTTGAGCTGGTCTTCGGTTTTGCCGACCCAGGCCACTTCCGGGAAGGTATAAACAACCGACGGGACCAGATCATAATCGACGTGACCGGCCTTACCGGCGATCAGCTCGATGGCCGCGACAGCGTCTTCTTCGGCCTTGTGCGCCAGCATCGGGCCGGTGATCACGTCACCAATCGCCCACACGCCCGGTGCCGCGGTCTTGAAGTGGTTGGTCGGGATGAAGCCGCGCTGATCAGTGGTGATCCCAACAGTTTCGAGGCCCAGGCCCTGCGTGAACGGACGGCGACCAATGGCGACCAGCACCACATCGGCTTCGAGGGTTTCGGGGTTGCCCCCCTTGGCCGCTTCCAGCGATAGGGTGACGCCAGTCGCGCCCGTCTTGGCGGCGGTTACCTTGGTGCCCAGCTTGAAGGTGAAGCCCTGCTTGGCCAAAATCTTCTGGAAGCCAGTGGCGACTTCGGTATCCATGCCCGGCGTGATGCGGTCTAGGAATTCCACGACCGTCACCTTGGCACCGAGGCGACGCCACACCGACCCGAGTTCGAGGCCGATAATGCCTGCGCCAACAACGACGAGGTGCTTCGGCACCGTCGGCAGCGACAGGGCGCCGGTGGAGTCCACGATCTGCTTCTGATCGACAGTAACACCCGGCAGCGGCGTCGGCTCTGAGCCCGTGGCAATGACGATGTTTTTGGTGGTCAGGTGCTGGACCGAACCGTCCTGCGCGGTGACCGACACCTTGCCCTGACCTTCGATCTTGCCGAAGCCGACGAAGTAAGTGACCTTGTTCTTCTTCATCAGGAATTCGATGCCCTTGGTCAGAGCGGTCACGCTGTCCTGCTTGGCCTTCATCATCTGGACGAGGTTGAGCGTCGGAGCGGGAACTTCGATGCCGATGGTCTTGAATTCGTGGTGAGCGGCTTCGAACAGTTCCGAAGCGTGCAACAACGCCTTAGACGGCATACAACCGACATTAAGGCACGTCCCGCCCAGAACACCGCGCGATTCAACGATGGCGGTCTTCAGACCCAGTTGACCGGCGCGGATAGCGGCATTGTAGCCGCCGGGGCCGCCCCCGATGATGACGACGTCGAAGCTTTGGTCCTGAGACATGGCGTTGGCCCTTAAGTTTAGCGCATAAGACTTCCTGCCCTGCCGTAAAATTCCACGCGGCAGGGGTCAAGCCCTATGTGGGTATTTTGAGATGAAACGCTAGTTTTCGTAAGCCAGATGGCGCTTCGGCAACGGACGACCGCGCGCCATCAGAATGATGAAGCCCAGCACCATGGCCACCAGAGTGAGGGTATAGCGCGGGTCCCAGCCAGAGAGGATCTCAAGGATACGGTCAAATAGGCCCGACCCGGCCTCTCCTTTGGTCAGGAAGGTCAGCACCACATCGGCCACAAAGGCCGCACCATAGGCCAGTGCTGCGCGCACATTGCCCTTGGCAAACAGAAACGCCGCGATGAGATAAAAGACGATCACCCCGCCCCACAGCCAGATGACCGGCTTGTTGTCGGACTGGATGGCTGCTACGGCGGTTTCGCCCTGAATGGAATCGGCAGGCACCGGCGCAATGTCAGCACCGTAGGAGTCGTCTGCACTCAGAATGCTGGCGCCCCCGACATGGGTGTCATCATCGGCCTGCCGCATGGAGACCTGCGGTTCATAGCTCGGGGTCAGGGCCGACTTGATGACCGGAAAAGCGATCCAGCCGACATAGGCCACAACGATCAGGGCGATAAACCAACGCACGTACTTCATCGACAGGCGCTCCGCATAACAGGGTTAACGCTGTTTTAACCTATGCGGCGTGTCTTGCCTACGGCTTATTCGCGTCTGAGGCGCTGCCGTTATCGCCAATCGCGGCGGCGGCCAGAGTCGGATCGGCTTTCAGCCTTTCCAGAGCGCCCATATTGCGGTCGGCATAGGTCAGAACCTGAGTGTAGAAGTCCCGCGACCCGCAGGCCTGCGGGCCCTGACGATTGGCGTCCTTATAGAGCGCCAGAGCGGTGTCATAGTTTTGCTTGTACGCTGCCGGCGACAGATGCGGCGCTTCCGATGCGGGGATGGCCAGCACACGTTTCATGCGCTGCGCCGTGCGGGCATAGATGACGCAGGATTGCGACGCATAAACCATATAGCGGTTCAGTACCTTATCGCCTTTCAGCGTATAATCTTCCTTACTGAACGGATTGTCCACGCCACCGCCTCCGGTGAAAAAGGCGGCGCCGCCGCTGCCCGACATGCCATCCATGCCCGGTAGGGGAATATCGCGCATCATGGCGACCGTTTGAGGCCGACCCAGTTCGCGCGCCACCATAATCCAGAAGTCGGGTTGACCAAGCAGGGCCTCTTCGCGACCGTCCAGTTTGATATTGTCCGACTTGCGGATGTACATGTTCAGGAAGTCCTGAAACACGGACTGAATGCGAGACTTTTGCAGGCCGCTGAGCCTGACCGGTTCGCGGCCCATTTCGAGTGCCAGTCCATAAGACAACACGTATTCCGGCTTCAGTTCCGTCGCCTTATCGGCCATCTCCGCCATATCACCCGTCATGGCACGCTGAATATGCGGCCAGGCTTTGCGGGAAGCGGCCGAATTGAACGTGCCGGCCTTGCTGCTGGCAGCCTGGGCCGGCAGTGACACAAGAAGGCAAACAGCGGTTATGGCGGTCACTGCCGCGCGAAATGGAACTGACATGGAAGGTCCCCCTGACAGGAATAATTATATTTGTTTTATTAAAGCACGGTTGCCTATCCGGTTCAATTGGGTGGCGTATCGACCGTCCAGAGTTTGTCAGACGCCCCCAACTGATAGCCGTAATAGAAGACGCGGCGCATAGAGTCTTTCTCGAACGCCAAAAGGCCGCCTTCGATAAATTCATCCGGCAGGGCGACTTCGGACACATCCATCTGGCTGCGCTGGGCAAAAGCATAGAGGCTGATCAAGGTCCCGCGCGCCTGCGCCTTGGTCAGGGTGTCGAGCGAGCGGCCCATGATTTCCAGCGCATTGTAAGGGGTGATGGCGGGCTGCGGCGTGATCTTGCCATTGATGATGACATAGATATGCCCGCCACTGATCAACCCTTTGGGCACGGTCCAGTTCATCATGGACTCAGGCAGGATGAAGAAGGGCAGGGTGACGCCACCATCGACGTGCATTTCCTGAAACGGACGCGGACCTGTGGGGACGCTTTGCCCGCCCGGCACCGGTTCGACCGTGATCATCACGGGCGCGAAGGCGGCCGGGACCGAAGACGAGGCAACCAGCACCTGACGGATCAGGTCGATGGCGTCGCGCATCTTGCGCGGTGAGCCGTCGCGGACGGCAATGGCCGAGATTTCCCCCAGATCCCACAGCACGCCCGTCTGGGCATCTAGATTGGTCGTGCCGACCAGCAAGCGCCGCCCTTTAAGGTGTTCGCGGGCGATATCGCGCACCATGGTCTCATCGACATAGGTGCTGACCAGCGCGTAAAGAGCCTTGGAATCGAGCACACCCGGCGTGAATAGCGACAACAGGCCGCGCGATTTGGTCAGGCTGTCGGCCACGCCGCTGGTATAGGCGTCTTTCAGCTTCTCATCATAGGCGGGGCCGAGATAGGCGAAGGGCGCGATCAGAGCCCCCGTTGAAACCCCTGTCACCATGCGAAACTGCGGGCGGTCCCCGCGCTTGCTCCAGCCCGCCAGAACCCCAGCCCCGAAGGCCCCGTCTGCGCCACCCCCGGACAGGGCCAGAACGTCAAAGCGCTGCATCCCGTTCAGTTGCATGTCCTTGCGCGCATCGGCTTCGAGACGAGCTGGAATGTTGGGATCAGTGGCCGAAAAGCGCACATTGGGAAAACCCACTGGCTGATAGTCCGCAGCGCGCGGGTACTCCGTCTCGGTGCGCTGAAGCGTCAGACAGCCGCTCAGACTAAAGGCCATAACGATCAGGACAAGACGTTTCAGCATCAGGCTCCCCTGCGGATAAACTGCGGATCTAGACAAAAGAAAAGCCGCTCCGTTGAACGGAACGGCTTTCCAATAAGTCACGTCACGACGCGAAACTACACATCGAGGACGAAACGTTGCGGGTCTTCGAGGCCTTCCTTAACGCGGACGAGGAAGGTCACGGCTTCCTTGCCATCTACGATGCGGTGGTCGTAGGACAGGGCCAGGTACATCATCGGGCGGGCGACGATCTGACCGTTGACAACCATCGGGCGTTCCTTGATGGCGTGCATCCCCAGAATGCCGACCTGCGGCATGTTGAGGATCGGCGTAGACATCAGCGAGCCATAGATGCCGCCATTGGTGATCGTGAAGGTGCCACCTTGCAGCTGATCCAGCGACAGGGTGCCGTCACGCGCCTGCTTGCCCAGCGCGGCGATCCCCTTTTCGATACCGGCCAGCGACAGGTCATCGACGTCACGCAGGACCGGCACGACCAGACCCTTTTCCGTACCCACTGCGACGCCCAGGTCGTAGTGGTTCTTGTAGATGATGTCCGTGCCTTCGATTTCGGCGTTGAGCGCCGGGATGTCCTTCAGGGCGGCGACGACGGCCTTGGCGAAGAAGGACATGAAGCCCAGTTTCACGCCGTGGCGCTTTTCGAAGACGTCCTTGTAGGCGTTGCGCAGGCCCATCACGGTGGACATGTCCACTTCGTTGAAGGTAGTGAGCTGAGCCGCGGTGTTTTGCGACTCCTTCAGGCGACGGGCAATGGTCTGACGCAGGCGGGTCATCTTGACGCGCTCTTCACGCGGGCCGACTTCGCGCGGGGCGACCGGGGCGGAGGGAGCCGCGGCAACTGGGGCCACAGCGACCGCAGCGGGGGTGGACAGGGCCGCCAGGGCGTCACCCTTGGTGATGCGGCCGTCCTTGCCCGTACCCGCAATACCGGCCGTGTTCAGGCCGGTTTCAGAAACGATGCGCTGAACGGCAGGCGACAGGTGCTCAGAGGCCTTTTGCGGAGCGGCAGCGGGGGCAGCCGCCGGAGCCGGAGCGGCAGCAGGGGCAGCGGCCACAGAACCGGCCGAAGCGCCCGCAGCGATACGGGCAATGACCTGACCCGGCGTGACGGTCGCGCCGTCTGCGGCGACGATTTCAGCGATGACACCGTCGGCCGGAGAGGCCACTTCGACGGCGACCTTATCGGTTTCAATCTCGACGAGGATTTCGTCCTTCTTCACCGCTTCGCCGACCTTCTTAGCCCAGCGCGAGATGGCGCCTTCGGCGACCGACTCGCCCATCACCGGGGTCTTGACGTCGAGCAGGGCCGCGCCCGCCGCCGCAGGGGCAGCCGCCGGAGCCGCAGCGGGGGCCGGAGACGCAGCAGGCGCAGCCGCCGGCGTGGAGGCGACAGCCGCACCGGCAGCGCCGATACGGCCCAGCACGGCACCAGGGGTGACGGTATCGCCTTCACCGGCGAGTATTTCGGTCAGGGTGCCGTCAGAAGGGGCGGCCACTTCGAGCGAAACCTTGTCGGTTTCCAGCTCGACGAGGATTTCGTCCTTCTTCACGGCGTCGCCGGGCTTCTTGGTCCACTTGGCAATGGTGGCCTCGGAAACGGACTCGCCGAGGACGGGGGTAAGGATGTCGGCCATGGGTATAGGCTCCGATTTATCTTTTAAATTCAGGATGAAGGGCGCGCACGCGGATGGGCGCGCCCCATGTAGGGACAGGATCAGGCAAACGCTTCGTTCAGGAAGGTTTCCAGCTCTTTCAGGTGGCGGCTCATGACACCGGCAGCGGTCGAGGCCGAGGCCGGGCGACCGACATAGCGGGCGCGCTTGGCCTTGATCTTCAGCTTGTCGAGCGTCAGTTCAAGCCACGGATCGACGAACGACCAGCCGCCCATATTCTTCGGCTCTTCCTGACACCACACCAGTTCGGCGTTCTTGAAGCGGCCCAGCTCGGTCAGCAGGGACTTCATCGGCCACGGATAGAACTGCTCCAGACGCATCAGATAGACGTCCTTGATGCCCTTCTTTTCGCGCTCATCCAGCAGGTCGTAATAGACCTTACCGGAACAGAGCACGACGCGACGGATCTTGTCGTCGGCCACCAGCTTGACACCCGCCACGTCCGGACGGCGCTCGGCGTCGTCGTGCAGCACGCGGTGGAAGGACGAACCTTCCGAGATGTCGGTCAGGGTCGAAACCGCCTTCTTGTGACGCAGAAGCGACTTCGGCGTCATGATGATCAGCGGCTTGCGGAACGGACGGTGGATCTGACGGCGCAGGATGTGGAAGTAGTTCGCCGGCGTCGTGCAGTTGGCGACCTGCATATTGTCTTCGGCGCACAGTTGCAGGAAGCGCTCCAGGCGCGCCGACGAGTGTTCGGGGCCCTGACCTTCGTAACCGTGCGGCAGCAGCATGACGAGGCCCGACATGCGCAGCCACTTGCGTTCGCCCGACGAGATGAACTGGTCGATGACGACCTGAGCCCCGTTGACGAAATCGCCGAACTGACCTTCCCACATCACAAGCGTGTTGGGATCGGCCAGTGAGTAGCCGTATTCGAAGCCCAGCACCGCCTCTTCCGACAGGGCCGAGTCGATCACTTCGTAAGCGCCCTGACCTTCGCGCAGATGGTTGAGCGGAAAGTAACGCTCTTCGGTGCGCTGGTCAATAAAGGCCGAGTGGCGTTGCGAGAAGGTACCGCGGATCGAGTCCTGACCTGACAGGCGCACGTCGAAGCCTTCGTCGAGCAGCGACCCGAAGGCCAGATGCTCAGCCAGCGCCCAGTCGATATTTTCCCCGCTGTCGATCGCCTGACGGCGGCCTTCGATCACGCGGCGCAGCGTCTTGTGCGCCTCGATCTCGTTGGGAATGGTGGTGATCTTGCGACCGATCTCTTCCAGCTTGGCGCGCGGCACCGAGGTGAAGCCGCGACGCTCATCATCTTCGGGCAGGCCGAGGCCCGACCACTTGCCATCCAGCCAGTCGGCCTTGGTCGCCTTGTATTCCTTACCCGCCTCGAACTCAGCGTTGAGGAAGGCGTCGAATTCGGCGATCCAGCCGTCGATTTCGGCCTGCGTGGCCACGCCTTCGGCGATCAGGCGCTGACCGTACAGTTCGCGCGTGGACGGATGGTCCTTAATCTTGGCGTACATGATCGGCTGCGTGAACGTCGGATCATCGCCTTCGTTGTGACCGAAGCGGCGATAGCAGAACATGTCGATGACCACGTCCTTGGCAAACTTCTGCCGGAACTCGGTGGCGACCTTGGCGCAATAGACCACGGCTTCGGGATCATCGCCGTTACAGTGCAGGATCGGCGCCTGCGCGCCCAGCGCCTGATCCGACGGATAGGGCGAGGAGCGCGAAAAGCGGGGCGCGGTCGTAAAGCCGATCTGGTTGTTGACGATGATGTGCAGCGTGCCGCCGGTCTTGTACCCCTTCAGCCCCATCAGGGCGAAGCACTCGGCCACCACGCCCTGACCCGCAAAGGCGGCATCGCCGTGCAGGATCAGCGGGATGGTCTGGCTGCGGTCGAGCTGACCGTCGCCCTTGGCCTTGATGTGCGCCGCCTGCTTGGCGCGGGCCTTGCCCAGCACCACCGGGTTGACGATTTCAAGGTGCGACGGGTTGGCCGTCAGCGACAGGTGGACATTGTTGCCGTCAAAGGCGCGGTCCGAAGACGCACCCATGTGGTATTTCACGTCGCCGGTCGAGTCGATGTCGAGCGGCACGGTCGAACCGCCCTGGAATTCGTGGAACAGGGCGCGATAGGGCTTACCCATAACGGCCGTCAGCACATTGAGGCGGCCACGGTGCGGCATCCCCAAAATGAGATCCTTCACGCCCAGATTGCCACCGCGCTTGATAATCTGTTCCATGGCCGGGATCAGGGCTTCGCCGCCGTCGAGGCCAAAGCGCTTGGTGCCGGGGAAGCGGCGATGCAGGAAGCGTTCGAGACCTTCGGTCTCGATCAGCTTCTTGAGGATGGCGATCTTGCCTTCCTTGGTGAAGGTGATTTCCTTGTCGCGGCCTTCGATGCGCTCCTGAATCCACGCCTTTTCCGCCGTGTCATAGATATGCATGTACTGCACGCCGACATTGGCGCAGTAGGTGCGGCGCAGGATCTGGATGATTTCTTTCAAAGTCGCCGTTTCCAGACCAAGCACGCCGTCGATGAAGATCGGGCGGTCCATGTCGGCGGCGCTAAAGCCCCAGTGCTCCGGCAGCAGTTCCGGATTCTCGCCCTTCGGCTCCAGACCCAGCGGGTCGAGATTGGCCTGAAGGTGGCCACGGATGCGATAGGCCCGGATCAGCATGAGGGCCCGCACGGAGTCCCGTGCGGCGTTTTGCAGGTCGGCTGCAGAGGCCGGCGCGGCCTTACCGGCGGCGGCATCCTTGGCGTTCTTTTCGGCGATGCCCTTGGCGGCCTTGGCTTCGACGGCGGGCCAGAACCCGTCCAGTGCCGAGGTCAGCTCATCGCGCTTTTCCACAACCGGGCGCGCCCAGCCACCCACCGAGGCGTTTTGCGCCACATTGGTCGGGTTGTCCATGAGCTGATCGAAGAAGGCCCGCCAGGCCGGGGTCACAGAGCTGGGGTCTTTAGCCCACTGCTCCTGAATCTGTTCGATGAACAGGGCGTTGCCGCCATAAAGGAACGAGGTTTCCGCGAAAACCTGGTTCAGCCGACCGGAATCGTCCGCCATTTTATACCTTGCGAGACGGCCAACTACGACACCGTCTCCCTTTCGTACTTTGGGTTGAGGCGGCCAATAACGACACCGCCTGACAGGAAGGTCTATACTCTCTTTGAGAGGTGTTGAGAACCTCTTAAGCCGGAAAAATCGTATACGATTTTTGGGCAAAATGTTAGCGCTCACATTATGCGTCCACAGCGCGGCGGCGGCAACAAAAAAGCGCGTAACCCGCAGGCTACGCGCTTTTCGTGACGAGTATGTGGCGGTCGGCCTCCCTCCTGATTTCAGGAAGAAGCTTAAACGACTACCCCTTCAGCACGCTGAGCAGGGTTTCGCCGAGCGCTGCCGGAGACGGAGACACCTTGATGCCCGCCGCTTCCATGGCCGCGATCTTGTCTTCCGCGCCGCCCTTGCCGCCGGAGATGATGGCACCGGCGTGGCCCATGCGGCGGCCCGGAGGCGCCGTGCGGCCCGCGATGAAGCCCGCCATCGGCTTTTTGCGGCCGCGCTTGGCTTCGTCGATCAGGAACTGAGCGGCGTCTTCTTCGGCCGAGCCGCCGATTTCACCGATCATGATGATCGACTTGGTTTCGTCGTCCGCCAGGAACATTTCCAGCACGTCGATGAACTCGGTGCCTTTGACCGGGTCGCCACCGATGCCGACGGCGGTCGTCTGACCCAGACCGGCATTGGTCGTCTGGAACACGGCTTCATAGGTGAGCGTGCCCGAACGCGAGACGACGCCGACCGAGCCCTTGGAGAAGATGTTGCCCGGCATGATGCCGATCTTGCACTCGTTCGGGGTCAGGACGCCGGGGCAGTTTGGCCCGATCAGGCGCGACTTGGAACCCGACAGGGCGCGCTTCACCTTCACCATGTCCAGCACCGGAATGCCTTCGGTGATGCAGACGATCAGCGGGATTTCGGCTTCGATGGCCTCTAAGATGGCGTCAGCCGCGAAGGGCGGCGGCACGTAGATGGCCGAAGCATCGGCACCCGTGCGTTCCTTGGCTTCGGCGACGGAGTCGAACACCGGCAGGCCGATATGGGTGGTGCCGCCCTTGCCGGGGGTCACGCCGCCAACGACCTTGGTGCCGTAGGCGATGGCCTGTTCGGAGTGGAAGGTGCCTTGCGCGCCGGTGAAGCCCTGCGTGATGACCTTGGTTTGCGAATTGATCAGTACAGACATTGCTCTAACCTTAGCCCTTCACAGCCTTGACGATCTTGGCGGCCGCATCGGCCAGATCGTCGGCGGCGATAACGTTCAGGCCGCTTTCGTTGATGATTTTCTTGCCGAGTTCGACATTGGTGCCTTCGAGGCGCACCACCAGAGGCACCTTCAGGCCGACTTCCTTCACCGCAGCGATAACGCCTTCGGCGATGATGTCACAGCGCATGATGCCACCAAAGATGTTGACCAGAATGCCCTTCACGTTCGGGTCCGAGGTGATGATCTTGAAGGCCGCGGTGACCTTTTCCTTGTTGGCGCCCCCGCCGACATCGAGGAAGTTGGCCGGTTCCGCACCATAGAGCTTGATGATGTCAAGCGTAGCCATGGCCAGACCGGCGCCGTTGACCATGCAGCCGATTTCGCCGTCAAGGGCGATATAGGAGAGGTCGAACTTCGAGGCTTCGATTTCCTTCGAATCTTCTTCGCTCAGGTCGCGCAGGGCCTGAATGTCCGGATGACGGAACAGCGAATTGGAATCGAACGACACCTTGGCGTCCAGAACCAGAAGCTGGTCGTCGCCGGTGATGATCAGCGGGTTGATTTCCAGCATGTCCATGTCCTTGGCGTTGAACGCCGCGTACAGTTGCTGAAGGAGCTTGAAGCCCTGCTTGGCCAGATCGCCCTTCAGACCCAGAGCGTGCGCCAGGGTACGACCGTGGGTCGGGAACACGCCGGTCGCCGGGTCGATGGTGAAGGAGTGGATCTTTTCCGGAGTCGAATGGGCGACTTCTTCGATATCCATGCCGCCTTCGGTCGAGGCGACCACCGACACGCGCGAAGTGACGCGATCGACGAGGAGCGACAGATACAGCTCCTTTTTGATGTCCGCGCCTTCTTCGATGTACAGTCGGTTGACCTGCTTGCCCGCCGGACCCGTCTGATGGGTCACGAGCACGCGGCCCAGCATTTCATCGGCATTGGCTTCGACGTCGGCCGGCGACTTGACGACGCGCACGCCGCCCTTGGCGTCGGGGCCAAGGCCTTCGAAGCGGCCCTTACCGCGGCCACCGGCGTGGATTTGTGACTTAACGACCCACACCTTGGTGGAATCGTCCTTCAGGTTCTTGGCGGCCTCAAGGGCTTCCTTGGGCGAGAAGGCGGGATAGCCGCGCGGAACGGCGACGCCGAACTCCTTGAGTACGGCCTTGGCTTGATGCTCGTGAATGTTCATGGAACCGGTCTTGTCAAATGGATGCCGGCCCGTGTTAGCGGTACCAGCGAGGAAATACAAGCCATGCGGCGCACGGCTCGGCGACCTTTGGGGCACGGACGTCTCGCCCGCACCGACGGGCAGGGGTTATAAAGACCCGTCCGGCGTTGTGCAACCGCAAGATCGCCGATTTTTGCCGCTGCGGAGGGCCGCTCAGTCGGAAATCGGGCTCGTTTTCCAGTCTGACTTAAGGGTAAGCGCTGTCAAAAGAAAGCAGCCCGCCCCAAGGCCGTAGAAGACCAGCCCGCCCGTTGCAGCCATTTTCAACGCATTTGCCGCATAATTATATGATAAATAATCCGAAATTATCCCCATAATCCAGGAGCCGAAGCCGAGGCCGATCAGGTTGGTGACAAACAAAAACACCGCCGAGGCCAGCGCACGATCCGGCGCTTCGACTACATGATGCAGACTTGCCAGCACGGGCCCCATCCACACAAGCCCCAGCGCCTGCGCGAGGATCAGGAGGACGAACCCAGCCCCCGTGTCAAAGGCGAAGCCCGGCATCATGAGCACCACCCCATAGGCCGGGATACACAAAAGATAGGCCGCCGCAGGCACCAGCACAAAAGCGCGCAGCGACTTTGCGCCTAAACGATCCGCGACAAACCCGCCGCTCAGAATACCGATGGCGCCCCCGATCAGGACGATCAGGCCGAAGCTGACAGAGGCCGACACCAACGTCGCCTTGAACGAGCGCATAAAGACCGACGGTAGCCAGAACATCAGGCCATAGCCAATCACGGACGAGAGCGAAGCGCCCAGTGAAATCAGCCAAAGGGAGCGATTGCGCATCAGGCGACGCAGTTGGTCCAGCGCAGGAACTCTATCGGTCTGCGTCTGAACGTCATGACGGCGCGTGCCGAAGAAGAACAGCGGCGCAAACACGACACCCGCCAAACCAATGGTGACGAAGGCGTGCCGCCAGTCAAAGGTCGCCGCCAGAAGCCCGCCGAACATGATGCCGAGACCCGACCCTAATGGCACGCCCAGCGAAAAGACGGCCATGGCTCTGGCGCGGTGGGCGGGCGGATAGAGGTCGCTAATCAGGCTTTGGGACGGGGCGACGCCGCCCGCTTCCCCCACACCTACGCCAAACCGCCCCAGCGCCAGGGTGAACCAGGAGGTGGCCAGACCACAGGCCGCTGTCGCCGCGCTCCACACCAAAAGGGCGGCTGTGATCAGCCGGACCCTTCCCAGCTTCTGCGCCATAAGCGCGGCAGGGATACCGAGAACCGTATAGACGAAGGCAAAGGCAAAACCGCCCAGCCAGCCCAGATGCGCATCGGTGAGATTCAGTTCGGCCTTGATCGGCTGCGCGAGGATAGACAGGATCTGACGGTCCACAAAGTTGAAGACATAGACGACCAGCAACAATACCAGACAGGCGTGAGTCCGCCATCCCAGTCGGATCGGGGCCCGTTTCGTCGGATCGGTCATGCTGCTGGGTCCCGCCAAGATTACGAAACCAAACCTAGCACGTCGTTTTGAAAATCAGAAACGCTTAAGCCGGGTTATGCCGGTTATCCGAAAAAGACGTGCCACAGCAAGCGGCCCGGCATGAAGGCAAAAAGGCCCGCAACGACCAGTCCGCCCATAAACAGGCTCGTCGCCATCGTGCGGTGGCGTTTGATGTTTTTCGTGCGCGCCGCATAGAGGATCATCGGCGCGACCACCACCGTCCAGCCCGACAGGATATGGATAAAACTGAACATACCGTGGTTGAGGCCGCGCAGCCAGAAGCTGGAAATCGCCGCCGTCAGCATCAGGGCCAGCCAAATATAGCCCAGCAGACGGTGCGGTGCGCGCCCTTTTGGCCCCAGCAACTGATAGAGGCCGATGAAAAAGGCCGTTATCGCCGCGCTTAGATGGATTTGCGTAGCCAGTGACGACTCGGCAATGGCGCGAAGGTTCGGGGCGTGCACATGAGCCCGTTCAAGGACGCGGCTCATACCGCTGAGGTCACCGCCCGAGGCAAGGACCGTGATAAGGATAAGGCCGCCGGTCAGGATCAGACCGCTGATAAATTTCCAGACAAACGCGTAGGCGGAACGGGGTTTCGTGGGGGCGTGTGGCGCGGACATGAGGCATTCCATCAAAATTGTCTTGTGCGGGAGGACCGCTTTACGGCAATTAGACAGGGCTTATCTGAGACGGGGAGACGGATGCGCGAACAGAAGGCATCCATGCGTGAAACGAAGACACCTGCGGTTCACGCTTCGCCAATGACACAACCCGCCTGGTCAGAAACGGCCTCTGGCGTCGGGCGCATTCTGGCGGCCGCGCTCGGCATGGCCCTCTTCCTCAGCCTGATTAATGCCTTTGGCACGGATGTCATTCCGTTTGTGATGCGCTTTGTCTATTGGTCAGCCCTGATGCTGGCGGGGTCGCTGGTAGCGGTGGGGGTTGATCGCGTCGGCTTGAAGGTCGTACGTCATCGCCTGCATCTGGAAGGGCGGCCGTGGCTGTACGGCATCGTCCTGACGGCACTTCTGACGCCCTCTATCTCGCTGGTCGTGTGGGCCATCACGCCTTTGTTTGGGCATATGCGCTGGGATATTGCCCTATATGCCCGCTTCCTCGCTCCGGTTGGCATCATCTCCGCCGCCATGACAACGCTCAATGTGCTGATCAACCGCGAACCGCAGCAAAGCCACGCTTTTTCGGCACCACCGACCGCATCGTCCGCAGACGGCACCGACGCGGCGCGCGTCGCCTTTCGTGAGCGCTTACCCTTCAAGCATCAGAAGGCCGACATCTACGCCCTGTCGGCAGAAGACCATTATCTGCGGGTTCACACCAGCGCCGGTAACACGCTGATCCTGATGCGTCTCTATGATGCCATCCGCGAATTGGAAGGGATCGAAGGCTCTCAAACGCACCGTTCGTGGTGGGTGGCACGCGACGCCATCGAAGACATCCGCCGGCAGGACGGGCGCGTCAGCCTCACACTGCGCGGCGATATCGAGGCACCCGTCAGCCGCTCTTATCAGAAGGTGCTGAAGGCCGACGGATGGATATAGAGCGGAATGATTTCCACTGGCTTCATTCCGCTCAAGCCGCCATTGAGGCGGCCGCCAAGACGGCGGAGCCCGCACCCGGCGCGGGAGCGTAAACAAAATCTGGATCATTATGTTTCTACAAGAAATCATAAGACCCAGACTTCTACTGTCTGTTCAGCCACGCTTCCAGCATGTCGAGCAAGGCCTGGGTGCCGGCTTCCCGGCCGGCAATGTGGTCGCAGCCGCCAATGAAGGCCAGTTGTTCGGTCAGGTCCAACCGTGAGCCGGTGGCCGTAGCGGTGAATTCCAGCGTCAGCAGCGAAGCGGTGAGCAGGGTGTCCCCCACGTGCATGGTGAAGCTGGAAATAATGCGCGCCACCCTGCCTTGTGGCCCGTCTTCGGGCGGCAAAATATCGTGAAAGAAGGCCGACATGATGTGGCGCGGCTGCCCCTTGGGGCCGCCGCTGCTGCGCTCATGCCCGCCGACGCGGAAATCAAGCTCATGCGGGTCGCGTTCCCAGTCCGGCGGGCCGGTGAACCACTGGGACTTGGCCACTGGGTCCGACCACGCCCTGAAGACGGTTTCGACCGGAAAGGTAAGGTCGCGCGTCAGGCGCATGGTGTGCGGGGTCATTGAACGGGTCATGAGCGTCCTCTTATTTGGCCTTTAGCGGCGGGCCAGAAAATTCGGCGTTAATGGCAATGCTGACCGTGTCACCGACGCCCATACTGCTGCCTGGTTCCGGTATGCCAAAGGCCATGCCGAAATCCGATCGCTTGATCTCCCCCCTGGCCGAAAAGCCGATACGGGCATGGGGGTCATAGGGTGCAAACCCAGCATAACCGCCGTTAAGCACCGCATCAAGCACCACGGGCTTGGTGACACCGCGCAGGGTCAGCTCGCCGTAAATCTTCGCCGAATAATCGCCGGTCTTTTCAATCTTGGTAGACACAAAGGTCATTTGCGGGTGCGTTGCTGCGTCGAACCACTGCGCCGACATCAGGCTGTCGTGGAAACCCTTGGGCGGGGTGGGCAGGTCAAGCGATTTGACATCGACCGTGGCCTTGAGTTTGGCCGCTTCCGGATGTGCCGGGTCTATTTCCAGCGTCGCCTCGAAGCGGTCAAAACCCGCCATATAGGTCGAAAAGCCGAGATGGCTGACCATGAAGGTCAGGCTGGCGTGGGAGGCATCGAGTGTATAGAGGCCCGCCGGGAAATCTTTGGACACCGGAGTGGCGGGGGCGGGTTTGGGCGCCGAAGCGTCGGGTGTTGTCTCCGCCGGCGGCTGCGAACAGGCCGACAGTCCGGCGCTCATCACCAAAAGACCGAAAGTAAAAGGTAGAAGGCGCATGGGTCACCTATGCGTTTAAGGATTGCGCGAGGGTTTCGAGCTGATCGGTGGCAATACCCCAGCCCTCATGAAAGCCCATCTGTTCATGTTGTTTGCGGGTCTCGACCGACCAGTGCAGGGCCTTGGCGACATAGCGCGTATGGCCTTCGGGCGTGTCTTCCAGCATGATGATGGCGGTCATAAACGGGGCTTCCGACGGCTCCCACGCCTTTACGTAGGCGTCGGTCAGGACCAGCTTTTCGTTTTCGATCACTTCGAGATAGACGCCGCGATTGGGAACGATCTCGCCATTGGGTCCGTGCATGACGAAGGCATTGCTGCCGCCCGTGCGCACGTCCAGTTCGACCTGATCAATATACCACGGCTTGGGGCAGAACCATTCCGCCAAGAGCATTGGGTCGGTCCAGCAGCGCCAGACAAGCGCACGCGGAGCCTTCAGCACGCGTTCCAGCACCAGTTCACGCTCGGATATCGGGGTATCGGGTTGCGGGGTCATTTTCGTTTCCTTTGAGATTCAGACACAGCTCCGCCCTCCCCTTCCGGGTCGCGGAGAGGCGGCGCAGACCATTGTTTTGTGAGTTTTCTTATTGTGGGGTGTTGGCAGCGACGAAGGCTTCGTCAGCGACCGTGTTGATCATCCACGGCTGACCATACTTGTCGATAAACATGCCGAACAGGGGCGACCAGAAGGTGGGCGCAAGCGGCATGTTTACCATTCTGGCATCCTGAGAGAGGCCGTCCCAGATGCGCTTCGTTTCTTGGACGGTATGGGGCTGAATGGACACACAGAAACCAGACGGTTTGGATGGGCCGTATTCCGGCGGGCAGTCCGCGCCTTGAATGATCCCTTCGCCCGTGTTCAGCGTGGCGTGCATAACCCAGTCCTTTAAGGCCGGATCAACGGGCATGTCGGGCGCGGCGGAAAACGGGAAGGTCATCAGTTCGCCGCCAAGCACAGACTGATAAAACGCGAAGGCTTCGGCGCATTGGCCATTGAAACTCAGATAGACATCAATACGCACGGCAGTTTCTCCTCTGTGGGGTTTATCGGTTTTCCGTCAGCGCTTTGAGACGTGACAGACCTTTTTCGAAATCCGCTCCGATCATCTTGTCCATATTGAAGATCAGACCGAACAGACGCGAGACAAAGGGCGATGGGCCATACATGGCCCAGGTCACCACGGTGCCGCTGTCCTGTGCTTGCAGGGTGAATTCTGCGGTATTGGTGGCGCGGATGGGTTTGATGAAGTCGAGCTGGATGACCAGCTTGCTCGGCACACGGGCTTCGGTGATGGTCATGCGGCCTACACCGGCCTTGGCATTATCCGACGCCCATTCATAGACGGAGCCCGTGCCGGCCGCCGGGCCGCTGTAGGTCCGGCGCAGCACCGGGTCGATGTCTTCCCACGGCGACCATGTCTGCCAGCGGCGCAGGTCCTCCAGTTCGGCATAGATAGCCTCCGGCGACGCCGCGATGGTCGCGGTGCGCTGAAGCCGGAAGTGGTTGGGCCGTGAGGCTGCGACCAGCAACACCCCGGCAATGGCAAGGCCGATCAGGCCCAGAATAAATGTCAGCATTTGCTCCCCCTCAAATTTTCCCGGTTTTCAGATAGGTCTCCAGACGCAGAAAGTTCTGTTCATTGGCCTGCGGAATGAAGGTCTTGAGCAGTTCCTCCTGTTCGGAGGGTGCAAAATCCATGCGCCAGATCATGTCAGTATGATCGCCGTCCGAGACATATTCGACCGTCATACGGAACTGATGCGTCGGCTGAAGGTGATCCAAGACGATGCGCTGGTTCTCAACGATCTCGACAAAGCGCTTGTGATTGTCGTGATCGCGCCCATCCGGCCCGTGCATGATAATGCGGAACTCCCCGCCTTCGCGAAACTCAAACACCGGGATGGTGTTGGTAAAGCCGTCCGGTCCCCACCACTGTTTGAGGTGCTGCGGATCGGCAAACCGCGCAAACAGGGCCTCCGGGGACGCGGCATAGCGATGCGACGTGACGATCTCAAACCCGGGGGGTTGCTCCGACATCAAAGTCTCCAAACGTTCAAAGGCATCGGCCCAGCCGACGGCAAAGCCCTGTTCAATTGCCGCCGCCTTGAGCTCCGGCGAAAGGAGGCGCGCGTGCAGGGTGAGCCGGGTCCCCTCCCCCTCTTCCTTGAAGGTTATAGTCACGCGCGATTCAGGCGGCAGACCGGAACCGCACGGATGCACGTGCGGCCTCCCCTCATAGACCAGGCGTTCCGGCGCTACGACTTCAACAAAGATGCCTTCGCAGGGGCAGGGCGTACCGTCCGGAGCGGCCATGCCAAGGCGGAAACGGCCGCCGGGGCGAACATCCATCTCACAGGTGTCGTTGTGGAAACCGTGCGGACCCCACCATTGGCGCACATGCTCCGGCTTGGTCCACATCTCCCAGACCAGAGCACGGGGCGCCTTGAAGGTGCGAAACATCACGATGTCGATGTCACTGGGGAAGCTGACCTCGAAACCTGACTGCATGTCCGACGAGCGGGGGGATAGGGTGATCATGTGCGGTCATCCTTCTGGGTATCGGATTTGTCAGTCACCACCGGCGGCGCAGGCGGATCGGCAGCGGCCTGAAGCTGGGTCAGATAGGCCTCCAGCCGGTCAAGCCGCGCCTCCCACATGGCGCGATATTTGGCAAGCCACATATCGACCTCCTTCAGCGGTTCCGGTTCCAGCCGGCAGGGCCGCCACTGCTTTTCGCGACCCCGGCTGATCAGACCGGCCTTTTCCAGCACTTTCAGATGCTTGGACACCGCCGGCAGGCTCATATCGAACGGTTCCGCCAGATCATTGACCGTCGTTTCGCCCAGCGACAGCCGCGCCAGAATGGCCCGGCGCGTCGGATCGGCCAGAGCATTGAGGGTCACAGACAGGTGGTCGGGAGACGCAGGCATACACTTAACCGAAACGTTAAATAACTTATCGGTTAAGTACGCGCGTTAAAGCGATGAGTCAAGCCCCATAGGCAAAGAGCTGCACGCCCTCGGTCTTCAGCCAGCGACGGGCCGCGCGGTAATCGCCATAGAGCCCTTCGACCTCGGCCCAGAAGCGATCGGAATGGTCGGGATGGCGCAGGTGCGCGGCTTCGTGGGCGCAGACATAGGCAAAGACCGGTTCCGGCGCGAGGATCAGCCGCCAGCTCAGGCGGATGGCCTTGCGCCCCGGCGTGCACGATCCCCAGCGGCCCTTGGCGTCGAACAGCGACACCTTCACGTCGGCATAGCCGAGCCGTTGCGCATAGATCTCCGTATGGGTCTGGGCAAATTCCAGCGCCTCTTTGCGCAAAAAGCGCTCGATGCGGCGGTGGAAGGCCTCGCCCTCGCCGCCCGCGGTCAGAACGCCGCCCACCATGCGCGCGGCGGCCGCATTGCCTGAGTGAACCAGACGCAGTTGCGCCCCAAGATAGGGAATATCGCTGTCGGGCGTGAAGAACAGCCTGTCGGGCCGCGCCGCCTGATGTTCGATGATCCACTGGGCGCGGCTGAGGGCAAAATCGACGGCCTGAGCCAGATCCCGCGGGCGCGGCGCGGTCACCACCGCCTCGCCCGTCTTGTTGTCGATGCGCAAAGAGATACGTCGCGCGCGGGCATTGACCTTCAGGTGCAGGCGGAAGTCACCGCAGTCGATGACCTGACCTGCCTCATAGGCCGGTTTTGCCCGCTTGAGCCCCAACACCTAAAGCGCGGCCTCGCTGCGGGCGATGAAGTCGCGGATGCGCGGATAGATTTCCTGACGGAAACGGCGGCCATTGAACACGCCATAGTGGCCGGCCCCCGGCTGCACATAAAGCTCTCGCATATCCTGCGGGATGTTCTTGCACATCTCATGGGCGGCCTGAGTCTGACCCACGCCGGAAATGTCGTCCTTCTCGCCCTCGACCGTCATCAGGGCGATATCGGTCACGGCCCCAAGGCGGACCGGGCGGCCATGATGGATCAGCTCCCCCTTGGGCAGGGCGAACTTCTGGAACACCAGATCGATGGTCTGAAGGTAGAATTCTTCGGTCAGGTCGAGCACGGACAAGTACTCGTCATAAAATTCGAGGTGCTTTTCGATACCGTCGCCGTCATCATCGACCAGCGAGTTGAAATAGGCCCAATGGGCGTCTTTGTGCCGCTCCTCGTTCATGCTCATAAAGGAATAAAGCTGCACGAAGCCCGGATAGACGCGACGGCCTACGCCCGGATAGGGCGGCGGCACGGTGTGGACCATGTTCGACTTGAACCAGGTGAACGGCTTTTCCTGCGCCAGATCATTGGTCACGGTCGGATTATAGCGGGCGTCAATTGGCGAGCCCATAAAGGTCATGGAGGCCGGACGCAGCGGATCCTTGTCTTCCGACATCAGGCAGGCGGCAGCCAGCACCGGCGGCCCCGGCTGACAGACGGCGACAACGTGCGCGCGCGCGCCGATGGCCCGCAGCATGTCGCGCACATGGTCGATGAAGCTGTAGAAGTCGAAACGCCCTTCCAGCACCGGTACCTGACGCGCATTAACCCAGTCGGTAACATAGACGTCGTGATCGAGCAGAAATTCCTGCACCGTACCGCGCAGCAAGGTGGCGTAGTGGCCGGACAGCGGTGCCACGACCAGCACGGCGGGGGCGGGCTTTTTCACCCCGGCGCGGCGCAGATCGGTCGGGTCGCGCTGAAAACGGATCAGCTTGCACCACGGCGAAGCCCAGTCCTCAACCACCTGAATCCGCACCGGCGTGCCGTTGATTTTGACACTGTCGAGACGCCAGTCGGGCTTGCCATAGCGGCGGGTGACCGTGCTGAACAACTCAGCCGAGGCGTACATCTTGCGCCCGAATTCGGTTTCGGCAATCGGATTGGCCTTATTGCCCCAGAAGTCGCGGCTGGCCTGCGCCACGGCGCGCCAGGGACCAGCGGAATAATAGGCCATCTCATGCAGCAGGTACAGCATCGCAAAAACTCGTGTCGTCTGTCGTGAGGACAAGGCTAACATAAGGATGCTGCCAAGAGGTTACGAGTCCTCTCTTCGCATCTGCGAAACAAAAAGCCGTGAAGGTGTGACGTTGCGATGTCAGGCTTGGGTTTTTGGGTGGGGGGAGTTAGTCTCCGTCTAATAGAAGGAGACAACAGGATGGACAATCCAACCCACCCCAAGGTGGACGCCTTTATGCAGCGTGCCGAGCGCTGGCGGACGGAGTTTGAAGCCTTGCGCGCCATCCTGCGTCAGGCCCCGCTGAACGAAGAGCTGAAATGGGGGCAGCCCTGCTACACGCTGGGCAAGGCCAATGTGGTGCTGATGCATGGCTTCAAGGACTATTGCGCTCTGCTGTTTATGAAGGGCGCGCTTATGCCCGATCCGCAGGGCCTGTTGATCCAGCAGACCGAAAATGTGCAGTCGGCGCGCCAGATTCGCTTTACCTCCCTCGATCAGATCACAAAGCAAGCCGCGACGCTGAAAGCCTATGTCGAAGCCGCGATTGCGGTGGAAAAGGCGGGATTGAAGGTCGATTTTAAAAAGACCGAAGGCTTTGCGATGCCGGATGAGTTTCGCGCGCGACTTGAAGGCGATGTCGCCCTGAAAGAAGCGTTTGCGGGCCTGACGCCGGGGCGTCAGCGCGCCTATCTGCTGCACTTTTCTTCGGCCAAACAGTCAAAAACGCGGGAATCGCGCATTGAAAAGTGCCTGCCGCGGATCATGGATGGCCTGGGTTTAGATGACTGAGTAAGACGTCAGTAATCCCGCATTGCCTGCCGGATCACCTCAGCGGCCTTTTCCGGCGGCAAACCGTGGGTCAGGGGGACGGCAAATTCGCCACGCGGATTCATCAGATAGACCACCGAGGTGTGGTTCATCGTGTAGTCCTTGCCTTCGCCAACCTTCTGATAGGTGGCACGATAGGCGCGCGCGGCCGCCGCGATCTGTTCCGGCGTGCCGGTCAGGCCGATAACCCCCTTAGGGAAGCCGCCAGAGTTCAGATAGGCCTTCATCACCTCGGGGGTGTCGCGCTCCGGATCGACCGTAATGAATACGAATTGAAGCTTGTCGCCGTCCTTGCCCAGCTTCTGGCGCGTCTGATCGAGCGATTGCAGGGTCAGCGGGCAGATGTCGGGGCAGTAGGTGAAGCCGAAGAAGACGGCGGTCCATTTGCCCTTCAAAATCGCTTCCGTCTGCGGTTTGCCGTACTGATCCGTCAGGGCGAACGGCCCGCCGATGCTGTAGGCCGAGTCGATCGTGCGGCTCGCCACCGGCTTTTGCCCCAGCATCGAACTCCACATGGCGACCGCCAGCGCGCCGAGGCCGATCACCAGTACCGCAATGATTGTCAGACGTGTGCGATTCATCCTATGCCTATCCTTAGTCTCAGATGCGCAAATGTGTCACATGGTCATGCGGCACGAAGGCGCCTAAAGGGGCCATACCCGCAAGTTCTATAGGCGAACCCGCAACGTGCGCCAACGGATTATCAGCTTCCTGTCTTCCTTCACCGCGCCCCCGGCTGCGGCAAAAGATCGCACGCCGTTTTCCTGGGCCGACTTTTCGCCCGTACCGCTGTCCCACGGAGCCGATGGCTTGAGGCTGCGCACGCTGGTCGGTCTGCGCTGGCTGGCCATACTGGGCCAAAGTGTGATGATCGCCGTGGTGGCACTGGGCTTCGGTCATGAGCTGAACCTGTGGCCCTGTCTGGCCATGATCGCCGCCAGTCTGTGGCTTAACCTCCTTCTGATGTTCAATGACCGGCGGCAGCGTCTCAACGACTGGGACGCAGCCCTGCAACTGAGCTTTGACTGCGTGCAACTGGCGGCCCTTCTGGCCGTGACGGGTGGGCTCGACAACCCCTTCTGCCTGATGCTGATTGCCCCGGCGACCGTGGCCGCGGCCAACCTGCCGACGCGCTACGGCTTTGGCGTAGTGGCTGTCGCAGTGCTGGCCACCTGCGCCATGGCTTTCTGGTCACTGCCCTTGCCGTGGCCGGAAGGACAAGCGTTCCATCTGCCGCAAATCTATCGTCTGGGCTTTCTGGCCGCCATCATCATCGGCATCGTCTTCACGGCGGGCTATACGTGGCAGGCGGCGCTGGAATCTAAGCGTATGGCGCAGGCCCTGGCGGCGACGCAGGCAGTTCTGGAAAAGGAACACCGCCTGTCGGCATTGGGCGGACTGGCGGCGGCAGCCGCGCATGAGCTGGGGACGCCGCTGGGCACCATTCAGGTGGTAGCGCGCGAAATGCTGCGCAGCCTGAAACCCGGCACGGCACTTTATGAGGATGCCGAGCTGCTGGTATCGCAAAGCCAGCGCTGCCGCGATATCCTCAAAAACCTCGCCCGCCGCCCCGAAACCCGTGATCAGGTGCACGATCAGCTGCCGCTACGCGTGTTCTTCGAAGAGGCGGTGCAGCCCTTCCGCAACGAAGGCAAAGCCATCCATATCGAAATTTCGATGGACGAAGTGCCCGACGGCGAAGACCCCGGCCAGTATGTGTCGATCAAGCGCCGACCGGAATGGCTGCATGCCTTGGGGGCCTTTGTCGAAAACGCCGTCGATTTTGCGCGCAGCGCCGTCTGGGTTCGCGTGCGTATTCGCAAGGCCTACGTAACGCTGTCTATTGAAGACGACGGCCCTGGCTTTGCGCCAGACATCCTGTCGCGCGTCGGCGACCCCTATATTTCGACGCGCGGAAATGATTCGCGACCGGAGACATCTATGCACGGTGGCATGGGTCTGGGCTTCTTTATCGCCAAAACGCTGCTGGAGCATACAGGGGCCAGCGTCACCTACGGCAATCGCGACACCGGGGGCGCCTATGTGCGCGCCCTATGGCGGCGCGAGCAGATAGACGTGATCGTATCCCGAGATTTTGGCGGTGACATCGCACCGCTATCCAGAGATTAACCCCCAGAGATTACCCCGTAGAATAAGGAGCTTGTTATGGATGATGTGAAAACCGCCATCGAGCAGAAGATCGCCACCCTCACCGACCGAACCCTGCTGCTGCTGGACGACGACGCGCCGTTTCGTCAGCGTCTGGCCAGGGCTCTGGAATCGCGCGGCTTCACCGTCACGGCGGTCGAAAGCGTCGCCGAGGCTTTGAAGGTTATCGAGGCGAGCCCGCCGGCTTTCGGCGTGATGGATATGCGACTCGAAGACGGCAATGGTCTGAAAGCGGTCGAGGCTCTGCACGCCAAACGCCCGGATGCCCGCGCTATCATGTTGACCGGTTACGGCAATATCGCCACGGCGGTAGCCGCAGTGAAATCGGGCGCGGTAGACTATCTGTCGAAGCCCGCTGATGCCGATGATGTGGTCAAGGCGCTGCTGGCGGTCGAAGACCATGCCCCGGCGCCGCCCGAAAACCCCATGTCCGCCGACCGCGTGCGCTGGGAGCATATTCAGCGCGTCTATGCCCTATGTAATCAGAATGTTTCAGAAACGGCGCGCCGTCTGAACATGCATCGGCGGACATTACAGCGCATTCTGGCCAAAAAAGCCCCTAAGTAAGTATGGCGGCATGTGGGGCTAAACCTTACTCGTCTGCGATAATGATATCCGGGTTTTCCGGCAGAACGAATTCGAACAGGCCCATATCCAGCGCCTTTTGCGGGCGATAGGCCATCAGCGGCGCGTGGGCGAGAGCCTGCACCTCTTCCGGCGTCAGCGGTACATCCAGTGCCTTCTTGCGCACGGCGCGGGCCTGAAGGTGCGGGGCAATCGCCGTTGACGGCCTGGGCACAGGGCGCACCGTCCCTATCTTCCAGTAGCTGACGCACAGCTTCCATTGCGCCACCGGGGCCGCTTCCGGCTTTGGCCAGCGGCGGCCGTCGCGCATCTGCGGCTCGATACGGCGCGGTTTCTGCACCCGCTCAAATGTGCAGATCAGGGTCGAAAACGGCTCGCTCAGCAGGGTTTCATACCGGGCTCGCGCTGCCTCTTCGCTCGGAAAGCCCGGATCGAGCGTTTCACGCACAAAGATCACGTCCTTGCCGCACGCGTCTTTCGCTGCCCTTTCGCGTTCGGCTGACATCAACACACCCTCGCCCCAGTTCAGGACGATATCGAGTGCGTTATGCGCGATGGGATAGGCTATGGCGGGCATGGGGCCATTCTATAGGTTTGCGCCCCTTAACAAAAGACTGACCGGAACAAAAAGAATACGCAAAGAGGGACGTGCCGCCGCAATTGACAGACCTCTTTTTATTTGGTATTTGCCTAAATAACAAATAAAGAGGGTGTCCATGTCCGAAGTTTACAAGTCCCTGAGCGACCCTACGCGACGACACATCCTCGAAATGCTTCGCGAGCGGGAAATGAGCGCGGGTGAGATTGCCGATCGGGTTCACGTCTCCAAACCCACCCTGTCGGGGCATCTGGCGAAATTGAAAGCCGCCGGCCTCATCGATATGACGCGGCAAGGCACCACGCTCATCTATCGACTTAACCTGTCTGTGCTCGAAGAGGCGATGATGTCGCTGATGAGCGCCTTTCGTATCGGTCAGGACGCCACCGCGCCGCTGCCACGCACCATGGAGGACAAGGCATGACCCCAGAGGCAAAATGGCCGGCGTCCAAGATATTCAGTCTGCTGATGATCGCCGCCACAGCGGGCCTGAGCCTGTGGGCGCGGCCGCAGATCACAGACGGCCCCGTCGGTACACACTTCGACCTTTCGGGCACCGCGAATGGCTTTATGCCGCGGGATCAGGCGCTGATGGTCATGCCGCTGACGCTGGCCGCGATTACCCTGCTGTTATGGGTTCTGCCCTATATGCAACCCAAAACGGGCAAGCTGGAACGCTCGGCTTCGGTCTATGCGGTAAGCTGGATCGGGGTTGTCGCCCTTCTGGCGTTCGGGCATCTGTTCATCGTCGGCCACGCCCTGGCATGGACCCTGTCAGTCCAACCCCTGCTGCTGGGCCCAGGTCTTTTGTTTATCCTGATCGGCAATGTCCTGCCCAAAGCGCGCCGCAACTATGTGATGGGGGTGCGCACCCCTTGGACACTAAGTGATGAACGGGTGTGGGACCGCACCCATCGCCTGGCCGGACCGGTCATGATGCTGGCCGGCGTGATCATGCTCGGCGCAGCGCTCATCCTGCCACCGGTTTATCTGCTTTGGGTCTTTCTGATCTCGGGCATCGGGTCGGCTCTTATCGTGTTGGTCGCCTCCTATATCTATGCGCGGGCTCTAAAACTTACTTGACTCCGAGTTGCCATATTCATTTGGGGGGCGAATCGCTTTGCATTAGTATGGGCCTTTAAGTGATTCGTCCCGGGCCGCCGCATGACCGTTGCCACCATTGCCTTTGCCGCCGCTGCTGGCGCGACTGCGCTGGCCTTTTCAACCACGGTTCTGGCCTGGCGACTGCGAGCGCGACTGACGAAGCTCACACAAGGCTATAAGTCACGCCTTGACGTCCAGCATACGGTTCTGGGGGAACTGGACGCCGCCACCCTGGCCTTCGACGAAGCCTTTGTTGCCATCGAAGGGGAGACGGTGCGTCTGGTCTGGGGCGATGAAACGCTCAAAACCGTCGCGGATGCCTTTCGTATACCCTTCTCCGAAGAGGTCGCCCCGCGTGTTATCGAAGGTCTGGCCGGCTCGTCCAAAGAGGCCGCCGAAGCGCTGAAACGCCTGATTGCCGAAGGTCGCCCCTGCCGTTTCGAAGTGTTTACCGAAGCACCGCGCAGCCTAGTCGGTGCCCGCACCTCCGGTCTGACCCTGCTGGTCGAAGGTCGCGCGACGGGGGCAACGGCGTGGGTGCGTCTGGCCATAGCCAGCGAGCATACATCTCTTTCCTCCGGTCCCTTTGCACGTATGGCCGACCTGATTCCCGCCCCGTGCTGGGTGGTGCGTGACGGACAACTGGTGTGGGCCAATGCCGCCTGGCTGACGGCTGTCGATGCCGAAAATGTCGAACAGGCGCGCGCGGAACATCTTGGGCTCGACCGGTCTGCTGACGCGCTCGTTGTCGAAGCCGCCGAACAGCATGTCCGCCGCGAAGGCTTCCGCTGGCTGACGATTCGCGGGCAACGCCGCGCCTTTCAGGTGACGGCCGAGCCGCTGGGCGACGCCTATGTCTGCGCCTATGCTGTCGATATAACCGAATCCGAAGAAAGCCGCGAAGCGCTCAAGCGCCATGCCAAAGCGCACGACGACACGCTGGACCGCCTCGAAGACGCCGTGGCCATTTTCGGACCGGAAAAGCGCCTGACCTTCCATAACCGCGCTTTCGAATTGTTGTGGGATCTGGAGCCCGCCTGGCTGGCTGAGCGTCCGACGCATGGCGAACTGCTCGATCGTCTGCGGCAAAAGCGCAAACTGCCCGAAACCTCGGACTTCGTGACATGGAAGGCGCAGGAACTGGAGTTTTACGGTCTGAGCGAGGCCGCGCCGGATGAGATGTGGTCGCTGCCCAATGGACGGTCGCTGCGCGTTGTGCGTCAGCCGCACCCGTTGGGCGGGCTGTTGCTGCTGTTTTCGGATAAGACCGGCGAACTGACCCTCAAGGCGCAGTTCAATTCGCTAATTCAGGTGCAGCGCGCCACGCTGGACCAGCTGACCGATGCCGTATCGGTATTTGGCTCGGATGGTCGTCTGCGTTTGCGCAATGCGGCGTTTGACGCCTTCTGGAAGCTGACGCCCGACGAACTGGCGCTCAATTCTGACTTCGGGCAACTGACGGCCTTGTGTCTGCCCCTGGTGCACGATCGCGGTTTCTGGGCCGAGCTGAAGGCGCGCGTTACCGATATCGACCCGCTCGCGCGTGCGCCGCAGATGGGTGAGGTACGCACCTCAGACGGACGTCTGGCCCAGTGGCGAACCCAGCCCCTGCCTGACGGGGCTACTCTGGTGGCCTTCAGCGACATCACCGACCGCCGCGCGCTCGAAGAAGCCATCGAACAGCGCGACGTGGCTTTGTCGGAATCAGTGCGTCTTAAGCGCGATTTCGTCGCCAACGTCTCCTATGAATTGCGCACACCCCTGACGACCATTGTCGGTTATGCCGACCTGCTGCAACGACAAGCCAACGCCACCGAGGCTGACCCGGCAGAAATCCGCCGCCGCGGCTTCCTCAACGCCATTCAGGCCGCTTCGCAGGAACTGGCCCGCTCTATCGACGACGTGCTGGACATGGCGCAGATCGACGCCGGAGAAATGTCGATTTCGCCATCGGACTTCAACCTGTCGCGCATGGTCGCGGCCGCTCTGGGCCGTCAGGCCGACACGCTGAGCGCCAAGGGCATCCGCTTCGACTATCAGGGGCTGGACACGCGGGCCCTGATCCGTGCCGACGCGCAACGTTTGGGGCAGGTGCTGGATCATCTGCTGGACTATGCCCTGCGCAACGCCGCCGCAGAGGGCCAGATTACCATCCGCAGCCGCAAGGAAGGCGACACCCTGACGCTGGAAATCGGCTATTCGGGGCGCGGCATCCCCTACCACACGCAGGCGCACATCTTCGACCGCTTCGTTGGCCGCGAACGCGGCGGGCCGGGTCTGGGGCTGGCGCTCGTTAAGGCCTTGGTCGAATTGCACGACGGCTGGATCACACTGGAGTCCGAACCCCAGAGCGGGGCGACCTTTGCCTTGCACCTGCCGCATCAGATGGGCGTCGGCTTTGAGACAAATGAAGTGAAAGCTCCTGAGATTCGCGCGCCGGAACCAGAGCCTCACATCCCCGCTGAGGTCGCGCCGATCGCCGTTGCCACCCCCGCCCCAGAGGTGCCAGCAGAGCCGGCCCCGTCTGCGGAGGACGTACCCGAAGAGGTTAAGGCGTTGGGCCTGACCGCCGAGACGCTGGCACAGGCCCGCCGTATTCTGGGCATGGCTTAAAAGGTACGCCCCTCGCTACAGGGGAGTACTTAAACCTATTCCCCTTCTGCCCGATTGCCGTACCAGTTGATATTGCGCGTCAGCACCATCACGGCAGCGATGACGAGGAAGGCCGAGCAGGCACCCACCAGCAGCGCGTAGTCTTCCATGCGCATCAGCACATAGATCAAAGCATAAAGTGCGCTGAACACAGCAAAGGCCGCGATGAAACGCCAGCGGGAATGGAAGATGAGCCCGGCATAGCCGGCGATCAGCGTCACGGTCGCCCCGGCGGCCACCACAAAGGCCGCGTCAAAGCCGATGCGTTCGGCAAAGGACAACAGCAGCAGGTAGAAGGTGATCTGCGCCAGCCCAACCAAAATATATTGCGCCGGGTGCAGCTCCTTCTTCGAGGTGCTTTCAAACAGGAAGTAGGTCAGGAAAACTAGACCGACGAACAGCAGGGCGTATTTCAGCGAGCGTCCCACGCTCTGATACGGATTGGTAGGCTCGATAAAGGTCACTGACAGTTCGGATTTGCCGAGCGTCGTCATCTGGCTCTGGTCGATGACGGCGGGAAGGCCGCGGGCGATAAAGGGAACCGACCATTGGGCGTTGAAGCCACCCTTGTGGGCCAAGTCATCGGTTTGTCGCGTGACGGGCAGGAAACCACCGCCAAAAGAGGGGTGTTTCCAGTCCCCGGTGATGGCCGCCTCGGACGATTTGCCATAGGCGAGGATGCCCAGCTTGCGGGTGCCGCTGAAGGTCATGGCCACCTTGATGTTTAGTGGAGTGCTCGTATCAGTCAGCGCGAGCGGAGCGGCAAACAGGTCGAAATCCGTGCCGTCAGGGCTGAGTCCCGTCACCCCAGGACCGGAGGGGGCCAGCATGACCGAACGGTTGTCGATCTGCGCCACAATATCCTTGCGCGCACCGCGTGAATCGGTGGCCCCGGTGACAAGCTGCGCCTTATCCCAAATCAGAACGGCCCCGGGCCTGGCGGCTTGCACGTCTTTCAGGTCAAAGGCTGCATCGAAAGTGAGGTCCGCCGTATAGACCGGCACGCGAAAGATCGAACGCGAACGCACATCGCTTTTGGTCGCCGCGCTGGCCTTACCGGTCTGCGGGAAGACGATCAGATTGCCGCTTTCCTGCGCCAGTACGACGCGATTGCCCTTTTCATCCGTGCTGCTCCGCGTCGGAATGACATAAGGAATCTGAATCACCGGACCCAGGAAGACCTGTTCGCCGCCCATCTGATCTCCGATCTCGCGCGCCACACCCTCGGCCCGGTTGGTACGCTCCATCAGCAATGCAAAAACCAGCAGGGCCGGAATGGCCATCAGCACGGCCAATGCGCAGACCACAAGGAATTTGGCCCCTTTGGATCGGCCCTTTTGTGGGCGGGGTGAGGGCGTTGAACTGTCGTCCATTGGAGCGCTCCGCTAATTTTGAACAACGTTCATATTGATGCGGATTGCGGCATTTTTCAGACCGCCCCTCTTTGGACGTGATAAACAGCACGCATCAGGTCCGACGCGCTGATGATCCCACACAGTCGCCGGGTGTCATCCAGCACCAGCAGATGATGAAGGCCCGTATCGGCAAACAGGGGCACCAGGGCAGCCACATCCGCCCCGTGATCGGCAGTCTTGAAATCGGCGGACATGAGTTGCCCGGCCACCTCCGGCTTGGTCGAATACGGCGACGCAGTGCGTTTGACCAGCGCTTTGATATGTTCATGCATGTCGCCAGGCGTGCCACCCGCCTGACGCAGCATATCCTCTGCGGTAATCACACCGATGACCCGCCCCGCTTTGTCCGTTACCGGCAGCAGTTTTAGCCTGTGTTTCTGGATCAGCGCCCAGGTGTCTTCCAGAGGCGTGCCAAATTCCACATGAATAGGACCTGGCGTCATGATGTCTCTGGCGCGGATATGGTCCATCAGACGCTGATAAGCGTGGCGTTCGGACAGGGTCAGCAGCTTTTCCAGATCATCCGGGGCGATGTCGATAAGGGTGTCCATCTGACTCAGCGCAGCGGTGATGTCTTCGCCGCTGACGCGCTTGAGACTATTGTCCGCCGTCTTCGGAGCGGGTGCGGCGATGTGCGGATAATTGCGTTTGGTTACCGTGTTGAAGACGATCCCGGCGCTGACCAGCAGCAGGGAATTGGTAAAGGCCGGAAAGAGGGCGAACCACGGGTTAGTCGTGTGGGTCAGTACGACCAGCAAGGCCATGGCCCCGCCGGGCGGGTGCAGACTGCGCGTGGCGAACATGGAAAGGATGGCGAGGGAAACCGCGACAGAGGCCGCAAGCACCGGATCGGGGATCATACGGGCGCAAATAAGACCGATGATCGCTGAGACCGTATTGCCGACGATCACCGACCACGGTTGGGCTAAAGGTGAGGCCGGCACCGCAAAGACCAGCACCGCCGAAGCCCCAAGCGGGGCTACCAGCCACGGCGACAGGCCAAGGTGTCTTGCGATCAGCAGACTGATCAGGGCGGTGAAACCGATGCCGAGACACGCCCCCAGACCGCTGCGCATCCGCTCCAGTCCCGAAACCGGCAAGGGTTTAGGCATGAGGGCGTCGAGCCAGGGTTTTATGGATATAGCCATCTGTTCCGCCTGCGTTTTTTCTCACGCATAGCGGATCAAGGATGACGAGGCAAACTAGTGCTGGCTTTCCGGCAGGCGCACGATCAGGCCGTCCAGCGCTTCGGTGACGCGGATCTGGCACGACAGGCGAGAGGTCGGCTCGACGTCCTGCGCAAAGTCGAGCATGGACTCTTCCATCACCGACGGGCCACCGGTTTTGTCAAACCACTGCGCATCGACATAAACGTGGCAGGTGGCGCAGGCACACGCCCCTCCGCAATCGGCGTCGATGCCGGGAATATTGTGCTTGATCGCCCCTTCCATGACCGAGTTGCCAGTTTTGACCTCGATCTCGTGGGTTTTGCCGTTGGATTCGATGTAGGTGATCTTGGGCATTGGGGGCCATTTCAAGAGCGTAAAGCCGAAGACCTTGCTTCGGCTCTCAGGACAAAGTGGAAATTTGCGACGAGTTCTCTGAGGGTGCCGGCAAATTTTTTCAATATAGGACGGGGCACATGGGGGAAACGTCGTTTCCCCCATGAAGAGATTAGCCCTTCGCCGGCATCATCTTTTTGATTTCAGCAATGGCCTTGGCCGGGTTGAGGCCCTTTGGGCAGACCTGCGCACAGTTCATGATCGTGTGGCAACGGTACAACTTGAAGGGATCTTCCAGCGATTCCAGACGCTTCTTAGTGTGGTCGTCGCGCGAGTCGGCGATCCAGCGATAGGCCTGGAGCAGAGCCGCCGGGCCCAGATACTTGTCCTGGTTCCACCAGTAGCTGGGGCAGGAGGTCGAACAGCACGCGCACAGGATGCACTCATAGAGCCCATCCAGCTTGTCGCGGTTCGCCGGGCTTTGCAGGCGCTCCTTGTCCGGATCGGGCGTCGTCGATTGCAGATAGGGCTCGATTGAGGCGTACTGCGCATAGAAGCCCGACAGATCTGGCACAAGGTCCTTGACCACGGGCATGTGCGGCAGCGGCGAAATGGTGATCTCACCATGGTACTCGTCATGGCCTTTGGTACAGGCCAGGGTGTTGCGGCCGCCGATATTCATGGCGCATGACCCGCAGATACCTTCGCGGCACGAGCGGCGGAAGCTCAGTGTGGAATCGACACTGTTCTTAATGTAGATGAGGGCATCAAGCACCATTGGCCCGTGCGCCTTGGCATCCACCTCATACTTGTCCCAGCGCGGGTTTTCGCCCGTATCCGGATCGTAACGATAGATCTTATAGACGCGCACATTCTTCGACCCCGACGGCGCTTTGTAACGCTTGCCGTTCTTGATCTGAGAGCGCTTGGGGAGAGCCAGTTCAACCATGTTCCATTCTCCCCTTAATAGACCCGCGCCTTGGGCGCGATATAGGCGATTTCGTTGGTCATCGTGTAGGTGTGGACCGGGCGGTAATCCGTTGTGACCTGACCGGTTTCGGTGTCGAGCCACATCAGGGTGTGCTTCATCCAGTTTTCGTCGTCGCGGTTCGGATAATCCTCACGGGCGTGCGCGCCGCGCGATTCCTTACGGTTCAGTGCCGAATTGACGGTAATGACGGCCTGAGCGATCAGATTGTCGTATTCGAGGGCTTCGAGCAGATCGGTATTCCAGATCATGCCGCGATCCTTGATGCCGATGTCCTTGGACGCTTTGAAGATTTCGTCCAGACGACGCACGCCCTGTTCCAGCGTCTCACCGGTGCGGAAGACAGCAGCGTCTTCCTGCATGGCGCGCTGCATTTTGAGTCGCAGATCGGCGGTCGGGGCCTGACCATTGGCGTTGCGGAACTTGTCGAGGCGCGACAGATGCGCTTCGACCGCCGACTTGCCGAAGTCCTTGTGCGGCGTACCGGCCTTGACCAGTTCCGGCGCACGCTTGCCCGCCGCGCGGCCAAACACCACTAGGTCGATCAGCGAGTTGGAGCCGAGGCGGTTGGCCCCGTGCACCGAGACGCAGGCGGCTTCGCCCACGGCCATCAGGCCGGGCACCACGGCATCCGGGTTGCCGTCCTTCAGCGTCACGACTTCGCCGTGATAGTTGGTCGGGATACCGCCCATATTGTAGTGGACGGTCGGGATGACCGGGATCGGCTCCTTGGTCACATCGACACCGGCGAAGATTTTGGCCGATTCCGAGATGCCCGGCAGGCGCTTGTGCAGCAGGTCGGGCGGCAGGTGGTCGAGGTGCAGGAAGATGTGGTCCTTGTGCGGACCGACACCGCGGCCTTCGCGGATTTCCATGGTCATGGAGCGCGAAACGACGTCGCGAGATGCGAGATCCTTGGCCGAAGGGGCGTAGCGTTCCATGAAGCGTTCACCCGCCGAATTGGTCAGGTAACCGCCTTCGCCGCGCGCGCCTTCGGTGATCAGACAGCCAGACCCGTAGATGCCGGTCGGGTGGAACTGCACGAACTCCAAATCTTGCAGCGGAAGGCCGGCACGCAGCACCATGCCGCCACCGTCACCGGTGCAGGTATGGGCCGAGGTGGCGGAGAAGTAGGCACGGCCATAGCCACCCGTGGCGAGAATGACGAGGTGAGCACGGAAGACGTGGATGGTGCCGTCGTCCAGCTTCCAGCAGGTGACACCCCGGCAGACGCCGTCATCCATGATCAGGTCGAGCGCGAAATACTCAATGAAGAATTCGACCTCTTCTTTCAGTGACTGACCGTAAAGCGTATGCAGCATGGCATGACCGGTCCGGTCGGCAGCCGCGCAGGTGCGCTGCACCGGCCCTTCACCGAAATTCTTGGTCATCCCGCCGAACGGACGCTGATAGATCTTGCCGTCTTCGGTGCGCGAGAAGGGCACGCCCCAGTGTTCCAGCTCATAGACCGCGTCCGGCGCATTGCGCACTAGGTATTCGATGGCGTCCTGATCGCCAAGCCAGTCCGACCCCTTGACGGTGTCGTACATGTGCCACTGCCATTTGTCCTCGCCCATATTTCCGAGCGACGCAGCGACGCCCCCTTGTGCAGCGACAGTGTGCGAACGAGTTGGGAAAACCTTGGTGATACAGGCCGTCTTCAGGCCCGATTGACCGCAGCCCAGAGCAGCGCGAAGGCCTGCGCCACCGGCCCCTACGACCACCACGTCATATTCGTGTTCAATGATCTTGTAGGTCATGGGTTACGCCTTAAAAGCCAAATAGATGCCGCCCAACGCCAAAGCGAGAACAGCCAGACAGAAGAGGAGGTTGAGAAGGCGCAGCGCGCGTGAGTTCGGGAAGTAGTCCAGAACGTTGGCGTTCAAGCCCATGTAGGTGTGCCACATGGTGATCACGAAGGTCGCCGCCAGAAGCCCGGCATTGAGCGGCACTTTTACAAAGGCAAGCGCCGCCTCATAACCTTGACTCGCCAGACCGAAGGCGCTCCACGCGGCCCACAAGGTGAGGAAGAACAGGGCAACAGACGTCCATCGTTCGGCGAGCCACTCCCCGGCGCCGTGCTTTTCGGACGTCTTCCACTCTTTCGGCGAACGTTGTTTCAGATAGGAGTCGACCATCAGAGCACCACCTTACCCGTAGCGAACAAAACGGCCCAGAAGGCCAGGGTCAGCGCAATGCCACCCAGCAGCGACCACCAGGCCAGCGCATTGGCCGACGAAATCTTAAAGCCCAACCCCATGTCCCAAATCAGGTGACGAAGGCCGCCGGTCAGGTGGATAAATCCGGCGAGCGTAAGGCCGAACCACACAAACAGGCCAAACGGCGAGGCGGCAAACGACAGGAAGAGGGTGTAGGCCTCAGGGCAGTAGCCCGACGCCGTTAAACCGATGGCAAGCAGCCAAGCCGCGACCATGACTGCGCCGACGACCGAGGCGATGCCGGTCGCCCGGTGCAGGATCGAGGTGAACATGGTGATGTGGAATTTCCACACCTGAAGGTGCGGAGAGAGCGGTCGATAGGCCGCTTCGGTGGAGCGAGGCTTTGACATGTGCTTGCGTGGCCCTGTTATACCCGGTGTGTGCAATGCGAGGCTTGTACGCGCAGGCCCCACTTGTGGATGCACGGAAAAGGTTAAGTTTCCGCGTCTTCGGGGGCTTTTTAGACCCTGACGCCCCTGTGTCAACATAGCGCATGGTCAGGGGGGTGTTTTTTGCGCCCGCGAAGGCATTTCTGACACGAACAAGGCTCGCATGACCCAAAAGAAAGAGACATGATAGCGATATCGGCGGGGCTTCACAAAAGCGCCATCGTGACAAATTGCCGCATTTCGGCCTCGGTTGGTCGGTTAGATTTAGAAACAGGGGGGATAATTTTCGCCTTTGAGGCGAACAGGCTTTCGCCACCCCAGCGTAACAGAGTGTAGTTCAGGTGATTATCAGCGTGATCCGTTTGCCTATGCGCCATACCCTTCTCAAGGCCTTGCTCCTGTCGTCGGCTCTGACCCTTCCGCTGGCCACGGCCCATGCCGGAACGGCCGCCGCGACCGCCCGCGTGAATGCCCGGGTTGACGAAGCCGCCCGCGCGGAAAAAGGCGGGCCGAAAGAGAAGGACGAAGCGAAAACGACATCCAAAAGTACCAAGTCTGCCGAAAAGGCCTCGGGAGCTTCCAAAGCCAGCAACAAGAGCACCAGGGCCGACCCCACTTCAAAGGGCAAGAAGGGGAGTGCGGCGACCGCCAAGCCAGATGCGGACAGCGACGACGTCCCCGTTAAAAAGAAGTCGGGCTTAAAATCCAAATCCGCTGAGGCCAGCGACAGCAAACCCAAAAAGGGCGAAACCCCCAAGGGCGACAAATCGAAGACGAGCAAGGCCGCCGTGGCAGCGTCAAAAAAGGCCGAGACCGCCAAGGGGTCCAAAAAGACCGGCAAGGCGGCGCGCGATGCAACAGACGCAGAAGGTGACGACGAAAAGGTCATCGCGACCGCTTCGAACAGGGGCACGCCCTATGTGATCCCGAACAAGGCGGAAAAGTACAATAGCCGCAAGAGCAGCGGCCTGACGGCCCAGTCGAAGCCCCTGGCCAAACCTGCGGCCAGGCCCGCTGATAAACCGGTGGTCGAGGCCACGGCCGACGCGCCGAAGCCGCAGACCGCTGCGGGTCATGCCGCAGCGAGTGGCGGCCTGACCACCGACGCTGACAAGGCCGTCAATGACCTGTTCGGCGCGGCCATAAAGGTGGAGGGCACACCTGCTCCGCACAAGGCCGCGATTTCCACGCCCACCGAAGTCGCAAAACCAGAGCCCGCAAAACCCGCCCCGAAGGTGGCCGAAAAGCTTGATCTGCCCGCCGCCCCGCTGCCTTATCAGGCGACGGTGAAGCCGGAAACCGCTCCCGCCCCCAAGGCTGACCTCACAGCGGCCCTGACCGCCCAGACCAGCGAACCCCGGAGTATCGAACCCCTGACAGTGAGTCCGCCGACGCCAGATAAGGCGGCTGAGGTGATTGCTTCAACCGCTCTGCCGGTTTCCCCGCCTCCGGCGACGGCCGATGCGCCCACCCTGACCGTGCCACCCACAGCGCGTCAGCCGGTGGACACAGCCGCGACACCGCGCAGCCTCGCTTCGGTGACAGTCGATGCCTATGCGCGCGACTATGAGGGGCAAAAGACCGGGGCAGAGATGCGCTACGATTCCAGTATCCGTTCCGGGCTTCTGGCCCGTCAAAGCCGGGCGGGCGATCTGGAAGGCAACTGGCTGGTGTCGTCGCTGACGGGTGACAAGCTGGTGTCGCTGGCCCTGCGCGGTGGTGGCACTCAGGTAGATGGGGCGTGGCGCTCATTGCAAGGGGGCGTAGGGCTTAACCGCTCTGGCCTGATCGAAAGCGCGATGCAAACCGATGACCGCCTGACGCTCGACTATCAGTCAGGCTCGGCCAGAGGGCGTTATCGTCTCGACCTGCGCCGCGAACCCGATGGCCGCTGGCGTGGTCAGATGATCGACCCGGAAGGCGCGGCCACCCCGGTGGTCATGCAGGCGCAATAAGGGATTTCAGCGCCTCTACCACCTCTGCCTTCCTGGCCGGAGCAAAGGCTTCCGGCGTGCCATGGCCCCAGACCGGGCCGGGCCAGGCCACGTCCTGCGGGTGGCGGGCGATGACGTGAATATGCAGTTGCGAGACAATATTGCCGAGATTGGCGATATTGAGCTTGGTGACCGGCTGACCCATCACATCCGCCGCGCGGCGCACCATCTGTTCGGCCATATGCAGATCGCGGCGCAATTCGGCGTGTTCGGCCTCGCTCAGTTCAGTCAGTTCCGTGAGGCCTGCTCGCCGCGGCAGGAGCACCAGCCACGCGAAGCGCGCATCCTTTTGCAAACGCACCTGACACAGGCTCAGCTCACCAATCCACACGGAGGCGGCTTCGATGCGCGGATCAACAGTAAACTCAGCCATTGGTCGGTCTTTCGCAGGCGGATGAGGCAAAATATTAAGGCCTCCTTTGTATAGCCCGTGCGGGATTTGCGCATCACATTTCATAATGTTGCAGCGCATGGTCTTGCGAAGCCTCGTTAACGGGTTTAGAGGGCCGTTAATCTTTGTCACCCCCTGCGGGTTCAGATGGAAAAGGGAATGCATATGGCACGCGCCAAAATTGCTTTGATCGGTTCGGGTATGATCGGGGGCACGCTGGCCCACATCGCCGCGCGTGAGGAACTGGGCGATGTCGTCCTGTTCGACATCACCGAAGGTGTGCCCCAGGGCAAGGCTCTGGACATCGCCGAAGCCTCGGCCGTGTTCGGCAAGGACGTGGCCCTTAAGGGCGCTAACGACTATGCCGATATCGCCGGCGCCGACGTCTGCATCGTCACCGCAGGGGTGCCGCGCAAGCCGGGCATGAGCCGCGACGACCTCTTGGGCATCAACCTGAAGGTCATGAAGGCCGTTGGCGAAGGCATCAAGCAATACGCCCCCAATGCCTTCGTTATCTGCATCACCAACCCGCTCGACGCCATGGTTTGGGCGCTGCAAAAGTTCTCCGGTCTGCCGACCTCGAAGGTCATCGGCATGGCGGGTGTGCTCGACTCGGCGCGCTTTGCCTACTTCCTCGCCGAAAAGACCGGCATCTCGGTCGAAGACATCCACGCCTGGACGCTGGGCGGCCACGGTGACGACATGGTCCCGATGGTGCGTCACTCGACCGTTGGTGGCCTGCCCCTGCCGGACGCCGTGAAGGCGGGCTTCCTGTCGCAGGATGAGCTGGACGCCATCGTGAAGCGCACCCGTGGTGGTGGTGGCGAAATCGTGGCCCTGCTGAAGACCGGCTCGGCCTTCTACGCTCCGGCGGAATCGGCCATCGCCATGGCCACCTCCTACCTGAAGGACAAGAAGCGCGTCCTGCCTTGCGCCGCCTATCTGACGGGTCAGTACGGCCTGAACGACCTCTATGTCGGCGTGCCGGTGCTGATCGGTAAGGACGGCGCAGAAAAGGTCATCGAGTTCACCACGAACGACGAAGAAAAGGCCATGTTTGCGAAGTCGGTGGACAGCGTGAAGGGCCTGATCGAAGCCTGTAAGGCGATCGACCCGTCGCTGGCCTAAACCTCGCGCAACGGCCATCCTTGAAAACCGCTCCGTGGAAACGGAGCGGTTTTTTATGTCCACAAGGCTAGTCTGGCAACAGAAGGAGGCCGTCATGCGCTGGATCGTCGTATCGCTTGTCTGTCTGGGGATTGTCGGGTGCCAGCGGACAGAATCCGAAAACGTGGTCCGTGATGATACCATGCCGGCTCAGGCTGTGGCCCGTTCGACTGCCGCAGCGCTGGCCGAAGTGCCACCCAATGAGCGCGCCGATTCGAATGCCAACAGATCGGCAAAGCCCTCGATAAGTCCGGCCAGCTTCGATTGCGCCCGATCAAAGGCGGGCATAGAGGCGACGATCTGTGCCGACCCCGATCTGGCGGCGCTCGACCGCGAAATGGCGCGCCTTTATGCCCGCGCGGGAAGCGAAAAGCCCGGGGACACGTTGAAAGGTCTGCAACGCGACTGGCTTGAGCGACGCAATGCCTGTGCCGGTGCAGGCAGCCCTGTGGAGTGTCTGAAAGCCGCCTATGTCGAGCGCATCCATGATCTGCGCGTGTCCTATGCCGCCGCCCGAACGCCCGATGGCATCAGTCAGGGACCGGATGTATGGGTCTGCGCCGATGACACCCGTCTGAACCTTCTTCACATCAATACCTACAAACCGATGGTCTTGCTCGACTCCGATGCGGGTCAGGTCCTTCTCACCCGCGCCGACGGCACAACGGGCAGCCGCTATGCCGGAGGCGGGTATGAGTTCTGGCAGACAGGGACGGAAGCCAGGTACGGGCGGCTGGGCATGGCTATGACCACCTGCCGTCGCGCCGGATAACCGATTTGTCACTGGCAAGGGCCGAACTCTGAGGCTAACCGGGGACTATGGCTCTTTTACCCACCACCTCCTCTCTCGGCCCAACGCTGGAAACCCCGCGCCTGATCCTGCGCCCGCCCGTCGCCGAGGACTTTGCGGCCTTTTGCGCCTTTCAGTCCGATGAAAAGGTCATGACACATCTGGGCGGGGTCACGCCGGATGCCGTAACCTGGCGGGTGACGCGCGCCATTGCGGGGGCGTGGGCGCTCGACGGCTTTCATATGTTCAGCGTGCTGGAAAAGGCGACGGGCGACTGGGTCGGTCGCATCGGGCCACTCTATCCCTATCAGTGGCCCGCCCGCGAGGTCGGCTGGGGCCTGTTGTCTTCGGCACAGGGCAAGGGCTACGCCACCGAAGCGGCGGCTGCCTGCATCGACTATGTGTTCGAGGTTCTGGGCTGGGACGATGTGATCCACACCATCGCGCCCGACAATCTCGGCTCTCAGCGCGTGGCACAGGCTCTGGGGTCATCCAACCGCGGTCCGGGTCAATTGCCGCCACCCTTTACGGATGTGCCCGTCGATATATGGGGCCAGACCCCTGCCGAATGGGGCGAAAACCGCCAGAGGTTTTACTGACTATCTCACCGCCTCGTCTCAGGCGCATATGTCGCCACGGGCTTCACCATCGAGTGTCGCCCGGGCTTAATAGTAAGCAACATGATCTGAGGGGGTGCGCCAAAACGCACGGGCAAACCCGATTCCCCTAACCCACGTGTCACGATCAGCAAGCGCTCACCCGCTGAAGTCCAGCCATCCACCGTGTCCTCGGTATGTCGGGTGACACGTACCGGTGCACCGATGAGGGGGAAACGCACCTGACCTGCGTGACTATGCCCGGATATTTGTAGCGGCAACCCATTGGACTCCCAGTCAAACAGCTCGGGATTATGGACAAGCGCAATGGAGGCGGCCTCTTGCGGAACCGTCTTTGTGGCCGTTTGAAAATCCGGTCTTTGCGTCTGACCATCTTCGATACCAGCTATCCACACGTTACCGCCGGGCCGGACGACCCGCGCCGCCTGATTTTCCAGAACATGTATCCGCGTATCGGCCAGGATCTCTCGCACTCGCCGGCAATCCCACCAGCAGTCGTGATTGCCCATCACCGCATAAACGCCCAGCGGCGCGTTCAAATCATCCAGCGCCCGCAGACCGTCTTCATGCAAGGCATTGTCTTGCGTACTTCTCCGTGAACGCGCCGCACCCGGAGGACCGGCCTCTAACCCGTAACCGCCGACATAGTCTCCGGCGAGCAGAATGACATCCGGTCTCAGAGCGCGAACCTGTTCGGCAATGCGACGTACCCGCTCAGGCGGCATATGAACCGCATCCACGTGGATATCAGACAGCACGGCCACACGCAGAGGGGCTGTGTCCTGTGGCCAGCCAGATGTGATTACCTCGAATTCCGACACCACCAAGCTGCGCGGTTCAAACCAGAAGCCGACAACTGCCATCATGGCACCAATGCCAAAACTGGCCCCTAAACCCCACCGCCAGCTTGATCTTTTTGTCGGCATAGCGCCCCTCCAGGGATCAGCTTAATAGGGTATTTGCAAAATTATTTTCCACGGAGCGCAAAAATTTCCGAAAAAGACGCCGTTTATGGGATGACAATCGAGGTTTGATGAGTCATATGGTCTGGCCCGCAGGTCCAATGCGACCTTGCGGGCTTTTTGTCTTTCACCCCCTCAGACCGCGTCAGGTCACGTTCTCTTCTCAGGTGCAATCATGCGCGATTTTTACCGTATCCGGCGTCTGCCGCCTTATGTCTTCGAAGAAGTCAACAAGGTGAAGGCCCGTCTGCGCGCCGCCGGCACCGATGTGATCGACTTCGGCATGGGCAATCCCGACATGGATACTGCGCCGCATATTGTGGAAAAGCTGGTCGAGACGGTCAAAAAACCCAAGACGCACGGCTATTCAGTGTCCAAGGGCGTACAGGGCCTGCGTAAGGCTATGGCGGGCTATTATGAGCGCCGCTATGGCGTGAAGCTCAATCCCGATACCGAGGTCGTGGCGACGCTTGGCTCCAAGGAAGGCTTTGCCAACCTCGCCATGGCCATTACCGGCCCCGGCGATACGGTCATCTGCCCCAATCCGGCCTATCCGATTCACGCCTTCGGCTTCCTGATGGCCGGTGGTGTCATCCGCCACGTCCCTGCCCTGTCGCCGGAGCAGTATCTGTCGGGTATTGAGCGCGCGGTAAAGCACTCCGTGCCGACGCCCTCGGTGCTGATCGTTTCCTATCCGTCGAACCCGACGGCGCAGTGGGTCGATCTGGATTTCTACAAGGAAGTCATACGCATCGCCGAAAAGCACGACCTGATAGTGCTGTCAGATATCGCCTATTCGGAAATCTACTTCGAGAACAACCCGCCGCCCTCTATTCTTCAGGTCGAAGGCGCCATCAAGCGCTCTGTCGAGATCAACTCCCTTTCCAAAACCTACGCTATGGCGGGCTGGCGCGTGGGTATGGTAGTTGGCAATTCGGAAATCTGTGCCGCTTTAGCGCGGGTGAAGTCCTATCTCGATTACGGCGGTTTCACGCCGATGCAGGTGGCGGCCGCCGCCGCGCTCAACGGCCCGCAGGACAATGTGGAAGAGATCCGCAACACCTATAAGTCGCGCCGCGACGTTCTGGTCGAATCCATGAAACGCGCCGGATGGGACATCCCGCCACCCCCGGCCTCCATGTTCGCCTGGGCCAAGATACCGCCGAAGTTCGAGCACTTGGGGTCGATTGAATTTGCCAAGCTGCTCATCGAAGAAGCCCATGTCGCCGTCGCCCCGGGCCTCGGCTTCGGTGAATACGGCGAAGGCTATGTACGTATCGGACTGGTCGAAAACGAACACCGCATCCGACAAGCGGCTCGCAACATCAAAAAACTGCTGCAATCGGGCAGTAAGGCCCAGGCCGCGGAATAAATCCCGGCGAATGATCCGTTCACGGAGACGTGAGTTTTCGCCTCACAAGGGAAGCGGGCCGCCATTTCCCTTGTGGGCCATATTGGCACAGGCCTGCGGTAAATGACACCTTGACGCCACACGTCAAGTTTTTACCTTTGTCTTATTTGACTCCACCGGGGTTTTGGGCTTTCATTTCCGCATTGTGCAGCGCACATATTTTCATACAGGCCAGTCATAAGGCCTGACCATTTTATCTGCGGTGTTGTGAAGAGGGAATTTCGTCGTGGTCAGCCTGCAATTCGATATAGCCAGCGCTTCGGAACAGGATGCCTTCTTCGGTGCCTTTTTCAAATTTGTCGAAGCGGCTTCGTTGCAGGACGCCGACTCCATTTCGATCCATTCCGACACCAAGGAAACCGGGATGGTTAAGGTGGTGAACTTTGCTGACCAGAGCCTCGCCGATCAGTTTGAATCCTACTGGCAACAACGCCGTCGCTGGCTTGGGCTTTAAGGATTAGTCGTCATAAGGTAAGCAGGGCGCATGTCTCTGTTGCGCCGCCTGCCGCTCAAATACCGCCTGCCACTGATCCATGGCGGACTCGAAGCCATCGCCGCCCCGCGCCAGGTGCGCTGGCCCAAAAGCGATGATCTGCGTCAGGGACCGCTGATCGTATCCGGTTTTTTCAACGAAAGTCTGGGAGTAGGCCGGGCCGGACGAATGACTGCGGACGCACTGGAAAGTGCCGGTTACGCTGTGGGACGCCACGATTTGCGACCCTGTTTCCGGCATATTCCTGACCAGAAAGCCGTTTTGCCCGGAGAAGGTGGTGTTTGGCTAATCCACGCCAATGCCCCGGAACTCCTGGTCGCTCTGATGACTCACAGACCGGAACAATGGCGTCACCGTTACCGCATCGGCTACTGGGCGTGGGAAACCCCGCTGGCACCGCCTTTGTGGGCGCGCATGGTGCGGTGGTTGCATGAACTGTGGACGCCCAGTGCCTATGTGGCCGAAGCGCTGGCGGCGGGCTTGCGGGCGCAGGGACTGGACGATCTGTGCGGGCGGTTGCGTGTAATGCCGCACCCCCTGATGGCGCCCCCCCCTTCACCCGACCGCGCACGGTTTGGTCTCAGCCCGGACCGCTGCGAGGTGTTGAGCCTGTTCGACGTCAATTCGTCGCCGGCGCGCAAAAACCCGTGGGCTTCGATTGAGGCATGGCTGAAGGCCTTTCCAATCCCCTCGCCAGCGGCGGCCCTGACGCTGAAAGCCTCGTCTCTGGATAGCGCCACACAGACCAGACTAAGCGAACGGATCGCTAACCGTCCGGATGTTCGCCTGTTGTCCGAACGACTGAGCGACGAAGACATGGACCGGCTGATGGCCTCGGTCGATATCTTCCTGTCCCTGCACCGCGCCGAAGGGTTCGGCCTCGGCCTTCTGGAGGCGATGAATGCCGGTGTCGCTGTGGTCGCCACTGAGGGCACCGGTAATGATTTTCTCGCTCCCGACAACGGCTATCCTGTAAGGGCGCGCGTGGTGCCGCTGCACGATCCGGATGGACCCTATAGCGCTCTGCGGCATGACCCGGCACAGGTGTGGGCCGAGCCCGACCTCGATACCGCCGCCGGGATTTTGCAGGATCTGGTGGCCGACCCCGTCGCTCGCGGTTCAAAAATGGCGGCGGCCCGCGCCACGCCTGCACGGCTGAATCAGCGGTGGTCGCTGGAGGCACTGAAAGCCCATGATTTCAACAGGTGGCTTGACTCTTAAGGGCTGAGCGGTCATAGGAACGCAACATTCAGGCGACCTACGCCTTTTGCACACCAAACCTCTCAGGTCACGACCCCGATCATCGCTATCGGACGGGGACCGGAGGCTCCCCGACGACGCGTTGCGTTCTCGGGGTCTTTTTGTTTTGCAAAAAGCCAGGTCCCGATATTGATTTATAGGGCAATAGAAGCATGTTCGACTCGCTGAACGAGCGCTTATCCGGTCTGTTCGACCGTCTGGGTGGCCGCGGCGTCCTTTCGGAAAAGGACGTTGACGAAGCCCTGCGCGAAGTCCGCGTTGCCTTGCTCGACGCCGACGTTGCTCTGCCGGTGGTGCGTCAGTTCATGACCAAGGCGCGCGAGCTGGCCGCCGGGGAAGCCATTATCAAGGCCGTCAAACCCGCCGATCAGGTAGTGAAAATCGTCTATGACGGCCTGATCGACATGTTAGGCGGCGAGGAACCGACCCCGATAGACCTCGCGGCCGTGCCGCCCGCCGTCATCCTGATGGCCGGTCTGCAAGGGTCGGGTAAGACCACCACCTCGGCCAAGCTGGCGCTGCGCCTGTCGAAGTTCGAGCGCAAGAAGGTCATGATGGCCTCGCTTGATACCCGTCGCCCCGCCGCTATGGAGCAGTTGAAGCTGCTGGGCGAACAGGTTGGCGTTGATGTGCTGCCGATTATTGCCGGCCAGAGCGCGGTGGAAATCACCCGTCGCGCCCTGCAATCGGCCAAACTTCAGGGCTATGACGTCCTGATCCTCGATACCGCCGGTCGCACGACGCTGGACGAAGCTCTGATGGCCGAGGCCGCCGAGATCGCCACCATTTCGAACCCGATCGAAACCTTCCTGGTAGCCGACTCGCTGACCGGTCAGGACGCGGTGCGCACCGCCGAAGCCTTCCATGCCCGTCTGCCGCTGACCGGGCTGATCCTGACCCGCGTGGACGGCGATGGACGCGGCGGGGCGATGCTTAGCATGCGCGCCGTCACCGGACTGCCGATCAAGTTCACCGGTTCGGGTGAAAAGGTCGATGCACTGGATGTCTTTGACGCCCGCCGGATCGCCGGCCGCATTCTGGGTCAGGGCGACGTGGTGGCGCTGGTCGAAAAGGCGGCACAGGAGCTGGACGCGGCTAAGGCCGAGCAGATGGCCAAGAAGCTGTCCAAGGGGCAGTTTGACCTGAACGACCTCGCCGATCAGCTCGGCCAGATGAAGCGCATGGGCGGCATGACCGGCATTATGGGCCTGCTTCCCGGTGTGCAGAAGGTCAAGAAGCAGATGGACGAGATGAACATCTCGGACAAGATGTTTGACCGTCAGATCGCCATCATCTCTTCCATGACCAAGCTGGAGCGCAAGAAGCCAGACTTGCTCAACGCGTCGCGCAAGCGCCGTATCGCCGCCGGGGCCGGGGTCGATGTCGCGGAAATCAACCGGCTTCTGAAACAGCACCGGCAAATGGCCGATGTCTTCAAGATGATGGCTCGCAACGGCGGAAAGGGCATGGGCAATATGGCCAAGATGCTGGGGCTGGGCAACATGCCCAACATGGCCCAGATGCAGCAGATGGGCAAAAAGCTCGACAACAATCCCGGCGCTATCGGCGACAATATGGGCGCCGATTTCGAGCGCCTGAAGCAGCTGGGCGCCGGCAAGCTGCCCAATATACCTGGTGGCCTGCCCGGCCTGCCGGGTCTCGGCAATTCCCTTCCGGGGCTGGGCGGGGCTAAACCGTTCGACCCCAAAAAGAAATAACCCCTCACTCGAAACTCAGCCTATCAAAGGATCTTATCATGCTGAAAATTCGTCTGGCCCGCGGTGGCTCCAAGAAGCGCCCGTACTACCACATCGTCATCGCTGATGCCGCCGCCCCGCGCGATGGTAAGTTCATCGCCAAGGTCGGTTCGTACAACCCGATGCTGTCGAAGGACGATGCCAACCGCGTCACCCTGAAGACCGAAGTCATTGCCGACTGGCTCAAGAAGGGCGCTCAGCCGACCGACCGCGTCGCGCGCTTCCTGTCGAAGGAAGGCCTCGTGAAGTGGGAACACGGCAACAACCCGCAAAAGGGCATGCCGGGCAAGAAGGCTCAGGAACGCGCCGCCGAGCGCGCTCAACGCGAGCAGGACCGTCTGGACGCCGAAGCCGCTGCCAAGGCGGAAGCCGAAGCCGCTGCTGCCGCTCCGGCCGCTGAAGAAGCCCCCGCTGAGGAAGCTTCGGAAGGCTAAGCCCTTTCTGGCGACAAAAATGAGAAAAAGGCCGGAGCTTCACGCTCCGGCCTTTTTTGTCTTTGCGCACCTTATACCTCCCAAACGCGTTGGGGACGCGGAGCGCACGAGCCGCGAAGGCCGCGAGATGTGAGGGTAGAGGTCTTGGATCGCGCTCGCTGCACCGTGCCTACGGCGTCTTGCGCATATCGAACGATCCCCCAGATCGTTCGATTGCTCACCCTGCAATCGCGCCGATAATCTGATCGACCACCGCTCGCACCTGAGTGGCATCGTCGCCTTCAGCCATAACGCGGATCAGCGGTTCGGTGCCCGACGGCCGCACCAGTACCCGCCCCGTACCTTTCAGCGTCGCCTCACCATCTGCAATGGCCTGTTTCACGTCTTCACGGTTCAGGGGGCTGTCGCCTGTAAAGCGCACGTTTTTGAGAAGCTGCGGCACCGGCTCAAACTGACGCGCCAGCTCGCTCATCGGGCGGCCGCTTTCGACCAGCACCGCCAGCACCTGAAGTGCAGCGATCAGGCCGTCGCCGGTCGTCGCGTGATCAAGCATGATGACGTGGCCCGACTGTTCGCCGCCTAGATTGAAACCGCCCTCGCGCATCTTTTCCATCACGTAGCGGTCGCCTACCTTGGTGCGCTCCAGCGTCAGGCCCTTCGACGTCATCAGGCGCTCAAGACCCAGATTCGACATCACTGTGGCGACCAGACCGCCGCCCTTCAACTGACCCTTAGCCGCAAGACTGGTGGCGATAATGGCCATGATCTGATCGCCATCCACGATGTTGCCCTTTTCATCGCAAATGACCAGACGGTCCGCATCGCCGTCCAGCGCAATACCGATATCGGCACGCAGTTCCTTGACCTTTTCGGCCATGGCCTGGGGCTGGGTCGAGCCGCACTTTTCGTTGATATTCATGCCGTCGGGCGACACGCCCAGACAGAAGATTTCTGCGCCCAGCTCGTAAAGCGTAGTCGGGGCCACCTTATAGGCCGCACCATTGGCGCAGTCGATAACGATGCGCAGCCCCTTAAGCAGCAGGTTTTTAGCGAAGGTCGCCTTGGCGATTTCGACATAGCGATACTGCGCATCATCGACGCGCTGAACGCGGCCCAGTTTCTGCGGGTCGGCAATGCCGTCGAGAATATTGCCGTCCATGCGCGCCTCAATGGCCAGTTCCACCTCATCGGACAGCTTATAGCCATCCGGCCCAAACAACTTGATGCCATTATCGAAATAGGGATTGTGCGAGGCGGAGATCATTACCCCCAGATCGGCGCGCATCGAACGGGTCATCATGGCAACCCCCGGTGTGGGTAGGGGGCCGAACAGGCGCACATCCATGCCGACCGATGTAAATCCAGCCACCAGTGCCGGTTCGATCATATAGCCCGACAGACGTGTATCCTTGCCGATCACTGCCAGATGCCGGCGATTGTCCGAAGACATGAACATCTTGCCCGCTGCCATACCCACGCGGTAGGCGACCTCGGCGGTCATAGGGAAGCTGTTGACGCGGCCCCGGATGCCATCGGTGCCGAAATATTTACGCGTGCGATTCAGTGCGGTCATGTGCGAAGCCATCAGGTCGTTGGGGTTTTTGATCGGGTTGAAACCATAGAGGGCCAGGGTGTCACGAAAACTGGCCATGCGGGCGGTCGTCAGGGCGACAAAGGCCGCCTCCAGCTTATCGACTGTATCGGCGCGCGGGGCCTTGGTCTGACCGCTCAGCGCTCGAAACAGTGAGGAAGGCGCAATGCCCGCAGCCTCCGCAACATCCTTGATAGAAATGCCGGTGGCCCCAAGCGCCGCCTGAAGCTTTTCCCATTTGTTTTCACTCATTGGCCACTCTGAACAGGGGTAGGCGCCCGGTTACACACCGAAACGCAATGTGTTAATCGCAAATTCGCCGTAACCGGACGCTGCAAAGCGACCTAAGCCCGCCCTTAATGACCCTTTTATGGCAAAGGCCTTAACGGCATATGAAATAAATTTATAGCATTTTACAAATCTCTCTGCTACTAAAAATACGCAAAATAGCCCTCCCTACCGACGGAGTTTGTACATGTGTGGCATTATCGGTGTTATCGGCACCTCCGACGCGGCACCTCGCCTGATCGAAAGTCTGCGTCGCCTCGAATATCGTGGCTATGACTCGGCGGGTATCGCCGTTGTTACGCATAAGGGGACCGAACGCCGCCGTGCCGCGGGTAAGATCCGTCAGCTTGAGGCCGTAGTCGCTGAGACCCCGCTATCGGGACAGGTTGGTATTGGCCATACACGCTGGGCGACACACGGCGCACCGACGGTCGCCAATGCCCACCCTCACACCTCGGGCCCCGTCACCGTGGTTCACAACGGTATTATAGAGAATTTTGCCGAGCTGAAGGCCGAACTGATCGCCGCCGGACACCAATTCAGCTCCGATACGGATACCGAGGTGGTCGCCCACCTGTTTGATGCGACCCTGAAAAGTGGCCTTAAGGCCAAAGACGCTTTCAAGACGGTTCTCGACCGGCTCAACGGCGCCTATGCGCTGGCCATCATTGTCGAGGGCGAGGATCGCACCCTCTTCGGGGCGCGGCGGGGTTCGCCTCTGGTCGTCGGCTGGGGTGACGGTGAAATGTTCCTGGGCTCCGATGCGCTGGCGGTCGGGCCCTTTACCAACCGCGTCACCTATCTGGAAGAAGGTGACTGGGTAATCCTCACCGAAGACACCGCAGATATCCACGACGCCAAAGGTTTCCGCGTCAACCGCCCCATCACCACCGTCTCGGCCTCCGCTGCTCTGGTGGAAAAGGGGTCTTACCGCCACTTCATGGAAAAAGAAGTGCATGAGCAGCCCGAAAGCGTGCAACGCACCTTGTCGGCCTATCTCGATCCGGTAGCCAAGGCGGTGCGCGCCGATATTAAGGCCGCTATCGACTTCAAAAACGTGGCGCGTATCCAGATTATTGCCTGCGGTACGGCGTACTATGCCGGCTGCATTGCCAAATACGCTTTTGAAAAGATCGCGGGCCTGCCCGTTGATGTCGAGGTGGCGTCTGAGTTTCGTTACCGCACCCCGGCCATGTCACCCGGTACGCTGGGTCTGGCGGTGTCGCAGTCGGGCGAAACCGCTGACACGCTGGCGGCGCTGCGCTGGTGTAAGGAGGAAGGGCTGAAAACGGCCGCTCTCGTCAATGTGCACACCTCGACCATGGCGCGCGAAGCGGATCTGATGTGGCCGACACACGCCGGGCCAGAAATAGGGGTTGCTTCGACCAAGGCCTTTACGGCTCAGGTGGCGGCCCTCCTGGCTCTGGCCGTCGCGGCGTCGGCTCAACGCGGCCGCATTGACGCCACCGAAGAGGCGCGTCTGGTGCAATGCCTGCTGGAAACCTCCGGCCTGATCGCCGATGCCCTGCTGATGGACCCGGAGCTGCAGCGCATTACCCATGAACTGTCGAAGGCGCGCGACGTCATCTATCTGGGTCGCGGCGCCATGTATCCGCTGGCGCTGGAAGGTGCGCTGAAGCTCAAGGAAATCAGCTATATACATGCCGAAGGCTACGCGGCCGGCGAGCTGAAGCACGGTCCGATCGCCCTCATCGACGAGAAGACCCCGGTCGTGGTTATCGCTCCGGACGACGAGCTGTTTGAAAAGACGGCCTCCAACGTGCAGGAGGTTGCCGCGCGCGGTGGTCGCGTGGTGATGATCACCGACGCCCCGCAAAAGGTCCCGGCCCTGTCCGGTGACGCCTCAAAGACGCTGAAAGTCGTCAAAGGCCCGATCTGCGATCCGTTTATCGCCCCGCTGATCTACGCGGTACCGATTCAGCTTCTGGCCTACCACACCGCCGTTCACAAGGGCACGGACGTCGATCAGCCACGAAACCTCGCCAAGTCGGTAACGGTGGAATAGCTCCAGAGATCTTTAACTCTTGCGATAGCCTCGGGGCTGTCTCATGTCGCTGATGCAGAAGAAATCGTTTCGGGTCTTCAACAGCCGATGCGATCGTCTCGCCGGTGACGCAGACAACGATACGGTCGGCATAGGCGCGCACGCTCGCTGTCCGTCGTGCCGCCATGGCCATGACTGACTATCGGTTATGGTCGATCGGGATCTGGCAGGTTCCGGTGACGAAATGTTCCGTCTCGTGGAACCCGTCGAACGGCGCGAAACGCGGCGCATATGGATCAGGCCGCCCGGACAATGTTTTCCGCTTCTGAAGAGGCGATCTGCATGTTGCGCGCCATGTCCTGAGATGTGGCGCTTTGCTCTTCGACCGCGCCCGCCGTGAACAGGACCTGCTCCTGGACATTGGAAACCGTGGAACGAATAGCATCAAGCGCATTGACCACCGCGGCAGAGGAGGCGCGCACGCCTGCGATTTCACCGACAATCTGTTCGGTGGCCCTGCGTGCCTGGGTCGCCAGATTTTTAACCTCGGTTGCCACGACAGCGAAACCGCGCCCGGCTTCGCCGGCTCGGGCGGATTCTATGGTGGCGTTTAGCGCCAGAAGATTGATCTGGCTGGTGATATTGCTGATCATCTCGACGATGCCGTCCATCTGCGCTGCCGCGACGGCCAGCTGCCGGGCGCTGTCGTCGGCCTCGTTGACGGACTGATTGGCCTGATCGGCTGCCGCCTTGGTTTGCGACATGGTATCGGAAATCGACCGGCCGGTGGCCGCCATCTCCTCAACCGCTGCCGACAGATCCTGAAGGGAGTGGGACAACTCGGTCGTCCGGTTGAGCGCCATGCGTCGGGCGGTAACGTCGGTCGCGTATTTGATGACCTTGTAGGGCTTGCCGTTAATGTCAAGAATGGCGTTGTAGGAGGCCTGAATATAGACGGATCGCCCGCCGTTGGCCTGACGTTGAAACTCTGCAGAGACGAACTCACCCTGCACCAGCTTGACCCAGAATTCGCGATAGGCGTCGCTATTGGCCGTGGCCTCATCCACAAACATCCGGTGGTGCTTGCCGCGGATTTCGTCCAGCCTATAGCCCATGACCTTAAGGAAGTTGTCATTGGCGTTGAGAATTTTGCCTTCGAGGTCAAACTCGATGACGGCCTGTGCGCGCGAAATGGCTTCCACCTGGCTCAAAAGGTCAGCATCCTTTTGCGCCTGCGGTGTGATATCAGTGGCAATTTTGACGATCTTCAGGGGTCGGCCGTCTATGCCCAGTATGGGATTATAGGTGGCCTGAAGAATGACCTCACGCCCGTCCTTATTCACGCGCTTGAACTGCGAAGACACAAACTCGCCCGCCTTCAGCCGGCGCCAGAAGTCCGTGTAGGCGGCGCTATTGCGTTCGGATTCCATAACAAAAACCTGATGGGGCCGACCCACTATCTCCTCGAGGCGATAGCCCATAACCTTCAGAAAGTTGTCATTGGCCGTAATCACCGTGCCATCCAGAGCGAACTCAATAACGGCCTGAGAGCGCGACATTGCCGCGACCTTACCTTCCAGATCGAGGTCACGCAGCTTGCGAGCGGTCACGTCGGAGGCGATTTTGACAATTTTATAAGGCTTGCCAGAGCGATCAAGAATGGGGTTATAAACAGCTTCCAGATAGACATTCCGCCCGTCCTTGGTCTGACGCCGGAACTCTCCCTTTTGCGCGATGCCGCCTTTTAAGTCGGCCCAGAATTGCCGATAGCCCGGCTTTTCAACCTCAGCCGGATCGACAAAGGCCGAGTGATGCTTACCCACTAGCTCAGAGGCCGAATAACCCATCAGATTGAGAAAGTTGGCGTTGGCTGAAAGTACGCGCCCCTCAAGGTCGAACTCGATAAGACTTTGACTAAGTTCAATCGCGGTCAAGAGGTCCTGACTCAGGCCATCGGTCTTATGAGACTTTTTTCCACCAAACGCTGACCACATGGGCGGCACTCCCGTACGCTTCGCCCCCTATTGTCAGCCAAGGCCCTCAATAAGAGGTTAAGTCTTGTACGCGCACACCTGTTACCGTGCCACAGACGCCCGTGCCCGCGTCGGGGCCGCACGCGTGGGTGCCGACGGCGGATCGAGCACATCCGTCAGGGCGCGGTGAACTTTTTCGCGCTGGGCCTTCGTCAGTTGTTTGCGCGTAAAGTGATCGACGACGTAAAAGGCATCGACTGCGCGTTCGCCGTAGCAGTCGATGTGGGCGGAGGCCGTATCCAGATGTGCGCGGGCCAGCACGCTAGCCACATCAGCCAGAAGGCCGGGACGGTCGCGGCCTGATACCTCGATAATGGTCATCTGCGGGTTGGATTCATCGTCGAAGACAACGGTCGGCGCGATGGCGAAGGCGGCGGCGCGATGCGCATTGATGGCCTTATGGATCAGAGGCGCGGCCACTTCGCCGCCAACCGCCTTTTCCAAAGCCTGTTCCATCTGACGCAGACGGCCCGGATCATCGTGGCCAAAGGGCTTACCCTGCGCGTCCTGCACATAGAAGATGTCGAGCGCCTGACCGGTGGTTGAGGTAAAGACCTGAGCCCCCACAACGTTAGCGCCCATATTGGTGAAACAGCGCGCCAGATCGGCAAACAGGCCCGGACGGTCCTTGCCCGTTATACAAAAGCGGGCGGCGTTGCGCGCTTGATCAATATAGGCCTGCGCAGAGGCGCGGCCTTCGGGTCCATTCCAGACCTGACGGGCATGATGAAGGATTTCCTCAGCGGAAAAGGCAAAGAGGTAGGACTCTTCCATCGTATCAAGCCAACCGTGCATCTTTGCATCCCCGGCGCTCAACGACTCGCGAAGGGCGGCGGCGCGCGCTTGGATCTCTTCGCGCACCTGGGTAACGGCGTCACCTTCGGTGCCACGGCCTCCGCGGAAAGCCGCTTCGGTGGCGGCCTGAAGCTCGCGCATCAGCTGGCCCTTCCAGCCATTCCACACGCCCGGTCCCACGGCGCGGATATCGGCCACGGTGAGGATCAGAAGTTGCCGCAGGCGCTCGGGTGTTTCAACGATGCGCGCAAAGGAGGCCACGGTTTCGGGGTCAGAAACGTCGCGCTTTTGGGCATAGTCAGACAGGACGAGGTGATGACGCACCAGCCACGCGACCTGATCGATCTGCCACTTTTCGAGGCCCAGTCGCCCACAGGCGCGCCGCGCAGCGATTTCGCCCTCTATTTCCTGCCCCAGATCACCGCCCTTGCCGACATCATGCAGCAGCATAGCTAGGTAAAGGGTTTCCTTGTTGGCCAGATTGGGAATGAGCGAGGTCGCCAGCGGATGGTCGTCCTTATGCTGCCCAAGTTCGATATCGCGAATAATGCCAATGGCGCGCAGCGTATGCTCATCAACCGTATAGGTGTGGTACATGTTGAACTGGGTCTGGGCCACGATGTGCCCGAACTCGGGTATATAGCGCCCGAGGAGACCGGTCTCGGTCATCAGCGACAGGGTGCGATAAGGATTTTTGCCGCGTACGAGTATGTCGAGGAAGACCTCTGCCACGGCCTTGTCACGGCGCAGGGCCGCATTAACCAGTTTCAGATTGCGCGCCACCGCTGTGAAGGCGTCCGGATGCAGGTCCATCTCCAGCCGATCTGCCATGCGGAACAGCTTGAACATGGCAATGGGAGCCTTTTTGAACACGTCCGGGCTCTGCACGCTCAGTCTTCCCGCGTCGATAATGAGGCCGGGATGGTCAGGCTTGGTCAGGGACAGAAGCCCTGACTGCAAGAAATGTGTCAGGCGCTGCAGCGGTTTGGTCTGTTGCGCCTCGAGCTTGGTGCAGAAGATGCGGGTCAAAGCCCCCACCTCCTTGGCCACAAGAAAATAGCGGCGCATGAATCGTTCGACGGCCGGTTCGCCATCGGCCTCAATATAGCCCATTCGGCGGGCGATTTCCGGCTGAAGATCGAAGCTCAGCCGCTCTTCGGCGCGACCCGCCGTCATGTGGGTCAGAATGCGGACCTTCCACAGAAAGTCGAAGGCCTGCACGAAGGCCATGCGTTCCTTTTCAGTCAGCAGCGGGTCAAGAACGCCCCACCCCCCCGCCGCCGGCGCCCTCTGGCTTTCACGCAGGACCGGTGCCTGGATCGCCCCGGCCAGATATTTGGCAATCCAGAACAAGGTGTGAAGGTCGCGTAAGCCCCCCTTACCTTCTTTGAGATTCGGTTCGACCACATAACGCGTCGTCCCGGCCTTGGCGTGGCGGAAATCGCGCTCTTCCAGCTTGGCAGCGACGAAATCGGACGCGCCATGACGCATCACGTCAGCCGCCAGCTTTTCCTTGAGCGACTGCACGAGCCCGGGATCGCCAGACAGAGGCCGGTATTCAAGAAGTGCGGTCATGACCGTGTGGTCTTCGCGCGCCATCTTGAGGCTTTCATCGACCGTGCGCGACGCATGACCGACCTTCAGGCCCAGATCCCACAACGAATAAAGGATAAATTCGATGACGCTTTCCGAATGCGGCGTTTCTTTCCACGCACGTAAAAACAAAAGGTCAAGATCGGAAAAGGGGGCCAGTTCGCCTCGCCCGTAGCCGCCCACCGCCACCAATGCCAGCCGCTCGCCCTCGGTCGGGTTGCGCGCGCGATAAACGTGGGTCAGTGTAAAATCCCACAGAGCGGTTATGATCTCGTCGGCCAGTTTCGACAATTCGCGCGCCGTTGAAAGCCCCCCGCGATGCGTTTCAATATGCATCAGGAGACTTTCGCGCGACTGGTCCCATTCCCGCTTGAGAATCGCAACGGCCTTGCGTCTGAGATCGGCGACATCGCCGCTTGAGTTCTCATAGGCCTCAGTCAGTTTGCGGCGCAACAAGGCGCCGTCAATGCTGTGGCTCAGCAGGGCGGGACTGGTCTTGGTCAGCATAAGGGCGGGTTCACCTGCAGGCAGCATTTAACTCTCCCAAGCTTACACCAGTCCCCTTAAACGATAGATAACTTCCAGGGCCTCGCGGGGACTGAGGTCGTCCGGATTGATCCCCTTAAGCGCCTTTTCCAGCTCGGTTTCCGCGGGTTTTTGCGACGTCGCAACCGAAACCTGCGCCTGGACGGTGGCAAAGAGGGGCAGGTCGTCCAGTTTGAGCTGATGGGCTTTGTCGGTTTCAAGCCTCTCCAGAATGTCTTTGGCTCGCGCCACGACCACCGGCGGCATCCCGGCCAGGCGCGCGACCTGAACGCCGTAAGACCGATCAGCTGCGCCACGCCTGGCCTCATGCAGAAAGATCAGTTCGCCGTTCCACTCTCGCGCCGTCATAGAGATATTGTGGGTATGGGCAAGTAAGGATTCAAGCTGCGCCAGCTCATGATAGTGGGTGGCAAACAGGGCACGCGCCTTGACCACCTCGTGCAGGTTTTCAGCGCAGGCCCAGGCGATGGCCAGACCGTCGAAGGTTGCGGTGCCACGCCCGATCTCGTCCAGAATAACGAACGAGCGATGGGTCGCCTGGGTGAGGATGGCAGCGGTTTCAACCATCTCCATCATAAAGGTAGATCGCCCCTGCGCCAGATCGTCACCGGCCCCGACACGCGAAAAGAGACGATCAACCACGCCCAGCCGGAAAGATGTTGCCGGAACGAACAGGCCAGCCTGCGCCATGATCACCAGCAATGCGTTCTGGCGCAGGAACGTCGATTTACCCGCCATGTTGGGCCCGGTCACAAGATCAAGGCGCGGGCCGGTCTGTCCTGACGCATCGAGACAGCAATCATTGGGTGTGAAGGGTTTGCCTTCAGCCCGAAGCGCTGCGACAACCACGGGGTGACGTGCACCTTTGGCATCGAAGATGAGGCTGTCGTCGACAACAGGTCGGGTGGCTTCAAGGTCTTCGGCCCATTCGGCAGCGGCGGCAGCGACGTCCAGCGCACAGAAGGCATCGAACATGTCCTGCAAGGGATGCGCATTGCTGCGCACCTCTTCACGCAGATCTTCGAAGATGGCCAGCTCGAGGTTGAGCGCGTCGGAACCGGCGCGGGCGATGCGCGCATCAAGGTCGATCAGCTCAGGCGTCGAAAATCGCATCTGATTGGCAAGCGTCTGGCGATGGATAAAACGCTGGCGATGCGCGTCACTTAAGGCTTCGGCCTGTTTGGCCGTAAGTTCGATAAAGTAGCCCAGAACCGCATTGTATTTGATCTTCAGCGGCAGGCCGGTTTCCTGCTGGAGATCGGCCTCCATGCGCAGAATAATCTGGCGCGAGTCGTTACGTAGGGTGATGGCGTCCTGAAGATGGCTATTGTAGCCTGGCTTGATAAAACCACCATCGCGCGTGGACAGGGGCGGCTCGTCGACCAAGGCCTTTTCGAGCTTGAACAACAGATCGAGGACGGTCTCGCCAGCCGTCAGAGCCTCAACATGGGCGTGGATTTCAGCGGGCCAGTCGGGATCGAGCCGGCTTTCCGGATCAGTGGGCTGCAACAAGGCGACCATATCTCTGGCCAGATCGAGGCAGTCGCGGACGACCTTGAGATCGCGGGGCCCACCCCGCCCCAGACCGAGGCGTGACAGAGCGCGCGCCATGTCGCTCATGCCCCGCAATCTTTGACGCACCTCCTGACGCAGAGGCCGCTGGGCGAGGAACCATTGCACCGCATCGAGTCTTTGATTGATCTCTAAAGGGGCGTTAAGCGGTCGCGACAAACGTGCCGCCAAAAGGCGCGAACCGCCGGAGGTAATTGTGCGATCGATGGCCGACATCAGCGAGCCTTCACGGCTGCCCTTTTGCGTGCGTTCGATCTCCAGGCTGAGACGCGTGGACGGGTCGATGGCCAGATAGGCCAGGGAAGCGACCTTTTTTGGCGCTTTAAGCACCGGGGCCTTACCCGCCTGCGTCAGGTCGATATAGGCCGCGAGCATACCAAGTGCCGACAGTTCAGACGGGCTGAACGCTCCGAACCCGTCGAGCGTTTCGACCCCATAGAGCCTCTTCAACCGCGCCTCGCCCGCCGAGGGATCCGACAAAGACGCCGGTTGCGGCTGGATCGCACCGCCGCAATATTTCAGCAAAGCATAGAGGTGTTCATCCTGAAGCAGGCGGTCGGACACGAGGCTTTCTGAAGGCCGCAATGCCGACAGATGCGTGCCCAGCGTCTCCGGCGTCAGTTCCAGACACTCCACCTCTCCCGTGGACAGCTCCAGAGAGGCCAACGCCATCACCCCCGCCCTTTGCGAGAGCGCCACCAGACGATTGGCCCCGCGTTCTTCGAGCAGACTGTCCTCAGTCAAGGTGCCCGGCGTGACGATGCGCGTAATGCCCCGCTTAACCACCGCCTTGTAGCCGCGCTTTTTGGCTTCGGACGGGTCTTCGAGTTGGTCGCAAATGGCGACACGAAACCCCATTCGGATCAGCTTGGCGATATAGGCTTCCGCAGCATGGGCGGGCACTCCGGCCATTGGAATGTCCTCGCCCTGATGCTTGCCACGCTTGGTCAATGCCAGGGACAAGGCGCCGGCCGCCTGCTCGGCATCCTCAAAAAACAGTTCGTAGAAATCGCCCATGCGAAAGAACAGAAGCGAACCCGGATTAGCGGCTTTCACCTCCAGATACTGGGCCATCACAGGCGTGGCCCCATCGAGTTGGGCTTTAAGGTCTTTTTCGGAAGGGGGGATCGCGTTCATGGGCGTAAGTTAATCAGTGTTAACCAGGCTCACCAGCGCGAAATGCATCGTCGCGGGGATTTCCACAGCCGACCCCACCCGCCGGCGTGGCTTATGTGCGGAATTCCGCCCTCCGTTTCAAATATTGAAATGAAATAAAACCTTTTTTGACGGTTTTGAGGGGAATAGGGTGTTTATCCCGGGTCTATACTGCCATACTAACACCCTAGGTAAACCTATAATTGTCAGACAAATAAACCGCGAGACGGAACGCCGGAATGCCCATCGACAAGACCAAGGTCAGCGACGAAGAAGCCCTTAATTTCCACCAGTATCCCTCCCCCGGGAAGATCGGACTTCAGCCGACCAAGCCTATGGCGACGCAGCGCGATCTGGCGCTGGCCTATTCGCCAGGCGTCGCCGTCCCGGTGCGCAAGATTGCTGAAAATCCGGATGCCGCATATGATTACACTTCAAAGGGCAATACGGTCGCGGTCATTTCCAACGGCACAGCCATTCTGGGTCTCGGCAATCTGGGCGCTCTGGCGTCCAAGCCCGTGATGGAAGGCAAGGCCGTCTTGTTCAAACGCTTTGCCGATATCGACTCGTTCGATATCGAAGTGGCTACTCAAGACCCGGACGAATTCATCACGGTGGTAAAGAACATCACCGCGTCTTTCGGCGGCATCAATCTCGAAGACATCAAGTCACCGGAATGCTTCATCATAGAGTCTGCGCTTCAGGACCTCGCCGACATCCCGGTGTTCCACGATGATCAGCATGGCACAGCCATCATCGCCGCTGCCGGCCTGATTAATGCGCTGGAAATCACGGGTCGAAGGATCGAAGACACCAAGGTCGTGCTATGCGGCGCGGGCGCGGCGGGCCTGTCCTCCATCGGTCTGATCAAGGCGATGGGCGTGAAGCCGGAAAACACCACGGTCGTCGATATCCATGGCGTGGTTTATAAAGGTCGCACGATCGAGATGGACCAGTGGAAGTCGGTCCACGCCACCGATACGGACAAACGGACTCTGGCTGAAGCGATGGTCGGGGCTGATGTGGTGCTGGGTCTGTCGGCCAAGGGCGTCATCACGCCGGAAATGGTGGCCTCGATGGCCCCGCAGCCTATCATTTTCGCCATGGCCAATCCCGATCCGGAGATCACGCCGGAAGATGTGGCTAAGGTTCGCGACGATGCGATCGTCGCCACGGGCCGTTCGGACTATCCGAATCAGGTCAACAACGTTCTGGGCTTCCCCTACATTTTCCGGGGCGCGCTCGACGTGCGCGCCCGGCGCGTTAATCATGAAATGAAGCTGGCCGCGGCTAAGGCGCTGGCGCAACTGGCCCGAGAAGACGTACCCGACGAAGTGGCCGCCGCCTATCAGGGTCGCCATCTGAAGTTCGGCAAGGACTATATCATCCCGACACCGTTCGACCCGCGCCTGATCTGGTACATCCCGCCTTTCGTGGCGCAGGCTGCCATGGATACCGGCGTGGCGCGCAGGCCGATTGAGGATATGGACGCCTACCGCAAGACGCTGGAAAAACGCCTCGATCCCTCAGCGGGCTTCCTGCAGAACATCACTGCCACCGTCCGGTCGCGTCCTTCGAAGCGGATCGTCTTTGCTGAAGGCGAAGACATTTCGGTCATCCGCGCCGCTCACGCTTTCAAGGCTCAGGGTCTGGGTACCCCCATCCTTTGCGGCCGCGAAAACCTGGTCACAGCCAACATGCGCGTGGCAGGTCTCGACCCGGCGGAAGAAGATATCGAAATCGTCAATGCGCGCTTAAGCCACCGCAATGCAGCCTATTCGCAGCTTCTGTACAGTCGTTTGCAGCGCAAGGGCTTCCTCAAGCGCGACGTCGACCGCCTGATCAATCAGGACCGCAATTCATTTGCGGCCGCCATGGTGCTGTCTGGCCATGCGGACGGCATGGTGACGGGCGTCACCCGCTCCTTCGACCAGGCCTTTGAGGAGGTTCTGCGTGTCGTCGATCCGGCGCCTGGCGGGCGCGTGATGGGTATGTCCATCGTACTGGCGCGCGGCAAGACCGTCTTCATCGCCGATACCACTGTGGCCGAACTGCCTGACCCCGAAGAACTGGTCGAAATCGCTGTGGAAGCCGCCATGGCGGTGCGAGGGATGGGCCATACGCCGCGTGTTGCCTTCATGTCCTATTCGACTTTCGGCAATCCTGCCGGTGAGCGGTCAGATCGCGTGGCCAAGGCCGTTGAGCTTCTGGAGCAGCGCGGCGTTGATTTCGAGTTCGAAGGCGAAATGCCGCCCGACGTGGCGCTAGACCCGACCCTTTGGGCCAACTACCCGTTCCAGCGGCTGACCGCGCCCGCCAATATTCTTGTAATGCCGGCCATTCACTCGGCGTCGATTTCGACGAAGCTGGTGCAGGCACTGGGCGGTGCAACCGTCGTAGGTCCGCTATTGCTCGGCCTCTCTAAGCCCGTGCAGATCTGTCAGTTGTCGGACTCGGTCACTAAAATCCTGACTATGGCCACCTTCGCGGCCTATGATATCCGGGCCAATATCAACAGCTAAGTAAAAGTCTCTCGCTGAGACGTGTCAGGGCGGAGCCGTCAGGCTTCGCCCTGTTCTTTTACGGCCCCCACGCGGATCAGCCAGATCGCCAGCACGACGGCAATCAGTCCCACCAGCGCCGTATAGGTGAAGAACAGCATGTAACCCGCACCCAGAGCCTCACGGCTGACACCCAGAGCCTCTGCCGGTTTGGCAAAGCTGATGGCGGGCAGATTATGCAGATAGCCCATAAAGGGTGTCGCGACATTGCCCTGATCAGCGCCACGCGCTGCGCCCTCAACGATGCGCCCCGACTGTGACGCCAGTAGCTTACCCGGAAGCGCGTAAAGCGAGGATAGAAGCGCGTACTGCGGGGCGGCAAAGCGCTCGGAAATCAGGGACGACATATAGGCGACGAGCACCACCCCGGCATAGCCACCGGAGATATTGTCGATGGCCAGAGCGATGGAAAAGGCCGGGATGCTGTTGCCCTGCGTCGCCAGCCAGGCATAGGCGAAGTTGGACGCCGCGCAGGCAAAGGCCCCCACGATCAGGCTCTTTTTCATGCCCAGTCGGGTCATGGAAAGCCCCCCGGCCGTCACCCCGATAATGGTCATGATGACGCCGAAAATCTTGCGAACCTCACCGATCACCGAGAGGTCAAAACCCAGATCACGGTAAAAGGCACCGTTGATATTGAGCAAGAAGTCCGACAGACGATAGACGCAGATACCCGCCAGAATCAGCCAGGCGAGGTTTTCATAACGCACCAGAAAGTCAGCCATCGGTTCAACAAAGGTCTGGCGCAGATAGGCCCCCGGACGAGTGGGCGTGCGCGGCAGGGGCAGGCAAGCGGCAAACAGCAGGCCCAGCCCGATCAGCACCGCCGGAAATTGCAGAAAGATACCGGTTTCGCGGCTGGTCCACACGGCTTTGGCCGCCTCATAGGCGTCTGCGGTTGGAAAGAGATACTGAAACAGGCTGATATTACCGGTCAGCCCCGACCCCATCAGCGAGGCCGCCAGCAGCATGAGCAGCACGCGCCCGCCCCATTCGAGCGCCTCAGTGACCGGATGCGGTGGCAAATCTCCGTAGTGAATAGGCCGGATAATGTGTTCACCTTCACGCGCCAGCAGGGTTCCAGTGATGCCAATCAGCATCATGGCCGCCATCAGGGCATAGGCCGGCCGCCAACCATAATGTTCGGCAATGATCAGCGGCAGGATACCGGCCACAAAGGTCGAAACCCGCGCGCCCCAGGTATAGGCCGTCGTCAATACCGCCTGCCCACCAGAGCCCGCGCTTTCAATCCGCCACGCGTCGATGACAATATCCTGCGTTGCCCCCAAAAATCCCAACAACACAGCGATAAGCGCCATCAGCATCAGATGATCCTGCGGATTAAGCCCGGATATGGTCCACAGGCCTAGCAGTATCGCCCCCTGCATGATCAGCATCCAGCTCCGCCTGTGGCCCAGAAGCGCCGTGAGACCGGGGATACGGACCCGATCGACCAGCGGGGCCCACATGAATTTCAGGCTGTAGGCAAAGGTCGCCAGCGAAAAGAAGGCGATGACCTCAAGCGACAGACCTTCGTCGCGCAGCCAGATCGACAGGGTATCAAAAATCAGACTGAGGGTCAGGCCTGCCGAGAACCCCAGAAAAATCATGGCCAGCGTCTTGCGCGTGAAGAAGGGCTTCACGGCCCGCCAGAGGGTCTTGGTCTCAGGCTGGGCGGACGGCGTCGTGGTCATGCATATCCCCGGTCATAATACAGGCCTCAAATCGGCGCAACTGGGCCGACGAATGCTCTAAGCGGGGATCATCGGGCGAAGTGCTTGATTTGGCAAGCGCGCAAACCGCTCCTCTGCAGGGAGGCCTGTCAGGCGGCGTTGGCGCGACCGCACCATTGCGACAGCCGATGGCGCAGGGCTGGCAGCTCAATGGGCTTGGTCAGGAAGTCGTCCATGCCCGCCGCCAGACAGGCCCGACGGTCTTCTTCGTAGGCATTGGCGGTCAGGGCGATGATGGGGACGTTTACGCCTTTGGCTCGTAGGGCCTTTGTCGTGCCGATGCCGTCCAGACCCGGCAAGCCCAGATCCATAAAGACGATGTCATAAGGGGGCTGAGCCTCCATCAGGCGCAGCGCGTCTTCGCCCGAGGCGGCGCGCTCGACGCGACAGCCTTCGCGTTGCAGAAGGATCTGCGCCAGAAGCGCATTGACCGGATTATCCTCCACCAGCAGCACGTGCGCGCCCGGGGCAACCACCGGGGCGATCCGGTCATCTTCGGTCGTTAGCGCCGGGTCTTCATTGGGCAGGGGCTTGAGGGACAGCGTTTCAATGCGCTCGCGCAGCGAGCTGCGACGCAGAGGCTTGATCAGGTACCCCGCCCAGCCTTTGTCCCGCCAATCCGGGATCTCGTCGCGTTCTTCGGGGGCCAGCAGGATCAGGCTACGGTTGTTCGGCGCGGGCACCGGTGTCCCCAGAAGACGCCGATCGGCCAGCACCACGGCGCGCGAACGACGGCCTACACCTTTTAGCTGGCTCAACACGCGAGGATCCAGGCCAAAGCTCTTCAGATGTGAGCGCGCCGCCTCAGTCAGGACCGGGTTCGAGGTGACGCAGATAACATCGGGCGAAGACCTGGGTTCCGGTGCGGGCCGCAGGGTGGACTGCACAGGGAAGGTGGCGGTAAAAAGGGATCCCTTGCCAGGCTCCGACTGAAGGTCAAGCGTCGCATTCATCGCCTCGATAAGCTTTTTGACGACGACGAGGCCAAGACCCGCCCCCCCATATTGCGCGCCGGCGTGGGAGGGATCGACCTGTCCAAAGGCCTCAAAGATACGCACGCGCGCTTCTTCAGGAATGCCCGCGCCTGTATCGCGCACACCAAAACGCACCGCACCGGCTTCGGTCAGGGTAACATCTATCAGCACGCCGCCGCTGACAGTGAATTTAAGCGCGTTGCCTGCCAGGTTGAACAAAATCTGGCGAAGACGTCCTTCATCGATTTCAATGGCTTCAAGCCTCGGATCGAGGCTCCAGGCGATTTCGATACCGCCGGAATGAGCGCGCGGTGACAGAAGCTCCGCCACGCTTTGCAACAGAGGCTCAAGCTCGACGGAATGGCTCTCAAGATGAATATGCCCGGCTTCGATACGGGCGTAGTCGAGGAGGTCATTGACGAGGGTCAGAAGATGTTCCCCTGACTCCCGCGCTGTCTGAAGATAGGACTGCTGTTCGGCCGTCAGTCCCGTACGGTTGAGGAGCGACAACATACCGAGGACGCCATTCAGGGGCGTTCGGATTTCATGGCTCATCAGCTTGAAGAAATCCTCGCGGGCCTTCAGCTTTATGGCCGCCTCGCGGGCTTCTGACTCTGTCATCAGACGGTTGTCAGTCTGATCAGTCGCGCGGGAGGTCTGGCGTTTGGGCATAGCGCTTCGTCGGTCTCCGTAACCTCATTTTGAAGTCGGGCGCACTTTAGCAGAAAAGTCTTAACGCCCGCTCAAGCGGCGGGCATTTTGTGCTGTCAAAAGCGCGCAAGGTTCCGCCACGACGGGGTTTCGTTATTGATCTGATCCGACGACAAGGGCGCAGACTCAGGCTCTCTCGCCTTTAAGCGTTCGGACTGGGACAGGACGGATTGGCGGCTGGCAGACATCAGGACGAGTAATCGAACGCGCCGCAAACCCCATCGCAGAAATTGCTCGAGGAAATCCCCGTACATGCCCGCCCGATAGGGTGGATTACGGCTCGCTTTGCAGGGCGCTACCACGGCCAGAAACTAATACCCGCCGATCAGAAGACTACAAAGCGCTCTCCTTACACGAATCTTATCCACACCCCACGGAAGGAATGCGGACATATGAGGAACAAACATAAAACAAAACGGCACAGATTCATATAACTGCAATATCTGGCTTTCCGTTTCGAAAAAACGCAGGATATTTTCTTTTATATTCTATGCCTTGGCTGTGGACAGCTTAAGTTCTACCGCGTTCCACAAGGCGTCGCCCGCATCAATGCCGTCGAACGCCTTAAGTTGCACAGCCCCCGTCGGGGACGTCACATTGATCTCCGTCAAGTAGTCGCCAATGACGTCTAACCCTACGAACATAAGGCCGCGCTCGCGCAGGCTTGGTCCTACCGCCGCGCAAATTTCAAGATCCCGCTCCGTCAGGCCGGTTGGTGCAGCCGTTCCACCCACGCGCAGATTGGAGCGCACAGCATCTTTTTGCGGGACCCGGTTTATTGCACCGACTACATCGCCATCGACGAGAATAATGCGCTTATCGCCAGCCGAAACGGCGGGGATAAACTTTTGCAAAACCAGAGGCTCCCGACCAATCGCGGCATGCAGTTCGATCAGAGCGTCAAGGTTTCGGTCTTCCGCCTTCAGCTTTATGATGCCGCCGCCCGCCGCTCCATGCAGAGGTTTGAGTATCACATCGCCGTGGCGATGATGAAAATCGCGCAACGCCTCAGGGTCAGCGCTGATTAGGGTCGGTGGCTGTAGCCCTTTGAAATGCTGGGCGAACAGCTTTTCAGGGCAATCGCGTACGCTGCGCGGATCATTGACGACCAAGGTCTTAGGGTGGATCATCTCCAAAAGGTAGGTCGCCGTGATGTAGGCCACATCAAATGGCGGATCCTGACGCATCAGCACCACATCGACATCGCTTGCCAGGTTAAGTTTTTGGGGTGCCCCCGCTGTGACATGGTCACCCTTCACCGGCTTTAACGTGACCTTGCGGGCTCGGGCAAAAATTTCTCCATCTTCAAGCGAAAGGTGCTGAGGTTCATAAACCCAAAGCTCAAAGCCGCGGGCCTGAGCCGCCATCATCAGGAGGAAGGTCGTGTCCCCGGCGATATTGATATTTTCGATGGGGTCCATCTGGACAGCGACGCGCAGGCTCATCAGTCGATCTCTCGTTTCCTGGCCTCTATGTATAGCGCCTGACGCCGAGCACAAGGGGATGCACCGATATTCCCCTCATCCCAGCCTCGGTGCCCTCAGAATAAACAGGTTCTCGCTATCGTTTTAGATCGAGGGCCCGCTTATATATAACCTTACGGGGCAAATCGTATTTTTGCGCCAGCAAGGCCGCCGCCTCGGAAGGCGGCAAGGTTTTCAAGGCATCAATGATGGCGGCATCCAGATCGTCTTCGGAGGCAACTTCCGGCTGCCCTGGACCGACCAACACGACAATTTCGCCCTTCGGCTCGTGAAGTTCGCGACACGCAATGAGTTCGCTAAGCGTACCTCGCACACAGGTCTCATAAAGCTTGGTCAGCTCACGGCAAACCGCCGCCGGCCGGTCCCCGAGAACCGCGCACATATCTGACAGGGACTCGTGAAGACGGGGACCCGTTTCAAAGAAAATCACTGTAGATTGAAGTGTTTTGAAATCAGACAGAAAGGTCTTTCTGGCAGATGACTTGTTCGGAAGGAACCCCGCAAACATAAAGCGATCGGTTGGCAATCCCGCGAGGCAAAGGGCGGCCATCACGGCCGACGGGCCCGGAATGGGGTGGACGCGAGCCCCCGCCGCGAGCGCCATATTGACGAGTCGAAAGCCAGGGTCTGAGACGAGTGGTGTGCCCGCATCCGACACTTGCGCCACAACCTCTCCGGCGTGCAGGCGGGTCAGAATTTCAGGGATAACCTGGGGGCCTGAATGATCGTCGTAGCGTATGAGCTTCTTTTTGAGGTCATAGGCCGACAATAGCTTGCCGGTCACCCGCGTGTCCTCGCATAACACCACGTCGGCCGCGCGCAAAACGTCCAGTGCACGCAATGTGATGTCGCGCAAATTGCCGATCGGCGTCGCAATGATATAGAGCCCCCCTTCGACAGGGCGGGGCGGCGGGGCAAAGAAATCGCTCATGCCCCTATCTGGCGCATGGGCCGCCGTTTGGGAAGCTTAAATAATGCCGGCGCAGGTGCGGGCGAGCTCCTTGCGACGCGACTGGCTGAGTTCAACACCCGTCACCTTCCAGTCGAGACCGTTGCGCGACACGATCAGATAGTCGTCACCGCTGATGCGGTACTGGCGCGCAGCGAAGCTGCCGTAACGAATACGCGGATCCGGCTTCCAGTTGAGCCGGGCCGGTTGGGGTTTGAGATGTTTAAGCAGGGTGACAAAACCCTGAGCCTCGCCTGCTGTCTGGGCGCACAGATGCAAGTCGATGGTCTTCTGCGCTTCGGGCTCGGGCGTGGATTTGGAGCGGCCCCCGAACAGAGAGGCCCCTTTATCCCACATGCGTTGCAGGAAGCCTTCCTTTTCTTTCGAAGGCGAAGGTGTCGCTACCGGTATGACCTCATAGGGAGCGATGTCATTATAGAGACGATTTGTGATGGACGTGCCGTCAATCAGAGCCTGCACTCGAGCCGTCTTGCCGGCGCTGGCATAGGTCAGTGTGTCAATAGCCACGGCCTGCGCCCGATAGACATCCCAACAGACAAGTCCGCCAACAACACCAACCAGAACGGTCATTATGATCAGAATTCTGCGCCATTTGTGCATGAAAGGCCCCCTTTTCACCCCTTATCTAAGCGCCAAAACGGCAAAAATTATGACAGAAGTTCGAGAAGCAGACGGTCGAGCACCACACGTCCTTTTGGGGTGGCGCGTAAGCGGTCCGGTGTCAGGTCAAGAAAACCGTCAGCAATCAGGAGATCCCGTTTGGACAGGGGCAGTCCGCTTATGCGCTCAAGCCTCACGCCGTCGATCAGACGCAAACCCAGCATCAGCGCCTCCTCGCTGGCCTCTGCCGGTGGCAAGGGTTCAGGGCTCACGCTGTGCCCGCCCTGGCGCACGCGAGCGATATAGGTTTTGAGTTCAGGCTCAGCCACGGTCGCGTGGCGTGAATTATCAAAGGTCAGGCGACCATGGGCACCGGGGCCTACCCCGATATAGTCTATCCCCTCCCAGACGTTGATATTGTGCTGCGAACGCGCCGCCAAGCCACGCGCGTGGTTGGAGACCTCATAGGCCTCAAAGCCCAGTTCACTCAAGACCGTCTGGGTTCGCTCGTAAAAGGCCTCTCCCCTGTCGGGGTCGGGAATGCGCAACTGCCCCCGCCGCGCGGCACGCCCGAAAGCGGTGTCGGATTCAATGGTGAGCTGGTAGGGCGAAATATGTTCGACGCCCAGGCGTGCGGCCCGGCGAAGCTCCTCTTCCCAGTTTGAAAGGCCCTGATCGGGCAGGGCATAGATAAGATCCAAAGACACTCGCTCAAAGGCTGACAGTGCCGTCTCAAGTCCCGCAAGCGCTTCGCGGGCTGAATGGTTGCGCCCGAGAAAGCGCAGTGCGGCATCATCTAGCGACTGGATACCAATGGACAGGCGGTTGATACCGGCCGCCCGAAAGGCGCGGTAGCGCGCGACCTCGGCATCGGTCGGATTAGCCTCCAGCGTAATTTCAATATCTGTTTCAACCGGAAACAGGGATTTGGCCTCAGCGATCAGAGCCGCTACCCAGTCGGGCTTCATTAGCGACGGCGTTCCGCCGCCAAAAAACACTGAGGCCAGACGCCGCGGACCCAGCCATTGGGCCTGCGTCCTCAGATCGGCAACAATGGCCTCATAAAGGGATTGCTGCGTGTCCGTCTGACCGCGATCGCGCGTCACATTAAAATCGCAGTAGGGACAGATGCGCGAACAGTAGGGCCAGTGGATATAAAGAGCTACCGGGGCAGGGTTCAGAACAGCCATGCCTTCAACTGTTCAAAGGCCAGATGGCGATGGCTGAGGCTGTCCTTTAGCACTTCGTCCATCTCCGCATAGGTGACCTCATACCCATCGGGCTGAAAAATAGGGTCATAGCCAAACCCCTTGTCACCACGCGGTGCGACGACATCGCCATGTACCACGCCTTCGAAAACGACCGCATGGCCTTCGGGCCAGGCGACGGCCAGAGCCGAGGTAAACCAAGCGCGCGTGGAATAGGTTTCGGGATTGTGAACCTCGGCCTGGATCATCTTGTGCCGGATGATTTCCATGGCGCGGGGAAAATCTTTTTGCGGCCCGGCCCAGCGCGCACTGTAAATGCCCGGATCGCCGTTCAGCGCAGCGATACTTAAGCCCGAATCGTCAGCCAGAGCCGGCAGGCCTGCTGCCATGGCCGCATGGCGCGCCTTGAGGATCGCGTTTCCGACAAAGCTGTTTTCGGTCTCTTCGGGCTCCGGCAGGCCGAGGCTGCCCGCCGTGACAATCTCAAACTGGCCATTGAGCAGACTGTCGATTTCGCGCGCCTTTCCCGGATTGTGGGTGGCGGCAATCAGTTTCTGACCGGCAACAAGCGAAATCGACATGAGGATCTCCGTTTGCGCCCTGTTTAGCCTAAGCGCCGCCCAATGAAAAAGCCGTAATTTGGCGATGACGTTTTTTTGTGGCACAGATCATAACAGTTACGCCGTATAGGGTCTTTCATGCGTTTTCTGGGCCCCCGCTCGATTTCCAGCCTGCTCAAGACGGCTCTCGATGTCGTCTATTACGGCCTTTTTGCCATGATCGTGGCGGTGGGGATCGCGGCCCTGTGTCTGTTGTCGGTGCCTACACTGGCGGCAGAAGTTATGGCACGCATGAAAATGGTGGCGCAGATCAATGGAACCCAACAGGCGATATTGATGCTGGCCTTCGGCCTGTCTTTGTCCGGTTATCTGCTGATCATGCGCTGGACGCGGCAGGTGTTTCGGACACTCGCGGAGGGCGACGTCTTTCACCCGGACAATACACTACGCCTGCGCTGGATCGGCTTCGGACTGGCGGGCGTTGAACTTTATTCCTACGCCTCGCGCGCCCTTGCTGAAGCCATATTGAGGATGCCGGTGGAGCCAGTCTACGGCATGCGGGCGGTGACGGCGTGGTTTTCAGTGCTGGTCGTTTTCGTTCTGGCCGAAGTGTTTAAGGAAGGGGCGCGGCTACGGGCCGAAGCCAATCTGACTATATGAGCGTGACGATCTGCCTGAGTGAGCAACTGGCAAGGCGGCGGCTGTCACTTGTCGAATTATCCGATCGGACAGGGATTGCCGTGCGGCATCTTGAATTGCTGCGAGATCAGAAGGCCGTAGCGGTGCGATTGCGCACCTTAGAATCGCTATGCCGGGCGCTCAATTGCACGCCCGGCGAGCTCCTGGTCATCAAAGACGAGGAATAAGTCTTACTTGCCTGCCGCTGCGCGTTGCAGAGCAAATAGTTCCGCTGCGCCTTGCGTTGCCAAATCGAACAGGGTGTTAAATTCGTCGCGTGAAAAGCCGCGCTTTTCACCTGTGGCCTGAATTTCAACGATGTGCCCTGATCCGGTCAGCACAAAATTCGAGTCCGTTTCCGCGGTCGAATCTTCGTCGTAATCAAGGTCCAGAACCGGGACATTTTCATAGACGCCGCACGACACCGCCGCGACCTGATCAATAATCGGGTTGGTGGAAATTAGCTTCTGTTCCAGGAGCTTGTCGCAGGCGAGAGACAGGGCCACCCATGCCGCGGTGATGGAGGCGCAGCGCGTCCCGCCGTCGGCCTGAATCACATCGCAATCGAGGGTAATCTGACGCTCACCCAGTGCCTTGAGATCGACGACAGCGCGCAGGGACCGGCCGATCAGACGCTGAATTTCCTGTGTGCGGCCCGACTGCTTGCCAGCGGCCGCTTCACGGCGCGAGCGGGTGTGGGTTGAACGCGGTAACATGCCGTATTCCGCTGTCACCCAACCTTGCCCCTTACCCTTCAGAAAAGGCGGCACGCCCTGTTCCACCGACGCCGTGGCCAACACTTTGGTGTGTCCAGCCGTAATCAGACATGAGCCTTCCGCGTAGCGCGTCACACCCGTCTCCAGTGTCACCTTGCGCAGCTGATCCGCCTGACGGTTGGACGGACGAAAGGTCTTCAGGGCGTTCAGGGCATCGAATTGCGACATGGCGGGGACCTCCAGAGTAAGCCGCATTGCCTATCAGCCCCGACAGCGATTTCAAAGTTTTTTTGCTCAAATCCAGATATCCGGAAAAGCCATAGAGGCAATAAACATCGCCATCAGCCCATATCCCACATTAAACAGGCACAGTGCGCCGGAAATCAGACGAGCCCCGTTCGCTTTGACAATAAACCCGATCGCATAAAGAATTTGAACAGCCAAAAAGATCAGAAGAGCATCGTCCACTCCCTCCTTGACCTGCCCGCGGAACAGTCCGGCGATCGTCACCAGAAGGTGACTGGCTATGAGTGGCGGCAGTGCCCAGAGTGCACGCTTTTCATGTTTTCGTACCGCCAAAAGCACTCCCGAAAAGCCAGCAAGAACGCCCAAGGGGGCCATGATCGACCAAGGGAAGAAAACAAAAGGGTTTGCCAGCAGCGACAAAAACCAAGTTGGCAAGGAAACATTTAACCAGATGGCATTACCCAAAGCTTAGTCTCGCTTTTCATCAACCTTGCGAGACACCTTGCAGTCCTTATCAACGCAGGCATAGGTGTTTCCGTTCTCGTCGACGGGCTCTTTGCCCTTATCTTTGAGCGATTTGGTTACACGCCACGGGCCGCGTAACGGCTCGAAATCGCTGGTTCTGACCTTCTGTGAAGGCTTGTAGGTGCTGGGGATTTCTGTCGCTGGGGCATCCTTGCGGGCTTTGAATACGGGCTGTTTCGTCAAGGTCACCGCCTCTTCGGACTGCGCTGCCCCGGTCATCGCCAAAATCATTACTCCGGCCACAGTCAACACTGCCCTGCGCATCTCAACTTCTCCGTGCCTTATAAGCAAGTGAAGCCTTGTAATCGTGGCAATTTGGCGGCAAACCTTGCCGGACGTGTGAAGCCTCTTCACAAGCTGGCAAAGCCTTCTATATCCTTATCGTATGAAAACATCGCTCTCGACTTTGATGAGTGGCACGGCCTCATTGACCGAACTTGATGCCAGGGCGCGCGACGTCTTTCGTCATGTCGTCGAATCCTATCTTGAAACCGGTGAGCCAGTGGGATCGCGCACCCTGTCAAAAGGTGGAATAGCGCTGTCACCGGCCTCGATCCGTAACACCTTGTCTGATCTGGCTGAGCTTGGCCTTCTGAGCGCACCTCATGTTTCCGCCGGGCGGATGCCGACGCATCAGGGGCTTCGCCTGTTCGTAGACGGCCTTCTCGAAGTGGGCGATGTGGCGCAGGATGCCAAGCGCGAGATTGAGGGGCGACTGACGGCAAAAGGCCTGACTTTCGACAGTGCGCTTCGCGAGGCGTCTAACCTTTTATCGGGCCTGGCAGGCGGCGCGGGTGTTGTAATGACGCCATCATTTGAGTCCGGGGTACGCCATGTTGAGTTTGTCAAACTGGCACCGGATCAGGCTCTGGCGGTTCTGGTTTTTGAAGACGGACGTGTCGAAAATCGCCTGATGGCGCTTGATCTTGGGGTGACGCCTTCCGACCTGATAGAGGCCTCAAACTATCTCAGCACAAGGCTTCGCGGTCGCAGCTTAACTGAGGCCGGGCGCGACCTGCGGGCCGAACTTGAGGCCGAGCGTCAGCAACTCAATGAGGCGGCAACCGGTCTGATTTCACGCGGTCTGGCGGCCTGGGCCGGTGGCGAGAGCGACAAGAGGGCGCTGATCGTCCGCGGGCAAGCCAATCTTCTGGAAGCCTCTGCCCTTGAAGATCTGGAGCGTGTACGCGCCCTGTTTGAAGATCTGGAAGAGAAGGAAGAGCTGATCAACCTCCTCGACAACGTCCGCTCGGCGCAAGGCGTAAGAATTTTCATCGGATCGGAATCGAAACTGTTTTCTTTGTCGGGCTCCGCTGTTATTGCAGCGCCCTACATGCTGGGTGGCCAAGCCCAGAAGGTTGTCGGCGCCATCGGCGTCATCGGGCCCGCCCGGTTGAATTATGCGCGCATCATCCCACTTGTGGATTACACCGCAAAAATCCTCGGCCGCCTGCTGGAGCAGGAACGGTCCTAACCCACAGAGTCTATAGAGTAATGAGCGAAGAACATACTGAACAAGACGCCCCGTTTGCCAATGACGCTATCGACACGCTGAACGCGGCGCTGGAACAGCTTCAGGCCGAAAACGCCGCACTCAAGGAACAGGCCCTGCGCTATGCTGCCGAGGCCGAAAACGTGAAACGCCGTGCTGAGCGTGAAATGAATGATGCACGCGCCTACGCAATCCAGCGTTTTTCGCGCGACCTCTTAGGCGTAGCCGACGTGCTGCAACGCGCCCTTCAGGCCGTTCCGGCCCAGATCGAAGACCCGGCGTTCAAGAACTTCGTCTCAGGCATCGAGATGACGGAAAAAGAGCTGGCGGGGGCGTTTGAAAAGAACGGCGTCAAGAAGATCGCACCGCTCAAGGGCGACAAGTTCGACCCCAACTTCCATCAGGCTGTGATGGAACAGCCCTCCACCGAGGTCGAAGGTGGGAGCGTCCTGATGGTCATGCAGGCTGGCTATGAACTGTTTGGCCGCACCATCCGCCCGGCCATGGTCGTTACCGCTGCCAAGGCCGCCAGCGCCGCAAACGGCGCCTATAACGGGGGTGATAACGCCTCCGGCGGGACCATCAACACCCAAGCCTGACGGCTCGGCGCTTTACGAGACCAAAGAGACGGTGCATTCTGCGCACCGTCTTTTTTTGTGGGTCTACAATGTCCAAACCTCTGACGGCTCTGGCCGCCGCTTTCTGCCTCTCTGTTACCGCACTCGGCGTGCACGCCCAGACAGTACGACCCGAGCAGGTTCGCGCCCACCTTTCCTTTCTTGCTTCAGATGCTCTCCAGGGCCGAAAAAGCGCTAGTCGCGACGAAGCCATTGCGGCTGCCTATGTTGCCGCCCAATATGAGAGCTTCGGCCTTCAGTTCGCACCCACACTATCGGGGTTTGTGCAGGCAGCGGAGGTGGTGTCGCCCCAACTGGACGGGCAGGCCAGCCTCCAGCTTGGCCCTCAAAGCCTCGCGGAAGGGCGTGATTTTCGCCTTCTGTTTGCCAGCGGTCAGAGTGTAGAGGGGCCACTGACCTTCCCGGCTACGCCCGAGGCCCTGACCAAGGGTGCGGTGATTGTGCTCCCCTCTGATGGGAAGACGCCCCTGACACAATGGCTGCGCGAGGCCCGTTCTAAAGGCGTAAAGCTTGTGCTGGCCCCGGATGGCGCCGAAGCCAGCAAGTTATGGGATGGCATTGGGGGCGGCCCCGTAACCCCCACCCATCTCAGTGAAACCCCGCCGTCGCGCCCACGTCCGGACGTCGTTCTTCTCAACGCGTCTGCCTATAGATCTCTCAAATCGGGCGACAGTGCCCGGTTAAGTGTGAAGCGCTCTGATACGCAAAAAGCTTTTACCTATAATGCCATAGGCTTTCTGCCCGGCACGGATCCGAAGGCGGGCGTGGTCCTGATCACCGCACACCTCGACCACCTCGGCGTGAAGAACGGCACGATAATGCCTGGTGCGAATGATGACGCTTCCGGTGTAGCCGCGGTACTCGAACTGGCACGCGCGCTGTCGCAAGGTCCCGCGCCGCGGCGCGGGGTCTTGTTTGTCTGCTACGGCGCTGAAGAGGCTGGCCTCTTAGGTTCGGCGCATTTTGCCGCTCACCCGCCGATCCCGCTCGATCATATTGTGGCCAATCTGGAGGTTGAAATGATTGGCGCTCAAGACCCAAAACTACCGAAGGGCACCATGATGATCACGGGCTGGGAGCGTTCAAACCTGGCCGATGCCCTGAAAGCCAAAGGCGCGCTCTTAGCCAAAGACCCATATCCGGAGCAGCACTTCTATGAGCGTTCGGATAATTATTCCCTCGCTCTGCAGGGCATTGTCGCCCATACGGTCTCAGGCTGGGCCACAATACCCACCTATCACTCGGCGCAGGATACGCTTGGCAATATCGATATTCCCTATATGACCGCAGCCATCCAGTCGCTTGTTGAGCCTGTTCGCTGGCTCGTAACGGGCGACTTCGAGCCAAAATGGGCCGAAAACGGACGCCCGAAACCCTGACCCTGGCGACTGCCTTTGTCAGAGATAGGTGGAAAACCATTTGAGGAGCTGCGACCAGCCTTCCTTGGCGGCCTTTTCGTTATAAAGGGCGCGGTAGTCAGCATGAAAGCCATGCTTGGCGTCCTTATAAACCTCAATATGGCTTGCCGTCTTGCCGGACGCCTTAAGGGCCGCATTCATGCGTTCTACGCTGTCAAGAGAGATGCCGCCGTCCTGCCCGGCATAGAGACCGAGCACCGGACGGCGCAAACCTGACGCCCGATCGATCGGCCATTCGCGCTCTTCCTTGCCCAGGAAATCGGTCGCGGCCGGCCGCTCAAGGCGCCCGTACCATGCCACGCCCGCTTTGATTTCCGGGATGGACGACGCAGCCATCCACACGACAGCCCCGCCCCAGCAGAAACCCGTAATGCCAATACGCGAGGTATCGGCGAACTTCGCCTTGCCAAAGAGACGTCTTGCCTGGCCAATATCCGGGTTGGACTTCAGCCACCTAATCAAGGTTTTAAGATCGCCCATCACCTGCTCATTGGTCGCGGTTTCGACCAGCTTGCGGACTTCGGCGGTGTCTTTCAGCGCGGCCGCGTTACCATTGCGGGCAAAGGGATCAAAGGTCAATGCGACATAGCCCTGATGGGCAAGGCGTCGGCAGACATCGCGCAAATAATCGTGGAGGCCAAAGATTTCTGGGACGACGAGCACGACCGGGCGTCGCTTGGCATCTTCGGGTAAGGCAATATAGGCCGGTATGGCGTAGTCGCTGTCACTCGGCACGGTCAGGTCTTTGGCAATCAGCCCGGCGGAAGGCGTAGAGATCGGCGATTGGGCCGCCGCCGCGCCAGCCCCCAGAGCGTAGCCTGCGAAAAATAGCCCGGCAATGCCGCGGCGACTGACATGGAAGTCCCGCGGCTCACTGCCTTCAGGGCGCGTCAGAGGCAAGGCGGTATGTGACATGGCAGGTCTCCCGGACGTCTTCTTTTGCGTTCGCGGTTAACTAACTACACAATCTTCGTCCTCGGCAAAAGGTCTCACCAGAGGCGGGTAACGCCTAAAACCCTAAAAATAATGCCAGCATTGCAAGCCCCCCTCTTGCAGGCCGAAACGCGCCCCTTATATCGGTTGCAGATTTGGGGGTTCCGGAAAACCGGCGGCTCGCAAAATTGGTAAAATTCATCTCACCGGGGATGGACAAGCGGGGTGCTTATCTTCAAAAGGCCTCAAAAGCCCATTGCCTTAAACGGAGTAAATCTGGACTCATGGCTAAAATCATCGGTATCGACCTTGGTACGACCAATTCGTGCGTCGCCGTTATGGACGGCAAGAACCCGAAGGTCATCGAAAACGCCGAAGGCGTTCGCACCACGCCGTCGGTGGTCGCCATCGTGGACGACTCGGAGCGCCTGATCGGGCAGCCCGCAAAGCGTCAGGCGGTTACCAACCCCTCCAATACCTTCTTCGCCATCAAGCGTCTGATCGGCCGCACCTACAACGATCCGATGGTCCAGAAGGACAAGGGCATGGTGCCCTACGAAATCTCCAAGGGCCCCAACGGCGACGCCTGGGTTAAGGCCCACGGCAAGGACTATTCGCCGCAACAAATTTCGGCTTTCATCCTTCAAAAGCTGAAGGAAGACGCCGAAGCCTATCTGGGTGAAACCGTCACTCAGGCCGTCATCACGGTTCCGGCCTACTTTAATGACGCACAGCGTCAGGCGACCAAGGACGCCGGTAAGATTGCCGGCCTTGAAGTCCTGCGCATTATCAACGAGCCGACTGCCGCCGCTCTGGCCTATGGCCTCGACAAGAACGACGGCAAGAAGATCGCCGTCTATGACCTTGGTGGCGGTACGTTCGACGTCTCGGTTCTCGAAATCGGCGACGGCGTCTTCGAAGTGAAGTCGACCAATGGCGACACCTTCTTGGGTGGTGAAGACTTCGACATGCGCGTCGTCGATTACCTCGCCGACGAGTTCAAGAAGGAAAACGGCGTTGATCTGCGTTCCGACAAACTGGCCCTGCAACGCCTCAAGGAAGAGGCTGAAAAGGCTAAGAAGGAGCTTTCGACGGTTGCGCAGTACGACCTGAACCTGCCCTTCATCTCGATGAACGCGTCGGGCCCGCTGCACCTGAACCTTAAGCTGACCCGCGCAAAGCTGGAAAGCCTCGTTGAAGATCTTATCCAGAAGACCATCGCTCCGTGCCAGCAGGCACTGAAGGATGCGGGCCTTAAGGCGTCCGACATTGACGAAGTCGTCCTCGTCGGCGGCATGACCCGTATGCCGAAGGTGCAGGAAGCCGTGAAGGCCTTCTTCGGCCGCGAACCGCACAAGGGTGTGAACCCCGACGAAGTCGTGGCGCTCGGTGCCGCTATTCAGGCCGGCGTTCTGCAAGGCGACGTCAAGGACGTGCTGCTGCTCGACGTCACCCCGCTGACGCTCGGCATTGAGACGCTCGGTGGCGTGTTCACCCCGCTGATCGAACGCAACACCACGATCCCGACGAAGAAGTCTCAGGTCTTCTCGACTGCCGATGATAATCAGTCGGCCGTGACGATCCGCGTCTTCCAGGGCGAGCGTCCGATGGCATCCGACAACAAGTTGCTGGGTCAGTTCGACCTCGTTGGTATCCCCCCCGCACCGCGTGGGGTCCCGCAGATCGAAGTCACCTTCGACATCGACGCCAACGGCATCGTGAACGTCAATGCGAAGGACAAGGCGACCAACAAGGAGCACTCGATCCGCATTCAGGCCAATGGTGGCTTGAGCGACTCTGACATCGAGGACATGATCAAGCAGGCTGAGGCCAACAAGGCCGATGACGAAAAGCGCAAGGCGCTGATCGAAGCCCGCAACCAGGCGGACGCTCTGGTACACTCGACGGAAAAGGCCCTCAAGGACTTCGGTTCGAAGGTCTCCGCCGAAGACAAGACGGCCATCGAAACGGCTCTCGCCGATCTGAAGGCGGCCAAGGACGGTGAAGACGTCGAGGACATCAAGGCCAAGCATCAGGCGCTTCTGACGGCTTCGATGAAGCTCGGTGAAGCCATGTATGCCGCCCAGGGTGCAGGCGAAGCCGGTGAAGAGGCTCAGGCCGATGACGGCGTTGTCGATGCCGAGTTCGAAGAAGTCGATGGCGACGGCAAGAAGAGCGCTTAAGCCGACGCTTTGACAAGACAAAGGGGGGAGTCTGATTTCGGTTGGGCTCCCCTTTTTTTGAGTTTTTTATTACATCGGATATGATGCCGGTGTGAATGTTGCAGGCAACCCAGGCGGGGGCTTGGGAATGGTTTATCGCGCATTTGATTCCGAAACCCGTAAGGCCGTTTCCGGGATGCGCTTAAAGGACTGCTAAGTACAATGGCGCGTGATTACTACGAAATCCTGGGGGTGGCCCGCGATGCGGATGACGCGACCCTGAAATCGGCTTTTCGCAAGAAGGCGATGGAGCATCACCCTGACCGTAATCAGGGTGATGATCAGGCCGAGGCGCGTTTTAAGGAGGTCAACGAGGCATATTCGATTCTGTCAGACGCGAACAAGCGCGCCGCCTATGACCGCTTCGGACACGCCGGTGTTAATGGACAAGGTGGCGGCTTTGGCGGTCAGGGCGGTTTCGGCGGCCAGGGCTTTGGCAATGTCGAAGACATCTTCTCTGAAATGTTCGGCGACATCTTCGGCGGCGGGGGCGGCGGTCGCCGCTCGGGCCCGCAACGCGGCCCGGATGTGCGTTATGATTACGAAATTACCCTCGAACAGGCCTATAAGGGGGCGGATGTTGAACTAAACATACCGACGACCCTGACCTGCGAGGTTTGTAAGGGTTCAGGGGCCAAGGCCGGCACAAAGCCAGCAACCTGCCATACCTGCGGCGGTGCAGGTCGCGTGCGCACTTCCAACGGTTTCTTTGCCGTAGAGCGCACCTGCCCGACCTGCAACGGTCAGGGCCAGGTAATCAAAGAACCCTGCACCAACTGTCACGGCCACGGTCAGGTGCGCGCCAATCGCAAGCTTAACGTCCGCATCCCGGCCGGCGTTGATGACGGTGCGCGCATCCGGCTGTCTGGCGAAGGTCAGGCCGGCGCTAATGGTGGTCCACGCGGTGACCTCTACATCTTCCTGTCAGTCGCCGAGCACGAGATTTTTGAACGTGACGGTGCCGATCTGCACTGTCAGATCCCTGTGCCCATGCCCACCGCCGTTCTAGGGGGGGAGGTTGAAGTGCCTTGCCTGATGGGGGGCGAAGGGTGCGACGGCACCTGTAAACTCGAAGTCGCCATCCCCGAAGGCGCCCAAACCGGTCACAAGGTCAAGATCAAGGGCAAAGGCATGCCGGTCCTCAATTCGAAACAGCGCGGCGACCTGCTGGTCGAACTGTTTGTAGAGACACCCAAGCATCTGAGCGCCCGCCAGAAAGAGCTTATGAAGGAATTTGCCGAAATCGCCGAGGCACAGTCTTACGCGCAGTCGCAAGGGTTCATGCATAAGGCTAAACGCTTCTGGGACGACATTACCGGCACGGCGTAGTGGCGCAGAAAATGCCGCGCGCTTAGACGCACCGCCATTTTGAAATGAGGAACTGACAAATCCGGCGCGGGTTCGCCCTTAGCCGGATTTGACTTATGCGCGCCTCCTGCCTAGAGGAGCGAACAGGTTGATAACCCGGAGTTCTAATGACCCAGATTCGTTTTGCCGTTGCCGGCGCCAGGGGCCGCATGGGTCAGGCGGTTATCCGCGTGCTGACTGAGCGCGACCTGACGATTGCGACTACATTTGACAAGGGTGATACGATCGATCTGTCGCAGGCCGATGTGGTGATCGATTTCACGACCCCGTCCTCGACACTGGCTCTGGCCGAAGCCTGCGCGCTTGAGGGGGAAAAGCGGGGCAGGGCACTGGCGCATATCATCGGTTCAACCGGGTTCATGCCCCAACAGCTCATCGCGCTCGACGCCTATGGTGAGCGCAATATCGTGCTGCGTTCGGGAAACTTTTCGCTGGGCGTCAATATGCTGATGGGACTGGTGAAACAGGCCGCAAGCAAGCTCGCCGCAGATGCCTGGGACATCGAAGTTTTGGAAGCGCATCATAAGCGTAAAGTGGATGCCCCTTCAGGCACAGCACTGATGCTGGGCGACGCGGCCGCCGAAGGACGCGGGGTTGATCTGAATGAGGTGCGCGTTGCCGCTCGTGACGGCCTGACGGGCCAGCGCGAGCCTGGCACGATCGGGTTCTCGGTCATTCGCGGCGGTGGCATTATCGGCGAGCACAGCGTACTGTTTGCGGCTGAAGATGAAGTGATAACCTTGTCTCACTCCGCGCGTGACCGCACCCTGTTTGCGCGCGGCGCCATAGAAGCCGCGCTATGGGCCGCACAGCAATCAGCTGGCCTTTACGACATGCAAGACGTCTTAGGCTTTCGCTGAACCCAGCGTCTGACGCCGAAAGCCTCAGAAACCCACACTGGAAGAATGGCCACAACACCCATCAGAACAAACTGAATGCTGTATTCCGGCTCACTGAAGTCGGGTGCAATGGGCGGCAGACCAGACAAAAGAGGCCAAAGACTGCTTAAAGCAAGGGTCAGGCACAGGGCGATTAACAGACGCGCGGCAACGGGTAACCAAAGAAGAAAGGCGGCCAAAAGGCCCGCAAGCACGGCGGGCCACAGGTTAAGCCCGTTTACCGCCGCTTCAATCAGATCACTCAGCAGTCCGTATAGGTCTAGGATATCCGACATGGCTCACCACCCAGATTCGCGCGTGAGGCGAGTTTGGGATGTTTCGCCGGTCAGGTAAACCCGGCAATACTGCACATTCGCGTGAATCGCTTTCTCAAACCCGTCCGGTCGAGCCAAAGCCGCCCGCACCGCGCTCGGTATCATCAAGGCTTTCAACCACTTCCCATTCGATACGGGCGTGACGAGCTACCACCATCTGGGCAATCCGATCACCGCGATGGATCTCGAAGTCCTCAGTCCCAAGATTGATGAGTATGACGCCAATTTCCCCGCGATAATCCGAATCCACCGTCCCTGGCGAGTTGAGACAGGTAATGCCGTGTTTCAATGCGAGGCCTGAGCGCGGACGCACCTGCACTTCAAAACCAAGCGGCACCGCAACCTTCAGACCTGTCGGTATAAGTGCGCGTCCTAAGGGCTTGAGCGTCACGACTTCGCCATCAGCTATGGCCGCGCGCAGGTCAAGGCCAGCGGAGCCTTCCGTCTCATAAGCGGGCAGGGCAAGGCCGGCCGCATGCGGCAACTGAATGATGTGAGCGGTGGGGGTATAGGTCATTTCAGCCTTGTGGTCAGATATTGGATAAGATCAGCGGCCACTTCGGCTTTGGTCAGGTGCTTGCCCGCCGTAGGGCCCGAGGCGTCGATCAGGATCATATTGGTGGTATCACGGTCGAAAACGTCCTTCGACACGTCATTGGCCAGAATGGCGTCCGCTCCCTTTGTCCGCAGTTTGGTCTGGCCATAGACCTCGACATTGCGCGTTTCCGCCGCGAAGCCGATGACGAGCTGCGGGCGCTGTTTCGGGTGGTGTCCGACACTCGCGAGGATATCGGGATTTTTGACGAGGGTGATCGTCAGTTCGCCGTCCACACCCTTCTTTTGCTTGTCCCGGGCTATGTCTCTGGCGCGCCAGTCGCCCACCGCCGCCACGCCGATGAACACATCCGCAGGTAGGGCGGCATGCACCGCATCATGCATTTCGGTGGCGGTTTCCACATCGATACGAGTGACGCCCGCCGGGGTTGCCAGGCTGACGGGGCCAGAGATGAGCGTCACGCGCGCTCCGGCCTCAGCCGCGGCGGCGGCGATGGCATAGCCCTGCTTCCCGGAGGAGCGGTTGGTGATACCACGCACGGGGTCGAGAGGCTCAAAGGTCGGCCCAGCGGTAATCAGTACGTGGCGACCCTTTAAGGGTTGCGCCTTTGGTTTAAGGGCGGACTGAATCGCCGCGAAAATAGCGTCGGGTTCGCTCATGCGACCCAGACCGTATTCGCCACAGGCCATATCGCCTTCGTCAGGCCCGGTGAACAGCACCCTGTCCGCGCGCAACGTCGCCAGATTGCGTTGCGTGGCCGGGTGATGCCACATGCGCACATTCATGGCTGGAGCCATCAGGACGCGCTTATCCGTAGCCAGAAGGAGCGTGGTCGCCAGATCATCGGCAAGTCCGTTGGCCACAGAGGCCATCAGGTTGGCGGTTGCAGGGGCCACCACCACCAGCTCGGCCTGACGAGACAGCGTAATGTGACCCATTTCGGTCTCATCGGTCAGATCGAACAGATCCGTATAGACCTTGTCTCCCGAAAGGGCGGCCGCACTTAAAGGCGTGACAAACTGCTGCGCGGCTTTCGTCAGCACAACACGCACGCTCAAGCCCGCCTTTTTAATGAGACGGATCAGCTCCAACGCCTTATAGGCCGCGATGCCGCCGCCGACGATGAGCAGGATACGAGGGGGAGTTTCAGCGGTCATGGTCAAAGCCTTTACTGGCTTTCGGATCGGTCTGGCAAGACATATGGGTGGCCTTTTCGCGTCTGGCAACGCCGCCGATCCCTGGCGCGTGAGCCGTGCGCACGCGCGACAATCCTATATTACCGGCAGGCGATCGAGAGAGGTCGTCGCATTTGCTAAGTTGAGCTTTTTTGACCCCCGCGTCGATTAAATCCTTTTTAGACAAAATGGGTTAAGGTCGGGATGAATATCAACAAACGGGCCGAGCCGTGAAATCGTTTAGTAAAACCTTGCGTGCCCTATTCAGCGTTCCCGCAGACGACCCGGAACTGGCCGTTGCGCAGTTTCGCGCCCTGTCACGCCAGGTGCCACTCCTCTATTTCTTGCTCATCGTGAGCTCTCTGGCGGTGAGTTATACCTTCTCTCACCAGGCCCCTTTGTGGTTATCCGTGTGGCTCCCGGGGTTTTTGTGCCTGATCGCAGGCGTGCGTGGCATTCATTGGTGGCGCAATCGCCATCAGGACGTCACGCCTGCCGAGGCGATCGCCCAGCTGCGCCGTACCACCCGGATGGCCGCCCTACTCGCCGTCGGCTTCATGACCTGGGGGCTTAGTCTACACCCCTATGGCAACGACCACGCGCAAGGTCATGTCATCTTCTATATGGGGATCACGGTTGTCGGTTGCATCTTCTGTCTGATGCACCTGCGGGCCGCGGCGCTTTTGGTCACGCTTATCGTCAACGTACCTTTTATCATCTTCTTTGGGATTGCCGGAGACAAGACTGAAAAGGCAATTGCCGTCAATATCGTGCTTGTAAGCGGGGCCATCTTCACGATCTTGATGACCCACTATCGGGATTTTGCTGACCTTGTGCGCTCGCGCCGGGATCTGATGGAAAAACAGGCAGAGACGCAAGCGCTGTCCGATGAGAACTTCCGAATAGCCAATCTTGACGCCCTGACCGAGCTACCTAATCGTCGTCGCTTTTTCCATGATCTCGAAAAGGCGTTTACTGAGGCGAAGGACGGCCGCTTGGGACTGGCCGTCGGTGTCCTAGACCTCGATGGATTCAAACCCATCAATGACACCTACGGGCATGCGACCGGAGATAAGGTCCTCGCTGAGACGGCACGCCGTCTGGAAAAAGCTTGCCGAGGTTTGACGGGCGTCACGGCCGACATCTATCGACTGGGCGGTGACGAATTCGGGCTGATCGTTCATAACGCGATTGCCTCAGAGACCCTGAGCGATGTGGGCGGTCAGCTCACCGATGCGATACGTCTTCCCTTTGCGGTCGGAAGCACCCACGCGCACATGGCCTGTTCTGTGGGGGTGGCGCGCTGGAGCGAAACAATTGCCTCTGCCGAAACTCTGTTTGAGAACGCAGATTACGCCCTCTATTACGCCAAGCGGAATTTGCGCGGTCAAACCGTCCTATTCAGTGAGAAACATGCCGCGGAGATTCGTACCCAAACCCAGATTGAGCGCCACCTTCTGTCGGCGGATCTGGAGCAGGAACTCATTCAGCTATTTCAGCCTATAGTGGACCTGGAAACGGGTCGCGTCTTGTCGTTTGAAGCGCTTGCCCGCTGGTATAGCCCTCAGCTTGGTCTTGTACCGCCTGATGTCTTTATCCCCGTCGCTGAGCGTGCGGGCCTTATTGGCGGTGTAACCCGCATCCTTCTGGAAAAAGCGTTGCGCGAAATGCGCCATTGGCCGGAAGATATCGGGCTCTCTTTCAATCTCTCGGCGCATGATATATGCGCGGCGGAGGGCGTGGTGAGACTTGTAGCGATCGTCAATGCCTCAGGCATAGATCCCAAGCGCATCGACTTTGAAATCACAGAAACCGTTATGGCCCATGATTTCATCAAGGCGCGCCAATCGATGCAGACCCTAAAGGCGCTGGGGTGTCACCTGTCGCTCGATGATTTCGGCACCGGCTATTCGTCTCTCAGCTACGTCCATCGCCTGCCGCTCGACCGCATAAAGGTTGATCGGAGCTTCGTCACCGATATTGAAAATGAAAGCGCAAGCAAGGTGGTGCGCTCCATGACCGGTCTGTGCGCGGATATGGGGTTAAAGTCGATTATCGAAGGCGTTGAAACCCCCGAACAGCTTGGGCGTCTTCGCCAGATGGGGTGTGATATGGCGCAAGGTTATTTGTTCGCGAAACCTATGCATCCGTCGATGATCGCCGCCTACTTGGCGGACACAAACCGCATCAAAGCCAGCCCCGCCGCTTAAAGACCCAATAGGGCACCAGCACGGCAATGACCATCAGGCCCACCGCCAAAGGATAACCAAACGCCCAGTGCAGTTCCGGCATATGGTCGAAATTCATGCCATAGATACCTGCGACCAGTGCTGGCGGCAGGAAGAAAACCGCGGTGGTCGAGAATATCTTACCGATCTGGTTTTGCTCGACATTGATCATCCCCAAAGCCGCGTCGAGCTGAAAGCTGATCTTATTCGATAAAAAGGCTGTCTGTTCGGCGATCGACTGCGTGTCCTTCAGCAGTGTCGCAAGGGCGCGGCTGTGACGCTCCTGTGCGGCCTGTGTGCCATTACGCACAAAGCCCACCACGCGTTGAAGACTCGATATGCTTTCATGGATGCGCGAATTGAGGTCTGCCAGCACCCCCAGCGACTTCAGCACGCCGTGCATGATATCTGAGGGCGTTCCCGTCTCACCTTCGAACCCCCGATCTGAAAAAATGCGTCGCGACAAGGCCTCCAGCCCCGTAATCACCTCGTCCGAATGCGACAGGGTACGCAGGACAATGGCCTCTAAAAGTCCTGTCAGGACGTCTATGCTGTTAGGGAAGGCTTTGGGTGTCAGAAGCAGATGCTCCTGCAGGGTCAAAAAGGGCGGCGGATCGATATCGCGCAACGTAATCAGAAAATCCGGAGTGAGTATAAAGGTCACCGTTCCGCACGCACGCGCTTCACGATCATCACTTAAAACCGACGCCGTCATGTAGGTCGTCCCGTCGCGCGTATACATACGGTTGAGCGCATGGTTACGCCAGGTTTCTTCACGCGTAGGCAGGGCGATATTGAGGTTTTGCGGCAGATGACGCAGTTCCTCCTCAGTAGGATTGAGAAGGTCTATCCAGACCGGCTCGTCAGGAACATTCTGATCCGCCTTTTGCTGGGCTTCAGCGATACGCTCGCCGATGCGATGGAAAATGGTGATCATTGGGCACCTCTAGCCGCCATGCTGCGCGCAAAGCTTTTCCCAATCCTTAAGGATTGTCCGACGCTTTAAGCGGCGCGGACGCCGGAAATGAACTCGTGAACATCCTTGCGCAATGTGTCGGCTTGGCGTGACAATTCACCCGAAGCGCTCAAAACTTGCGTGGCCGCCACCGTCGTCTCTTCCGTGGCCCGGGAAATGCCTGACATGTTCTGGGCAACCGCCACTGTGCTTTGAGAGGCTTCCTGGACGTTTCTCGCAATCTCCTGCGTCGTGACATATTGCTCGTCGACGGCCGCAGAAATAGCCGTTGAGACCTCCGACATCTGATCAATCGTGGCCTGAATCTGATCGATGGCCTCGACCGCTTCAGCGACAACGGTGCGAATTTCAAGCACCTGAGCCTCAATATCGGCCGAGGCTTTTGAAGTCTGTTGAGCCAGGGTTTTGACTTCACTGGCCACTACAGCGAAGCCCTTACCCGCCTCGCCTGCCCGGGCGGCCTCAATGGTGGCGTTCAGGGCGAGTAGGTTGGTCTGCGACGCGACCTGCGTAATCAAGTTCACAAAGCCTCCGATGCGCTCGGCGCCATCGGAAAGTTTATGAACGACCTCTGACGAGCGCCGGGCTTCGGCCATTGCCGTGCGGGCAATGTGGACAGAACCTTGTACCTGGCGCGCGATCTCTTGCACCGTTGCCGACATTTCTTCAGTCGCCGCGGCAACGGTTTGGACATTCATCGACGCCTCCTCCGACGCGGAAGAAACCGTCGTGCTCTGTCTTGTCGTCTCCTCGGCCCCTGAGGTGAGGCTTTCTGCCGAGGCTTCAAGTTCTGTCGCCGCCACAGAGACAAACTGGATGCTTTCGCGGGTTTGCGCGTCAAAACGCTGGACGAGCCCCTCTATGACCCGCGCGCGCGCTTCTCTCTGAGCCAGCTCTTCTTTCTCCGCCGCTTCAAGCCGCTGGCGTTCAAGCCCGTTCGCCTTGAACACCTCAACCGCACGCGCCATCTCGCCGATCTCATTACGCGCCTCCCGACCCGGGACCTCGGTCTGGTACTCACCGTTCGCCAGTCGCGACATGACGTCGGTCAACCTGTTAATGGGCAGAATGACCCGGTGGCGCACAATCCAGATACCTATGATGCCTAAAACCGCATTGATGAGTAAGGCAAGGCCTACACCCCACAAAAATCGGGTCTGGGAAATGGATGCCTTATCAAATGACTTCTTGGCTTCAGACACCTGCAGCTTAACGAGAACATCAAAGGCAGCGGTTACGGGGTCAATCGAGGGATATAACTCTGAAGACACATAGGTTTCTAAAGCTATCTGATCTTTGCGAACCATGATGTCACGCAGCTGAGCAATAGAGGCTTTTGCCTTATCCTTTTGCTCTTTGGCCGCCTGAGCAAGGGCCTTCTCGTTGTCATCCATATAGGTCAGCATGTAGGCATCAAAGAGCCCATCAGAATGCTTTAAGGCCTCGTCCATGCGACGTACGCCGTCTTCAAAGCTCACTGTGCCCGCGCGAACCTTGTGCGCATTATCGACGATCGAAACCGCATAATCGTCGCTGATGCCCTTAAGCTGCTCTAACGGTATGACCCGATCGGCGTAAACAGTTTGAAGGCCTTTGCGACCAGCTTCGGCAATCAGAAACGCCAAGCCACAGCTTAACAGAGCGCCGACAATCAAAACGATAATCACGCCTTGCAAGCGCGCGCGGATGGTACGCATAAATTCCTGCCCCAGATACACGCCGCTCAGGGAGCGGTGGATCACCTTTAGAGGATTGCCGTTATGTAAAGGTGGCGGAAGTTAGTTAACGGAAGCCTAAACCTAAAGACCAGCGCGGATCTGAGACTGACGCCTCTAAACCTTCGGCGCAAAGGGCTCACATGTACCGCGTTCAGAAATGAAAAAGGCCGATCCATAGAGTGACGCCTAAGGCGAGTACCGAAGCAATCAATGCAAGGGTCGTCACGGTTCGACTCTGGCGAAGGTCCGACCTCAGCGAGATTAGGGCCCGACGCTCACGTTCACGGTCTTCGGCATCGTCATCATCAAGCTTAAGCTTATGCACCAGCTTGTCGATCAGACGGCGGGCTTCAGCCACGGGCGAGAGTTCGGACTGAATAAAGTCGCGCACAACCGGCCGTGCCGCCTCCCAGATATCGTGTTCGGGATATATACGACGCGCAACGCCCTCGACGCTAACCATGGTCTTCTGCAAAAGGACGAGTTCGGGCCGTAGATGCATATCAAACTGGGCGGTGATCTCGAAAAGTTGCGTCAGCAAACGCCCCATCGAAACCTCCGTCGCCGCCCTGCCCAAAACAGGCTCACCCACCGCGCGAAGCGCCTGCGCAAAGGCTTGAACGTCATGGTGCCGGGGCACATAGCCGGCCTCGAAATGCACCTCAGCCACCCGCTTATAGTTGCGACGCAGGAAACCCCACAGCATTTCGGCGAGATATAGCCGTTCTTTGGGCTTAAGCCGCCCGACGATGCCGAAATCAATCGCCGTCAGCTTATCAGGCGCCTGCGCAAACAGGTTGCCCTCGTGCAGGTCGGCGTGGAACATGCCGTGATTCAGGGCCTGAGACAGGAAAGCGCGGATAAGGTTATCGGCCATGGCCTGAGGCTGCAGTCCGGGCTGCGTAAGCGCCTCAGGCCGGCTGAGAGGAATACCTTTCGCCCATTCGATAACCAGAACGCGCTTAGCCACATAGTGCCATGCCACTTTGGGTGCGGACATATAGGGTTCTGCATTGATAATCTGGCCGAGCTCGTCGGCAGCAGACGCCTCAAGGCGCAGGTCGAGCTCCAAAAGGAGTGACTGCGCCACTGTCGCGACAAACGCTTCGGGTTCTAAACGCCGGGAGGCAGGCGACAGGAAAGCGATGATCTTAGCCGCCAGCGTCATCATCGCTATATCGTCGGCAATAATCTGTTCGATGCCGGGCCGCAGTATTTTCACGGCGACCTGACGTCCGTCTTTCAGGATGGCACGGTGCGCCTGCGCGATGGAAGCGGCACCGATGACTTCGCCAAATTCAAAGAAGATATCATCGACCGGCTTTTCCAGAGCCTCTTCAACCAAACGCCGCGCGGTTGCAGCATCAAAGGGCGGTAACTGATCTTTTAAGTGGCTGAGGTCGCGTATAAACTGATCGCCGAAGATGTCGCCACGCGTTGAGAGGACCTGGCCAAGTTTGATGAAGGCTGGGCCCAGCTTTTCGAACGCACGCGCATAGCGCAGTCCCACCCGGTCTTGCGGCCCGCGGCGGGCAAAGAAAAAGCGCAAGGCATTGGAAAAGAAACGCGACGGCGGATTAAGCTGATAACTGAGTTCGCGCGGGATAAAGACATCCTCGCGCATCAGGACGAACCCGGCCTTGATCAGGCGGAAAAACGAAGCGAACACCGACGCCAAAACTTACGCCCAGCCGTAATGCAGGGCGCACACCCCGCCCGTGAAATTGGTATAGCCCGTACGCCGGAAACCCGCCTTATCCATCATGCCGCGGAAGGTCTCCTGGTCGGGGAAGCGCTTGATGCTCTCGACCAGATATTGATAGGAATCGCGGTCATTGGCGATCATCTGCCCCATAAAGGGAATGACGTTGAAGGCATAAAACTCATAGCCGCTTTCAACGAGACCGGTCGTCGGGTGCGAGAACTCCAGACAGAAGAAGCGCCCACCAGGCTTCAGAACCCGTTTGGCCTCATTCAACGCCACCTGCACATCAGCGACGTTACGGATACCGAACGAGATGATGTAGGCATCAACGCTATTATCGGCGATCGCGAGGTTCATTGCATCACCTACCGACCACGTGATTTCCGGTTCAGATCCTTTTTGGATGCCGGCTTCAATCATGGCCTGATTATAGTCAATGATGCGGATTTCGGCGTCTTTTCCGCCTCTGCGGGCTTTGGCCGCACGCGCCAGCTTTGACAGACGGCGCGCAATATCACCCGTTCCGCCCGCGCAGTCGATGATGACCTCGCCAGGCTGAGGGTTTAGTTTGGCGCAGGCCGCATCCTTCCAAAGATGATGGACGCCCACTGACATAACATCATTCATCAGATCATATTTAGCCGCGACGTTTTTGAAAACGCCGTGGACAAGATTGACCTTTTCCCTCGCCTCTACGTCGCGGAAGCCGAAGGTGGACATTTTAGGGGTTTCGGAAGGGGCCGTCTGTTCGCTCATGCCACGGTTTTTAGACCAGCCGCACGGCTTTGGCGATAAGGAAAGTCCTTATTTGGAGGCCTGCGTCGTTTTTTCCCGCCCGATCAGAGCCAGAGCCGCCTTCGCACGGTACTCGTCTAGCGACACCTTATGGTCTTCATTGTCGTCATAGAGCGAGATGAAGAACTTAGCATCGGCCTTTATCGCCTCGGGGTCATTGCCCGTATGTGGCAGGCGCGGGGCCTCTTCTTCGGTGATAAAGCCGTCGCGGTTACGGTCAAATTCGGAAAAAATTCGTTTAATTTCCGCTTCACGCTGCGCAGGCGTCATCTTGTCCGTGCGCTCGGTAAAGTTGGGCTTTTGCTTAGGGTCGATGACGTCCTGCGCCACCACCGCGCCTGGCACAGACAACAGAGCCAGTGAAATCAGGGTCGCACGCATGAAGAGTCTCCCGAACGGCGCTCAGAGAACATATGAGGATTTATGCTGCCTATTCAATGGGGCCGCAATACGGCATGAGGACGCCGGAGCTGCCCCTCAAAAGAGAAAGTGAAGCTTCACTTGTAAATTCGTGCGCAATTCTGGCCCTCTAAAGGTTGATTTTCGCGTCCAACTCGCCCCCTCACGCAATGCAATCCCGTTGTAAAGTCTGCGTCTTAGAAGACTATGTTGGACGCGAAAAGGGGTGTGTTTTGAATGCGATTTGACACCGATGGGGTCAGTTTGTAAAAACTGTCACCTCTGACGCGGCAGATCGTATCGGGATGGATTTCCCGCGTTGCTTCCGTGGCTTACGGCGCATTTTCGCCGTCGCGATACACGCGCTGGCCAAAAATCGCCTTGAGGCGGTTTTCTTCAGATTTCAAAGACCTTCAGACGCACGATGGCACACACCGGCGGACGTGGGAAGACCGGATTCAGGCTGGCTGAGAGGAAGATAGGGCGGATATCAGGCGATGGCGCTGAGGCCGTTCTTACGGACGACGGACAGAAGCCGCAGCGCGGGACCGCCAGGACGCTTCTGGCCGCGCTCCCAGTCCGATACCAGGTTCGCCGACACGTTCAGATACCGAGCAAACACACCCTGTGAGACGTGCTCATGCTCGCGGATGGCGCGGATGTCCTCCGGGCTCAGCATGGGTGCCGGTGCCAGGCAGGCCTCATCGAAGTGACGCATTGTCCGCTTGTCGATTGCACCCTCATCATGCAGCCCTTCCATCATCTCGTGCAGGGCCGCAAAGGCTTCGCTCTTATAGGTCTTCGTCATCGCTCGTCACCTCTACCCATTTGCCTGTCTCCACCTGGACGGCTATCTGTGCCTCGGTCAGGCCCAGCACAAACCCGGCGGCCAGACGATATTCCTTCAGTTCCTCCGGCCCAAGATTGGCCTTGTCGTTCTTGGCGAAGCCATAAACGAACACGGCTCGATCCTGCGCCTTAAACAGGATGATGGTTCGGAAGCCACCGGATTTCCCGGCACCAGGCCGTGCCACGCGCTGCTTGATCACCCCGCCGCCAAGGTCAGCGTCGATCAGACCTGTTTCGGCATTTCGGATCGCCTCAACAAGCGTCGTGTCCTCGATTTTCTCTTTCCGCGCAAACTTCGCGAACCAGGCATTCTTGTAGATGCGCGCGGAGGGAGGCTGGGATGTCATGTAACCTTCTATCACACCTAGTGTGAGTTTTCAAACGCCGTCCCGGTCGTCGTCATCGTCGTCCGACAGGATCAGGTCGAGGCCCTGCAAGTCGGGCGGCGGCAGGCCGTCACCCGGTGTGCGCAGGCTTGTGGCTCCCGGAGGCGTGCGGGCATGGATCGCCTGAAGCTGGGCGACGGAGACGCGCGTATAGACCTGAGCGCTCTCGAGGTGTAAATTCGTGCGCAATTCTGGCCCTCTAAAGGTCGATTTTCGCGTCCAACTCGCCCCCTTAAGCAATGCAATCCCGTTGTAAAGTCTGTGTCTTAGAAGACTATGTTGGACGCGAAAAGGGGTGTGTTTTGAATGCGATTTGAAATTCCAGAGTGCCGCGCGCGCCGTCAGCATGGAATCCATGAGTTCGGACGTCATTTCGTCGGCCTTAACGGCTTCGCGTACGGCAGCATCGAAGCGGCCCCGGCTGGTATCTCCCAGACGGATACCGAAGGCCTTGAGCGAATGACGGATGGTGTTTTCAAGGTCGAGAAACTTACGCTTGAGGTTACGACGCTGGATCAGAAGGAGACGTACCCGGTAAACGGCCTCGCTCTTGATATAGGCGGTTTTGAACCAGCCGGTGCGCACGATATGGGCCAGTCCCAGCGCGTCCGTGGCGTCGGTTTTGTTACGCTGAGCCCTCAGGGCGGACCGCACATGATGGGTTTCCAGACAGATGGCGGGAAGACCGCGCGCCACCAGTTCGGGCTGCAGCCACGGCGACAAGGCCCCGGCTTCGTGACCGACCCGCTTGAGTTTGGGCAGGTAGGGTTTGAGCGTTCGCCACAAGGTATCGGGGTCGGTCGCCACCGAGGTTTGCAGCACCACGGTGCCTTTGTCGTCGACGACGCAGACCGCTGTGGTGTCGATGGATACGTCCAGTCCGCAGAAATAGTCCATAACGCGCCTCCTTTGGGGTTTGCGCTGAACAGTATCGCTGATTTTAAGGCCAGGCGGATCGGCAGCTTGTCTGACGCCAATTACATCAGCATGCGTAAACAGCGGTAAAGTCTCGAACCGTTATCCGCGCTTTTGTTTAAACAGAAAGGAGGACAAAGCTTCAAGCGCGACCAGAGTCAGAAAAATTGCCGGGAGGCCAAACACGACTTTAGCATGCTCCACGTCGGTCACATAAACAGTGGTCCCGTGATTATCGAACGGCTGCGTGTAGACAGAAGTAGGTTGAAGAATACCTCTGGCGCTCAAGAATCTAGTCATGTTCACCCACCAACTCAACGCGGCGATTCCCAAGCATGCGATCAAAAAACGGCAAACCCAAAGTATTCTGACGCGCATTTGGAACCCCTATTGTATAGCTGTACAAGATCGACCCGTGCAACCTGCCGAGGGTACGACGGCTGGAATAGCATCTGGGGCCAGACAAGAACGACCGGTGCAAGGAGATGTCGGAGGCGATGCTTTACCACCTGTTGCAACGTCGACTATGGAATAACTAGCACCTTTAGTCGCACCAAGACCCACGTCGCCGATAGAAACTGTTGCGGAATTCACAATTTTACCATCGCTCGTCCCGCTTGCACTCGTTATTCCAATAACGCCGCCCTTGAGATTTGTAGTCGAAAACGCACCGGCTTGATCTTTCATAAGGCCGTTTGCCGCAGTTCCATACAAAGTCACCCCCGGTCCTGGAGTAGACGCCCCTGCCGCCGTAGCGCCCTCCACAATAATTCCGGCGTTACCCTTAGTGTCGAAAGCCACGCCCATACTAAAGCTACCTTCGGCAACACCCCTAGACGCTCCCGCCGAGGCGCCAATGATAAACGTCTGTCCTGACGCCAAATTGGCGTCAACTGGAGGCGGAGGTTGATAGCCTCGCCCGGATGGTGGAACTGTAGAAGGCTGGCACGGGGTAGTCTTATCACGACCGCAAGTCCCGGCTGGATCGCTTTTATTTACAGGATCACCCCCCGTGTATCCATACAGGTTCAGGTCATCTTTTGATCCTATGGGGTCGGTTTGTAAAAAGCGGACCCAGACTTGATCGTACCTGCAAGATTAGAAAATTAGCGGCTGTCCGGGCCATAATTGGTAGCCGCGCTATCGCTCGCTACGGTTTCAGCGGCAGCCGTGGCGGTGGCCTCGATTTTTAAAGCCTGAGGAGCAGCGGCCTCAACCTTTGACGGCGCGTGAAGGTCGTCGCGCACATAGTGGTACATGCGTTCATCCGAGCAGGCGCAGACGCGGATATGTTGGGTGCCGTCACGCCAGATGACCAGTGGATATCGGATCTGCACGCCGTTATCGCCCAGCAGCGGTTCAAGCTTCGCAATGAAATCACGGCTCGCCTGTACCACCGCCGAACGCGCAAGATCGCCGTCGGCAGCACGGAAGGTCGGTTGCCACGCCTCTTCATTTGCCGCCCGCCATTGCTTATAGAGAGGATAGGAACGGTTAAGCCAAATCTCAGCGATGGTCGACCGCTCAGACGCGGTGGTCGTCACCTTGCCCTCGACGTCCATCGGGGCAAAGGGCACGATGCGGATGTCGGCAGAGGCCGCCTCAAACTTCGGGAGCTCCTGATCTTCCCATACCTTGCAGGTGGCGCAATTGCGATAGGTGATGACCCAGATTTCAGGGCCCTCCTTACCCGAAGCCGCATAGCCCGACGATTCCAGAAGTTCCTGAATATCTTTCTGCTTTTGCGTGATCGTAACGGGCTGCCAGCGCACAAAATTATCCCAGTAGAGCCAGTAGCCGGCAATACTCAGCACAGCGGCCACGATCAGGAAAATTATAGCGTAGAGTATGTGCTTTCTGGTCATCCGGCGCTCAGCCCCTCTCGAACCCGATGACTATACGCGCGTTATGCGCCTTCTGTTAAGGGTTTGGTTAACAGATTCAGCCCCATGACAAGGCCACAAGAGCGAATATGATGCCGGTGAGGGCCGCAAACCACAGCCAGAGATAAGGGCCCCGTGCCTTTAAGCGGCGGGAATCCTGACTTTTGGATGATGGTTTCGGGGCATGCGAAGCAGTCATAAGGTGAGGCTTAGCAAGAATGCGGGCACCGCGAAAGCCACGCATACTGGGGAGGGAAGACGAAATGGCGCTACCAAAGCCGCGTAACATTGTCGAAGAACTCATTATCGAACGCGCCCCAGGTTTCGCCTCTTCAATTGTCTGGCCTTTGGTTCGGCCAGCCCTTTATGGCCTTCTCGGATACAAGCGGGCCGTGGATATGGCTAAGGCTGTGGCGGATCTCTCCGGGCCAGAGGCGCTGGACTACATCTCACAACTCTTATCGCTCGTCCTCAAGGCCCGAGGGAGTGAGCGCATTCCAAAGACAGGGCGCTGCGTCGTTATCTGCAACCATCCAACAGGAATCGCTGATGGCATTGCCGTCTATGACCTTCTACGTCGTGTAAGATCAGATATCATTTTTTTCGCGAATGCTGATGCGCTACGGGTCAATCCGCGTTTTTCTGAGGTGCTGATCCCAGTCGAATGGGTGGAAGCAAAGCGCACTCGGGAAAAGACCCGCATCACACTCAGTTCAGCCCGTTGCGCATTCGAAGCGGAAAAATGCGTCGTTCTGTTTCCGGCCGGGCGTCTGGCGCGGAGAGGCCCGGACGGACAACTCAGCGATCCTGCCTGGCAAACGACCGCCTTGTCTTTGGCTCAAAAATATGATGCGCCACTCGTCCCCGTGCACCTATCGGGCCCAAACTCGATTTGGTTTCACAGCTTCAATCGCTTCTCGCAGGAACTTCGCGACATCACCTTGTTTCATGAGTTCTTGAATAAGGCCGGCAAACGCTTCGATGTGACGGTAGGGCCCGTCATCTCTTCCGAACAGCTTCAGGGCGAAGTGGGTCTGTTGTGTGAGCGCCTGAAGGCTTATATCGAACGGCAACTCCCGTTTGATCCGGACCTGCCTGCCCTATGAGCTTTTCTGATGATTGTTTTCTGGCTGACGACGCGGCCACAGCCGACTGGGGCGCGTGGCTTGCCACACAGCTTAAATCTGGCGATGTTGTCTATCTTTTGGGGGATCTTGGGGCCGGAAAATCGACGCTGGCGCGAGGTTTGATCAGGTCTCTGACGACGCCTGACGAAGATGTGCCCTCGCCGACCTTCACGCTCGTTCAAACCTACGAGGGCCGCGAACTCGATGTGGCGCATTTCGATTTATACCGCCTGACAGATCCGGAAGAGGTGTATGAGATCGGCCTCTTTGAGTTAGTCGAAACGCATCTGTGTCTCATCGAATGGCCCCAGAGGTTGGGACAATTCGCCTTTGACGCGCCATGGATCGTGCGCCTAAAAGAAGAAGATACGGGCCGACGCGTGACGCTTGAACGGCCCCTTTCGTAAGACCTTAGCCTGAAAGTTCGCATGACTGACCGTGAAGACCTCCGAGTTCGTTTTCTTCAACGGGCGGGCCTTACCGAAGCAAAGCGCCACCCCCTTCCTGGTGACGCCTCGACGCGGCGTTATGAGCGGCTGACACGGACAGACGGCACAACCCTGATGCTTATGGATCAGCCACCGACGGGCGCTCTCCCCTGCCCGCCAGATGCAAATTCAGAGGAACGTCAACGCCTTGGCTATTTTGCTCAGACCCGTCTGTCTGCAGGAAATCTGACAGCCTTTGTGGGGGCCGCCACCTATCTGCGCGCACAGGGATTTTCAGCACCGGCCATCTACGAAAGCGACATGGAAAACGGCCTCATTCTGCATGAAGACCTGGGCAATGCGCTTTTCGCCCGTCTGATTGAAGAGGGCGAACATGAAGCGCCCTTGTACCTTTCGGCGGTGTCTGTCCTGGCCAGGCTACATGAGGTTTCGCCCCCCTCCACTGTCGGCGACTGGCCACTGCTCACCTATGACGCGCTGGCGCTGAAAACCGGGGCAGACCTATTTCTGGAATGGCTGCCGCAGTATGATCCCGGCTTGCGCTTTTCCGAACAGGCGCGCGCCGATTGGGACGGGCTGTGGGCCCCCTTGCGCGCCGAAGCCGAGGCCGGAGCCAGCGTCTTCATCCACCGCGATTACCACGCCGAGAACCTCTTGTGGCTGGGGGATCGTGAGGGCGTGGCGCGCGTCGGCCTGATTGATTTTCAGGACTGCCTTAAGGCGCATCCGGCCTGGGACCTGCATTCGCTGTTGCAGGACGCGCGCCGCGATGTGTCACCTGAGGTGGAGGCGCTTTGTCTCGACCACTATTTCAGCCTGCGCCCCGAACAGAACCGCGAAGCCTTTATGCGGCTCTACACGGCGCTGGCGGCGCTCAATCAGGCGCGTATTCTGGGTGTCTTCTCCCGTTTGGTGACGCGCGATAAAAAGCCCCGCTATGAGGCCTTCATGCCGCGCATGTGGCGACATCTGGGGCGTAATCTCACGGCACCCGCACTGGCGGGGGTGCGGAACTGGTTTATGGCCCACGGTCTGGGGAATCGCATCGCATGACACAGATTAAAACCGCAATGGTGTTAGCCGCAGGGCTGGGCACGCGGATGCGGCCGCTGACCGATGACCGGCCCAAGGCACTGGTCGAAGTGGGGGGGCGCACCCTGATCGACCATATGATCGACCGGCTGAAAAGCGCGGGTGTCGAACGCTTTGTGGTCAATGTCCACTATTTCGCCGACCGGCTGGAGGCTCACCTTAAAAGCCGCAGCGATGTCGAGATCATCATTTCCGATGAACGCGAGAAGCTTCTGGAAACCGGCGGCGGACTTAAAAAAGCACGTCCGCTCCTGAGCGATGATCCGGTCTTGGTCGCTAATATTGACAGTGTGTGGATTGAGGATGAGAACCAGGATCGTGCTATTGCCGACATGCTTGTCCAGTGGCAGCCGCAAAACATGGATGCCCTCCTTCTCCTTGCCGATATGAACCGTTCCAGTGGCTTTGACGGGGCCGGCGACTTCTTCCTGGCTGATGATCAGCGCTTAAGCTTCCGTGGTCAGGCTATGTCGGCCCCTTTCAACTACATGGGCGTGCACATCACCCATCCTGACATCGTGGCTGAGGTCGCTGAGGAGGCTTTTTCGCTCACGCCTATCTGGCGTCAGAAGGCGACAGCCGGCCGGCTATTTGGGGCGCGGATGCAGGGCGACTGGATGCATGTCGGTGACCCCGCCGCTCTTGATGCCGCGCAAGCGCGATTAAAACGGACATGAAAAGCCGCAACCTCTTTGTCACGCCCGCTCCACGCTGGTACTCCATTGCGTCGGGACGGCCGTTTCTGGACGATCTGGCAAGAGGCCTTTGTGAAGCACTCGGCGAAGAGCTACCACACGCGCTCATCCTCACCCCCACCCGCCGCGGGGCGCGCCAAATGGCGCACGCCTTTACGGACCAGTGCCGCGCCAAAGCACTCCTTCTGCCTCAGGTGCGTGCTCTGGGTGATCTTGAAGAGGGTGAACCCCCCTTTGATCTTGAGCATCTGGGCCTTGACCTCCCGCCCGCGCTTTCGTCCACGCGGCGCCGCTTTGAGCTTGCGAAACTTATCAAGGCGCACTACGAAAGTGATGTCGCCCTCAACGCTCGGACCGCGTTAGAACTCGCTGATTCATTAGCGAAATTTTTTGATTCCCTGGCACTGGAAGAGGTCGATGCCTCTGAGAGACTGGACCGTCTTGTCCATGACCCGGATCTGTTACACGAAGGGCTAGGGGCCCTGGCCGAACACTGGCAGGTGTCGGCACGGTTTCTGGCGATTGCTGTTGATCTGTGGCCCAAACGTCTGGCGGAGCTCGACATGATGGATCCGAGCCAGAGGCTCGTAACGCTGATCCATCGCCTGGGCGACCAATGGGAAAAGACCCCGCCGACACATCCTGTTATCGTGGCCGGCACCACCGGCACAACCCCTGCCACTGCCCGATTAATGGGACTTGTTTCGAGGTTCGAGCAAGGCGCAGTCGTTCTCCCCGGCCTTGACCTGTCACTGGCTGAAGAGGTCTGGGAACAGGTGGGTGATTCACATCCTCAGGGCGCCATGAAGTCCCTGCTCGACCGGCATCGCGTCACTCGCCAGGATGTGAGAACCTGGCCTGCGTCCATTGAATCAGATCGCGCCCGCCATGCGCGCCGACGGGTGCTCAATGAGGCGCTACGCCCTGCCGAAGCGACTAAGGACTGGCGCACCCAGATCGCCGCCCTAAAGGCCGGATCTGAAGACGCCATCCGGGATGGCTTAAGCGGGCTGACCCACATTGAGGGCCGCAATGATGAAGAGGTCGCCGCCGTCATTGCGCTTTTGATGCGCGAGGCTCTGGAACGACCCGGCCAGACCGCCGCCCTTGTTACGCCTGATATCACCCTGTCACGGCGGGTGACGGCGCGTCTGTCGCGTTGGGGACTAAGGCCCGACTCTTCAGCGGGGGACGCCCTCATCCATAGTCCGGTCGGACGCTTCCTGCACAGTCTGCTTGATCTCGTTCTGGAACCCTTCGACGCGGTGAGACTTCTGTCTTTACTGAAACATCCACTGTCTCGCTTCGCCGAAAAAAGAGAAATAAATACTCTGGAAATCAAAGGCTTGCGTGGTGCCAAACCGCGAGATGCCGACGAGGTTCTGAGCCGTCTTACCAAGGCAGAGGCCTTTGAAGCCGCTGCACTGTGGCAAGACTATATCCAAACGCACACTATCTGGACCACTCAAAAGACAGACCTGTCCGATTATGTGCGTGCCCTCACTCAGTGGGCCGAAGCCTTAGGCACACACGAGGGTGAGGCCTTGTGGAGCGGTGCAGCCGGGGCCGCCGCTTCAGCGCTGTTAGCTGATCTCATCACCGAGGGGCGCGATTTCAGAGTTGAGGATGATCAGGTCTTCGTCGACATCTTAAGGCGCGCATTGCGCACCTGCACGGTGCGCACCGGTGGCTACACCCATCCGCGTTTGACAGTGTTGGGCGCCATTGAAGCACGCATGTTTTCGGCTGACCGGTTGATCCTCGCTGGCCTGGAGGAAGGGGTGTGGCCGCAGGCTGCGGAGATAGATCCTTTTCTCTCCCGCCCCATGCGAAAGGCGCTCGGTCTGCCGTCACCTGAACGTCGCACCGGCCTGTCGGCGCACGACTTTGTACAAGGCGCCAGCCAGCCAGAGGTTTGGATGGTAACGCGTCAGCGCCGGGAAGGCGAGCCGCAGGTCAAATCGCGCTGGCTGTGGCGACTGGAAACCCTGACGACCGGTGCCGGAGAACATCTGCCAACCCAGCCCCATTGGCTCGATTGGGCCAGACGCATGGATGGCCCTTTATCTTTAGTTCCGGAAGCTCTCAAGCCAGCGACCCGGCCACAACCCGCCCCCCCGGTTGAAGCCCGCCCACTGCAACTGCCGGTGACCCAGGTTGAGATGCTGGAACGTGACCCGTACGCGGTCTATGCCCGTTATGTGTTGCGCCTTAAACCGCTTGATCGGCCCAATGAACCGTTTGAAGCCTTGCGCCGTGGCACGGCCATACACGCCGTTGCCGAAGCCTTCGCTGCCGACGATATGCCGCTGGGCGAAGCCGGGATAAAGGCCTTTTGCGATCTGTTAGAGGCGCAATTGCGCGCTGAAAATCTCAGCGAGGCGCAACTGGCCCTGCAACGCCCGCTGTTTTCTTTGCTTGCACGCGAATATGTGGCCTTTGAAACCGAGCGGCGCGTGGGGCGTCCACGTCTTTTGATCGAACAGTCCGGCAGCCTGACGATTGACTTGCCGCGGGGCGCGTTCACGTTGACCGCCAAGGCTGATCGGGTAGAGATACACGAGCGCGGTGTGGACGTAATTGACTTCAAAACGGGTCAACCCCCCTCGCCTAAGGCGGTGATCGCAGGCTTCTACCCGCAGCTCACCCTCACGGCTGCCATATTGAAATACGGCACCTTTGGCGGGTTTGAGGCCTTGCATCGTGAAAAGGGTCTTAGGGAGCTTATCTACGTACGGTTAGGACAGGATGTCGTTAAGCCTCGGGTGGTTTTCGACAAAAAAAACCCGCTGAGTGCGGATGAGATGGCTGAACGCGCTCTGAAGCGGCTTAAAACCCGCCTTATGCAATACGAAGATCCAAAACAGGGCTATCTGTCCTGGCGCGCTCCACAATATCGGCTGGAGCGCGGTGGCGATTACGACCAGCTGGCACGCCTCTATGAATGGCACGTCCTGGGCGACCGTGACGCGGACCCTGCGACCGAGGAGGGTGAATGAACCCGCAAAACGCCGCCGCCGACCCGGAAGTCTCGTGCTTTCTCACTGCTAATGCGGGCTCGGGAAAAACCTCAACGCTTGTCAATCGCGTGGCGCGCCTTCTGTTGCGAGGCGCAAGGCCCGAGCATATTTTGTGCGTTACCTATACCAAGGCCGCTGCCGCCGAAATGCAGGGCCGCCTTTATGAGCGACTGGGCGGCTGGGCCGTGGCCGAAGACGATGCCCTGGCCGAAGAGCTCCGCAAGATCGACGAAAATCCCGATGACCTCGCCAAGGCCCGGGCTCTGTTTGCCAAGGCGCTGGAGACCCCCGGGGGCCTTAAGATCCAGACCATACATGCCTTTTGCGAAAAACTTCTGCGGCGGTTTCCACTGGAGGCGGGTTTAAGCCCCTCATTTCAGGTGCTAGACGATCTGATCGCGCGTGATCTGGCGCAAAAGGCGCTTGAAGGTCTCCTGACTCTGCCCGAAGGCGCACACCGTGATCATCTGATCCGCACGCTGAAAGCCCAGAAGTTTGAGCAACTCCTGTCGCAGTTCATCTATCAGCACGATCGTATCCGCGAAGCGCTCGATAGCGTTCTGGCCGAAGCCGAACAATATGATCGGTCCTTCAGCGCCCATGTGTTTAAACGTCTCAACCTCGATCCGCCTATGACGCCAGAACAGGTGGTCGACGCGTTCGCCGAGGGGCTGAACTGGGACCTTATGCCGGAAATGGCGCGGTCACTGGCCACCATCAATACCAAGGGCAATCAGAGCCTGTCGGAAACCCTGCTGCGCCTTTCTGAGGCGCGTAGAAACGCCGAACCATTTGATTTTGAAGAAATTTATAACCTTTTTTACACGGCTAAGGGCGAGCCGCGCAAAGAGGTGTGTTCAGTCAAGAGCCACCCGGCCGACCGCGAAGCTTTGGAACGCTGGCGCGAACCGCTGGCCGATGCGGTTGAAAAGCGCAAAGCCGCCGAAACCGCGCTCAACACCCTCTACACACTGCGACTGTTTGAAGATTTCAGCGCCATCTATCAGGATCTGAAGCGCCGCACCGGCGCACTCGACTTTCAGGATCTGATCAGCCGCGCCAAGCGTCTCCTGTCGGGCGCCTCAATGTCGCAGTGGGTGCTGTTTAAGATGGATGGCGGTCTTGAGCATGTGCTGGTGGATGAAGGACAAGACACGTCCGCGGACCAGTGGGATATCGTTAAGGCCCTGACCGGTGACTTTTTCTCCGGCGCAGGCTCATCTGTACTTTCCGGGCGTACTGATCGCACCGTCTTTGCTGTTGGCGATGAAAAGCAATCTATCTACGGGTTCCAGGGGGCCAAGCCTGACCTTTTCCTTGGCATGCGCCGTCACTACCAAAAACTTGCGGAGGCAGCCAAAAAGCGATTTGAAGTGCCACAACTGGTCCAAAGCTGGCGCTCCCTCCCGGAGGTTCTGGGTTTCGTCGATAGCGCCTTTGATGCCCCGGACCTTTCCGAAGCGCTCAACTTCACGGCCGTTCCCATCATCCATGACGCGCGCCGAAGCGAACGGCCTGCGACGGTGGAGTTATGGCCACCTGTCTATCCCCTGCCGGTGCCTGACCTTAACGAAGAGGACGATGACGAGATTGCCCCGGTTGACGCCTCAGGCGCCGCCCCGGCAAAGCGCTTGGCCCAGCAACTGGCCTTTCATATTGCGCAGGAAATCAGACAGGGGCGCAGCGTCATAGACAAAGCGTCACGCGAACCGCGCCCGATGCATGCCGGCGATGTCCTCGTCCTGGTGCGCAAGCGAGACGCTTTGTTCGAGCATGTGATCCGCGAGCTTAAACAGGCAGGTGTCCCGGTCTCCGGGGCTGACCGTCTTAAGCTGTCGGACCATATTGCTTTTCAGGATCTGCGCGCCCTTATGCGCGTGTGTTTGCAAGCGGGCGATAGCCTGTCCCTGGCCTCCGTCCTGCGAAGCCCCCTATGCGACCTGAGTGAAGACGACCTCTTTGCACTCACGCGAATCGAAAAGGCCAACCTTTGGCAGGCCCTGAACCGCCTGGCTGAGGACAATTCGCGATTTTCAGAGGCCCAGAACTTCATAGGCTGGGCGCTCGCCGAAGCCCCACAGCGCACAGCGTTCGATTTTCTAGGGCTGGTACTTAATCGCCGCGATGCTCAGGGGCGCACCCAGCGCCAGCGTTTCGTCACACGCCTTGGTGTTGAATGCGAAGACGTGCTGGATGAGACGTTGAATCTGGCCCTTAAGGGCGAAGGAGTGGGTGCGATCGGTCTGATCGACTTCCTCAACCTTTGCGAATTCAATGCCTCAGAAATCAAGCGTGAACAGGAGGAGGGCGGCGACCGTGTGCGGGTCATGACGGTCCATGGCTCCAAGGGCTTAGAAGCGCCGTGGGTTATTTTGCCGATGGCACCCGGTTTTAAATCGACTCGTAATGACGATTTGCTCCTAATGTCTGATGAGGGCGATCTCGTCTTGTCGGCCCGAGGCAAAGACGGCGATCCGCAATCCGTCAGCGCGTTGAAGGCCGCGCGCAGTTTGCGCGAAGCCAAGGAGGGGTTGCGGCTGTTCTATGTGGCGCTGACACGGGCACGCGACCGTCTGACCCTATGCGGCTATCGCGGCAGCCGGGCCACTCATGGCCCCTTCCCTGACTGGTACGATCTGGCTGAAGCCGGGTTTAGGCGTCTACCAGGCGAAGATGTAAGCGCCGAGGCGCTTGGCATGATCGTCGAATTCGGAACCCCCAAAGATCAGGAACCCACGAAAACGACCGAGGTCGTTCTGTTTGGTAAACGCGCGCCTTTAATGCCCGCACAGGCGCAGGCTTTGCAGGCAAAGACCGATTTACCTGCTTTTGTCACCGCAGCGCCGACGCCCGATCCGGAAGCGGATGTGGTGTGGCGCGCGGTGTCGCAACTGAGCGACGAAGACCGCTCCGCCGAGGACCGCGCGCCTTCGCCGCTGGCGCTACAGAAGGGACAGGGACGATTTGGCCGCGGACTGAAAATTCATAAACTGTTTGAAATCCTGCCCGCTCTGCCCGTGGCTGAGCGCGACGATGTGGCCACACGCTGGCTGAAGCGTCAGCCGGATCTTGATGATCCTCAGCGCGAAGAGATCCGCCAGTCTGTCATGGCAGTCCTGACCGATGCGCGCTTTGCCGACGCCTTCGGACCCCACTCGAGGCCAGAGGTCGCTCTTGCCGGGCAGGTCGGGATCAATGCACGCGGCGAAGCGATCTTTATGTCCGGACGTATCGACCGGCTGGTGGTCGGGGATGAGCGCGTTTTAGTGATCGATTACAAATCGAACCGTCCCGCTCCGGATAGCGCCGAAGAGGCAGCCGCTGATTATCAGCGTCAGATGGCCGGTTACGTCGCCCTTTTGCGTCAGATCTATCCGGACAAGACGGTTGAGGCCGCGCTTTTATGGACCGACGGACCGAAGCTCACCCCCTTAAGTGAGGCTTTAGTAAATCTCAGGCTCGCGGAAATTCAGGGCCATTGATTTCTGAGGCGGGCTTACTTACCTTTGTGACAAGTTTGAATCTGTGCCCATTTCGGGCGAGATAGGAAGTGCACCCATGTCCACCGCCACCGTCAAGGTTACCGACGAGACCTTTGAAAACGACGTCCTTAAATCCGACAAGCCGGTTTTAGTCGATTTCTGGGCCGAATGGTGCGGCCCGTGTAAGCAAATCGCGCCCATCCTCGATGAGGTGGCAGAAGCCTATGGCGACAAGCTCACCGTGTCGAAGATTAACATCGACGATTCCCCCCTGACGCCGTCGAAGTTCGGCGTGCGCGGCATCCCGACCATGATGCTATTCAAGGACGGCAAGATGACCTCGATGAAGGTTGGCGCTATGCCAAAGTCGAAGCTCGTCGAATGGCTGGCTGAAGCCGGCATCGCCTAGTCTTAAAGACTAATGCTGATAGGGTGCGGGCGTGGAGTTCAGGCTTCACGCCCGCATTGTTTTTTTGCACTCACCCCGGCACATCAGCCATATGGCGGCGACAGCGTATAACATTCTGATCAATGGCAAGGCGGGCACGGTCCTCAATCTGGGCCACGACTCCATAACCGCAGCGATTGAAGCCAGCGGCATGGCGGTGAACGAACTCATGTTCGCCGAACCCGCTGAGATGGAAGCCGCTCTCGACCGCTTTGCGCAATCTCCCAACCCCTTACTTGTCGGGGGCGGCGATGGCACTTTACGGTCATGCGCCGATACCTTGAGCCGTAAGAACAAGGCTTTTGGCATCCTGCCGTTTGGCACGATGAACCTTCTCGCCCATGACCTCGGCATGAATACCCTGGATGAGGCTCTCAAGGCCTATGCGAAAGGTGCGACGCAAACGCGGATCGACGCCGGTGAGGTGAATGGCGAGCTGTTCTTATGTTGCGCCTCAGTGGGGGTGATGCCCGAAGCCTCGGTCTTTCGCGAACAGCACCGCACCAACAACTTTCTTTTAATGGTGCCCTATCTTTTCTGGTTCGTCGCCGACTATCTGGAACGGCGCAAAAATGCTCGCGTCGGGCTTCAGATCGGCAAGCGGCTGCATCGCTTCCGTTCGCCCGCCGTGGTGATTTCGGCCAATCGCTATGCTGACACGACGCGCATCGATGAGAGCAACTTTAAACGCAACGACCTTCAAGGGGGCGAACTGGCGGCCTATATCGCCTCGACCAAGACGCGGGTATCACATCTTCGCTTCCTGACGCGGCTTCTGGTCGGCAACTGGAAATCAGACCCGGATCTGACGGAACTTACCGGCACGCAGATGACGCTATGGACGCGCCATCGCAAAGAGAAGGTCTCGGTCGATGGCGAAGTGACAGATCTCAAAACCCCGCTCGAAATCAAACTTAAGCCACGCTATGTGCCGCTGCTGACCCCGTCGCGCGAGGCCTGAATGCGCATAGCCCACATATCCGACCTGCATTTCGGTGCGCATGATCGTCTGGTGACCGAAATCCTGACCCAGACCCTGATGGAGCTTGACCCCGATCTCGTGCTGGCCAGCGGCGACATCACCCAGGACGCCACCGTGCCAGAGTTTGCCGAAGCAGCTGATTTTTTCAGACGTCTGCCCATGCCGGCTTTCGTGATACCGGGCAATCATGATCTGCCAGGGCTTGACCTTCGCCGCTTCGTCCAGCCATGGAAGCGATACCGCGACCATATTGCCAGAGACCTTGAACCCGAACTGCATGCGGATCTGGTGGACATAAAGGGTATCAATTCGGCCCGTATGATCCTGCCGGCGCTTAACTGGGCCTATGGCTCGATCAGCGCCCGTCAAAGGCAGGACATCGCCAGTTTTTTTGCCGCCTCAACGACGCCATGGCGTGTCCTGACACTGCACCATCCCCCTCTTAACCCGTCGGAATTTCCGCTTGATGTGACGGTGTTCAACAGCGAAAAACTATTAAAAACGCTCGGCGAACAGAAGGTCGATATCGTCCTATCCGGCCACCAGCATCACGCCTATGTCGAGACACGGGTAATGAACGGTCACACCACTTTGTTTGTGTGCGCCTCAACGGCCATGTCGATACGCGTGCGCAAACAGCCACAAGGCTTCAACCTTCTGGATTTCAGCGACAAAAGTGTTCGTATCGAGCTGCGACAGTTAAGCGGAGAACGCTTCCTGCCCTATTCGGCTGTAACCCACACCAAGGTATAGTCTCGTCATCTGAATGCGGGGCCTTAAAAACCGGCATCTGTGCGTAAGGCGGCGGTTGTTACGCCTCGACAAGTTGCAGGATCTACGAAATAAGCCCCTATGTTCTCCGCCCTGCCTGTTGATCCCTCGAAATACACCGCCTTTTTAGGGGCGATGTTTCTTATGGCCATTACACCGGGCCCAGCCAACCTGTTTTGCATCTCAACTGGTTTAGGTCGTTCCGCCCCAAAGGTTCTGATGGGTGTGTTCGGCATTAATACGGCCACCCTGATCTGGTTTGTTGCCGCCGCCTTCGGCCTGCACATACTGATCACCACCTTGCCGGTCGTCTTTCATGCAATGACGGTTGCCGGGGCTGTCTATCTTTTGTGGATCGCCATCAAAACGATCCGAGCGCGCAAATCGCACAGCGTGCACGAGCTTGACCTGCCCGGGAACGCTCAGAACCTCGCCCGCGAAGGCCTGTGGGCGACGTGGAAAGACGGTTTCATGGTGCAGTTCCTGAACCCCAAGGTCACCCTCTTTTTCACTGCGGTCCTGCCGCCCTTTCTGGCACTCGACCGCCCGATGGCCACGCAGATGCCGGTGTTCGCCGCAACGGCCATTGGTATGGACGTCATTACCATGACGACCTATGGCCTGAGTGGTCTTGCCCTGACGCGCTTTCTCAGTCGAGGCCGAAACCGCGAATACTTCGAGATGTTCGTCGGTGGGCTTTTGGGCCTGATTGCCGTTCTTATACTCACGCACAGCGCCACTGAGATGTTTAAGTAGCCTCTACATTTTCGCTTGATTTTCTTTTGGTCTATGAGACCCTTCTTTCCAGGTTCAACAGCGAAGGGAGGTGATCCGATGTCTAATCGTCATAGGCCGAAGACGGCGTTTAAGGGGATCTCAGTCCTGTCGTCAGGATTTAATCACCCTTTATCCTGGTAGCGCATCTGAAAGCGACTTCGCCTTCTTTATGATAGCGCTCCAAAAGCCGGGACGGCTAAGGACGGAAAAGAGGACCCCGCAGCTGGCGAGGTCCTCTTTTTTATTGGGCACGTGGCTTACTTCATTACAAACCCGTAGTCTTGTCGATGGTTTCTCTGACGTCATACTCGCGATCATCGTCCTGACCTGTGAGGGCATCAGCATCAAGGTCTTGACCGGTGTCTTTATCAAGGGGTGTCAGGCCGTCCTCATCTTCCTCAAGGCCCTCATCCTCGGTATCGTCTTCCCCGAGACCATCGTCCTTGAGGATATCGTCGTTTGTGAGGTCGTCTTCTGCGTTGATATCGGACTCATCAGGCGTAATTTCGGACGCCTGACCAATAGCGTTAGCCGGATCGGTGTCTGCGGGAATTTGGGTCTGTTGCATCACGTGGACTCTCCTTTGAAAGCCTCAGTGTGCGCTCTTTAACAACAAGGATCGAAGCGGAGTGTGGGTTACACACATAAGGAATAGCCGCCTGAAGCGTGCGATGACTTTTTTAGGTTTTCGTAAACAGGTCTTAACCCTTTGCATGCGATTAACCGGACTTAACCATAAGTCTAGAGTCTGCCCCGCATGAGCACGGTTACCGCCCTCGTCTGGAACCATCTGGAGTCCCGTTTCACCTACATCTGGCGCTCGGTGCCAATGGCACGTCTGCGTGGCGCGCTGGTATGCCTTCTGGGCCTGGCCTCATTGATGGCCTACGCGTCCTATCGCGCGACAGACGCGAGCTGGAATACGGCGACTGCCGAGCCTGTGCATAATTTTCTGGGCGGTTTTGGTGCGATTATTGCTGATCTCGGCCTGCAATCTCTGGGACTGGCAGCATGGCCAATGGCCGCGCTGATGACGTGGTTCGGTCTGGCGCGTCTGATGCAGCTTGATCCGGATGAAGGCCGTCGCACCCTACGCATCCACAGCCTTTATGGCGCCCTGTTCGTGCTGATGCTGGCGGCCGCACTGGCGCCTTTGCATATGGGAGACGCTAATTCGCCCTCTATTGGCGGCTTCTGGGGTACAGGCACCCACCACCTGCTCAAAAGTGTATTCGACTTCATGCGTTTGCCCGGCGGTGAGTTGATCGCAAGCCTTATCTTCGGCGCGGCCGCCTTGTGGGCGTTCAATCAGGCCTTGCGCCTGACATCAGAAAGCTATGTCCGCGCTGCCGGCTTTGTGCTCGGGGGGTTCAGGGGCGCTCTAACGGCCTCCGGGCTGCCGGAAAAGGTGAGTGCGGCGGTAACACGTGAGCCCCGGGCGCCTAAGGCGGCGCGCGGCCAGAAAGCGCCACAGCCCTTCCTCGACGAAGCCGACTACACGCCCGATACCATTCCCGAACCCCAGGTCAACAGCCGCGCGCCTGCCGCTTCGCCTGCCTATGACGAAGACGCGCCACCCTTCGATATGGATGAGCTGGACCCGCAGTCGGAGCGGTTGGCCCCGGCACCGCGTCAGGCAGCACCGGAACCTAAGATTCGCATGGAGGCCCCGCGCGCAAGACCGTCGGCGCGCGAACAGGACGAGCGTCAGTCGAGCTTTGAGTTCCTGAAGCCTGGCAATTTCCGGCTCCCTGAGCTGTCCATTCTCGCCAAGCCTAAGCCGCGCGCCGCTGGCTATGACGAGGCGGCCTTGCGCCAGAACGCGCGGATGCTGGAAAGCGTTCTGGCCGAATTTGGCGTTAAGGGTGTGATCGACCAGATCCGGCCAGGCCCGGTCGTTACCCTCTATGAACTTGCCCCGGCCGCCGGGGTGAAGGGCGCGCGTGTCGTGGCGCTGGCCGATGATATCGCCCGCAATATGTCGGCCCGTTCCTGCCGCGTTTCCATCGTGCAGGGTCGCAACGCCATCGGTATCGAGTTGCCAAATGCCGTGCGCGAAACGGTTTACCTGCGCGACATGCTGGCCTCTGCCGAGTTTGAGAAATCAAGCCACATCCTGCCGATGGTGCTGGGTGAAAACATTGGCGGTGAGCCCTATGTCACCGACCTTGCCAAGATGCCCCACCTCCTGATCGCCGGTACAACGGGTTCGGGTAAGTCGGTCGGCGTGAACGCGATGATCCTGTCGATCCTCTACCGGCTCGATCCGGAACAGTGCAAGTTCATCATGATCGATCCGAAGATGCTGGAACTGTCCGTCTATGACGGCATCCCACACCTGATAGCTCCCGTTGTGACCGACCCAAAAAAGGCCGTTGTGGCGTTGAAATGGGTCGTTAAGGAAATGGAAGACCGGTATCGGCGCATGTCGAAGATCGGCGTGCGCAATGTCGCCTCCTTTAATGAGCGCGCCAAGGCGACCGCCGCAGAAGGCAAGAACTTTATCCGCAAGGTCCAGACGGGCTTTGACGAAACGGGTCAGCCCATCTTCGAAATCGAGGAAATGGTGCCGGAGCCCATGCCCTATATCGTCGTGATCATCGACGAGGTCGCCGACCTGATGATGGTGGCTGGCAAGGACATCGAAGGCGCGGTTCAACGCCTCGCGCAGATGGCGCGCGCCGCCGGTATCCACCTGATCATGGCCACGCAGCGCCCGTCGGTCGATGTCATCACCGGCACGATCAAGGCCAACTTCCCGACGCGCATCTCCTTCCAGGTGACATCCAAGATCGACTCGCGCACCATCCTTGGAGAACAGGGGGCGGAACAGCTCCTTGGTCAGGGTGACATGCTTTACATGGCGGGCGGTGGGCGCATCACCCGTCTGCACGGGCCATTCGTCGCCGACTCCGAGGTCGAGGCCGTGGCCGAATATCTGCGCTCGCAAGGTTCGCCCAACTACCTCGAAGACATCACCGCTGGCGGCGACGATGATGGCGACAGCGAGTCCGGCGGCTTCGGCGGTGACAGCGGCGGCTCGGGCGACGACCTCTACGACAAGGCCGTCTACTACGTCACCATCGACCGTAAGGCCTCGACCTCCTACATCCAGCGGAAGCTGCAGATTGGCTATAACCGCGCCGCCTCCCTGATGGAAAAGATGGAGCAGGAAGGCGTCGTCGGCCCTGCCAACCACGTCGGCAAACGCGATATTCTGGTCGGCCCGCCGCCCGGGGTTTAGGTTTAGTTGAAGGGCGCCGCAGGGCAGGGGCAGAGCCCCTTCAGCACCCATGACGATTAGTACGTAACTGCCACCCCTCCCCAGTTCAATCGGGAGGGGGACCGAGCGACCCGCCATAGGCGGTGAGATGTGGTGGTGTGGATACTTAACTCTCTCCATCCATATCAAAGGCGCTACGCACCACATTCACGAACACTGGACAGCGCGCGTCCTGACGCGGCATAAATCGCTTATGAGCTCTGAACCCGCCTTCTACGCCTATCCCTTTGACGCACCCTTTTCCGAGGCCGTGCGTATCGGCGACACTCTTTACCTGTCCGGCCATATCGGCGATGACGACGATGGCAATCTCGCACAGGGCTTCGACGCCGAAGTTGCGCAAATGATGGCCAATGTGACGGCGTCGCTGGCCCGTTTCGATCTGGAGCTGGACGCCCTGATCTCCATACGTGTCATGCTCACCGACATGAGCCAGCTCGACCGTTTCCACACCCTGTTTGCCGCCTGTTTCGGGGATAAACCCCTCCCGGTTTGCTCGGCCTTCGGTGTCTCGCAACTGGCGCTCGACGCGACGGTCGAAATCGAATGTGTGGCCAATCTCTGACACAGACACCCTCTTTTGGTCCCTGCTCATCCTGACCTTTTTTGTGGCCGGACTGGTCAAAGGCGTCACCGGCATGGGCCTGCCGACCGTCGCCATGGGCGTATTAGGGGCCATCATGCCGCCGGTGGCCGCCGCAGCACTTCTGGTGGTGCCGTCCTTCGTCACCAATGTCTGGCAACTCGTCACCGGTCCCGATGTCCGCAGCCTTATGCGCCGCCTGTGGCCGATGATGCTGGGCATAGTCGCGGGCACCTTGCTCAGCGCGTCGCTCCTGACGCGAGGCGATACGCACCTGACCACCGCCGCGCTGGGGTTCGCCCTTCTGGCTTATGCGCTCTATACCCTTTTCGCCAAACAGATTTGCGTCCCACCCCGGCTGGAGCGCTGGCTATCGCCGCTGAGCGGGATGACCACGGGAGTCATTACCGGCGGCACCGGCGTTTTCGTCATCCCCGCCGTACCCTATCTTCAGGCACTGGGCCTCAGCCGTGATGACCTCATTCAGGCGCTGGGCCTTTCCTTCACCGTCTCAACTATCGCGCTCGCTGCCGGTCTGGCCCTGCACGGCGCGTTCAATGTCGGTAATCTATGGCAGTCGGCTCTACTGGTCGTCCCGGCTCTGATGGGTATGGTCGCCGGGACGTGGCTTAGACAGCGCATTAGCCCGGCCCTGTTCCGCAAAGGCTTCCTGGTCTGTCTGGCGCTTCTGGGCGCGGAGCTGGCTTCGCGAGCGTTTCGCTAAGCAAAGCGCCTCCCGAAAAGTGCGCAGCGATTTTGGGAATCAGATGGGCACCTTGAATAGACTATTCACCGCCCGTTTAGCTTACGGCCATCTTGTGCGGTCCTTATGTCATTTTGACGCCCTCAACCCGTCATCATAGCCGGTTAGGGTCTTTCTCAAGACTTCACAACGCCGTATGAAAGACATCATGACCGAGCTTACCAAACGCGCCCTGCTTACGGGCCTGACCGCCGCCAGCCTGTTGACCACCGCGCCCGCGTGGGCGCAGGGGCGCAATACGATCCAGCAGTTCGTGACCCCGCCGAAGTTCAGTGCGCAGGATCAGGCGCGCATCGAACGCGCCGTCGCCTATCTGCAGTCCTTAGGCACAGGCGGCGGGCGATTTGAGCAAACCGATTACAAGGGGCGGACCACTGCCGGTAACTGGTGGCTGCAACGCCCCGGCAAGATCCGTTTTGAGTACGATGCGCCCTACTCGCTGGTGGTCGTATCAGACGGCAAGACGGTCAATACCTGGGACCCGCGCCTGAAGGCCTTTAACCAGTATCCGCTCAACGCCACGCCGCTGTCGCTGTTCCTGTCGAAGCAGATTCGCCTCGATCAGGGCGTCATCGTCACCGAGGTCACGCCGACCACGGACGGCTTCCGCCTTAAGGCCCGCGACCGGCGCCGCGATGTCGAAGGCTCGATCCTGATGACCTTCATCGAGCGCGGCAATGCCCTGCAACTGGGTGAATGGACGGTGACGGATCAGCAGGGAAAGGGCACACGCGTCAAGCTCGTCACCTTTGACCGCAATGCCGCCGTACGCCCGGACCTGTTTGTGCTGAAGAAGCCAAAGGGCGCCAACTAAGGCCTTGTCTGCGCAATCGCTTTGACCCGCACGCGCGAGCGGCTGGTGACGCCGTCGGCATCGACGACGCTGACCTCATAGAACCCTTCAGCGTCAGGCCGCCATTCGACGCGGCCTTCCGTATCGGCCACAATCGGCTGGCCATTAACGTACCAGCTCAGTGGGCCCTTGCCCCGCGCAGAGGGTTTCAACCCGCGCGTGGCGCGAAGCTTGCCACCCGTCACCTGCCCCTCGACATAGACAGTAGCCTGATCCGGCGGAAAGAGGATGGACGGCCCGCGCACGGCGGGTTTGAGTGCCTTCAATGCTTCCGGCGCCGCCGAAGGCGTCAGGCTTTGCGGGGCCTGCGACGGGGCATTGATCTGATCGAAAACATCAAACAGCAGAGGTGCCGAGGCTTCGCGCCCCGTCTGATCGGCGCGCGAACCGCCATCGGGGCGGCCGGTCCACACCAGTACGGCATAGCCGCCCGCCACCCCGACCGCCAGTGCATCACGAAACCCGTAGGAGGTGCCGGTCTTGTAGGCCGGGCGGCTGGCCGTCTTCATCAGATGCGCGGGCAGACGTCCAGCCGGCGGCGGGGTTTCGCGCAGGATGCTGATGACGCGTGACGCTGCATCCGCGGCCATCAGTCGCTGACCGGGACGGCTGAGATTGGACCTGGCGTCGGCTTCCGTCCAGGCCAGGGGCTTCATCAACCCCTTATCCCCCAGAGCCGCATACAGCGCCCCCAGGTCCTGCAACTTTATACCGGCTCCACCCAGGGCCAGAGCCAGACCGGCATCGCGCAGGCCCGTCTTGGGGCGGATCAGGTGTACCCCCACACCTAGCAGACGCGATTCAAAGGCTCCGGCCCCGATGCGATTGAGCACCGCCACGGCGGGCACATTCAGCGAGTGCGTCAGGGCTTCCTTGGCCGACACCTCACCGTGAAACACCTTGTCGAAGTTTTCCGGCTGATAGTCACCAAAGCGTGTTGGGGCGTCCATCAGGCGCGTATCAGGCGCGATGATCCCCTCTTCGAAGCCGAACCCGTAGATGAAGGGTTTGAGCGTCGAACCGGGAGAGCGTATGGCCTGCACCATGTCGATCCAGCCGCCTGTGCGATCGAGGCCCGCCGACCCAACGCTGGCCCGCACAGCCCGCGAACGGATTTCAATGACGAGGATGGCCGTCGAAGAGTTCGACCCCTGCGCCACCGCTGTTTGTCGCGCCAGCGCTTCCAGTCGCGCCTGCAACGGCGCATCAAGGGTCGTCACCACCGTCGCCTGAAGGCCCCTGGCCTCTGAGGCGAGGCGTCCCGCTGCATGCCAGCCCAGCGCCGGGAAGGCGAAGCGCTTGACGACCATGGGTTCGGTTTTGGCTTCGGCTACCTGAGCGGCACTGAGCACGTCCTTGGCCGCCATACGATCGAGCACAAGGTTGCGCGCCCGCAAGGCGCGTTCCGGGTGGCGATCCGGGCGGCGCGCTTCAGGGGCTTGCGGCAGGGCAATCAGCAGTGCCTGTTCACCGAGCGTCAGGCTTTCGGGCTCATGACCGAAATAGGACAGGGACGCCGCGCGCACCCCCTCCAGATTGCCGCCATAGGGGGCCAGAGTGAGATAGAGCGACAGGATATCGCGCTTGGAAAAGCGCGCCTCCAGTTGCCACGCCCGGAAGACCTCGATCAGCTTCGACAGGTAGTTGCGGGGCTTGGGCTCCAGCAATCGTGCCGTCTGCATGGACAGGGTCGAGCCACCGGAAACGATGCCGCCCGCGCTGAGGTTGGAACCAAAAGCGCGCGCAATGGCCACAGCATCGACCCCCTGATGCCACCAGAAGCGCTCGTCCTCGACCTTGAGGAGGTTTTTGACAAAGGTCGGATCTGTGCGGTCCAGGTCGGCACGGATACGCCAGGTCCCCCCTTCGACTGGCAGTGCCCTCAGCCACGCACCGTTGTGATCGAGCGCCACCGCCGATGCGGCTTTAGCGCGGGTCAGGTCAGGCGGGAGGGCCAGATCGGCTACGCAAACCGCCACCTGAAAGGCCACAAAGCCGATCAGGGGTTTGACCAGTCGAGGGATCAGGGCGTCGGGACTAAAGCGCATGGGTTACCTATAAAGCGTCCCCCCTGATTACAGGGGGGACACCGCTGTTACAGCGGAGGGGGGCAAAAAGCGACACGAACCCCACCCCCGGCCTTTACGGCCGGTACCTCCCCTGAAATCAGGGGAGGGGCTTCTATCTTATCGTGGCGCCACCGTCAGACGACCACCGGCTGTACGCGCATAGAGGTCCTGACGATAGAGGTCCTTCACCTCCACACCGGGCAAATAGTATTCACCCGGCGTGACCGCACGTGCCACATAGGCCATGGCAAAGCCGCTATTGGCCGACACGTCCAGCGCCGCCACATAGCGGTCGTCGCGAGCTTCCTGCACATCCGGCTGGCTAAGGTCGCCCACGAAGCGGAAGGGTCCGTTCTGAGCGTCGTCGCGCGACAGGGTCATTTCAATCTCGAATCCAGCCGGCAAGGCGTCATCGATTACGACCGGACGGGTTTCAGCGTAGTTCGTCCGTCCACTGATGACCACCAGCACCTTCTGGCCCTGCACGACCTGAGACGGGTCGATGCGCTGCCCCTGAAGCGTATAGTAGGCCTTGTCGATCGTGAAGCCCTTCGCCTCTGCCGGGGGCGGGGCCACCGGCACACCGGTGACGGTGATCGTGCGCCACACCGCTCCCTTGCCCTGATTGGTGAACTTCGCATCCTTCACCGCAGAGATCTGGAAACGTTGCAGGCTCGACTTGCCGTCCAGCGCCTTGACATTCTCGCCCTTGATGCTGAGCGGCCCGGACTGAGCCAGCATCAGGGAGGCCGCCTTAAGCACCTGTGCCTGTTCCTGCGTGTTCATCTCGTCCGGGCCTTTGACGTGGCGTTCCAGCAGCGGGATGAGGGCCTTAGCCGTGTCAAGCTCCCCGGCCTCATAGGCCAGAGCAATGACGGCGGCCACGTCGCGCAGAGGCGACTGATACCAGTCATAGGTGGCCTTATAGCCCATGCCCTGCGCCGCCTGACGAAAGGCCGATCTGGCCCGCGCCTTGTCGCCCATAAGAGCCAACGCGGCCCCAATCTGCGCCTTCGATACCGGAGACCGCTCCGCCTTGAACTGCACATCGTGATACCAGCGCAGGCGCGCCAGATCGCCAGATCCGGCCTTGGCCATCACGTAGAGCGCGTAGGCCGAGGCGCGTGAACGCATTTCTTCGGAGACGGTCTTGGCGGCCATGGCGTTCCACCACGGACCTTCCTCGATCTTGAGGCGGTAGGACACCGAGGTGAATCCTTCCGGTTTCGACATGTCGCGCATGGCGTTCATCGCCTTGTCGATGACGTCCTGCGGCACATAGACGCCGCGCTTGCGCGCCTCGATCAGGAAGTCTGTGGCATAGGCGCCGATCCAGCCTTCGGCTTCGCCGTCGCCAGCGCGCCAGAGCCCAAACGCGCCGTCAGCCGACTGACGATCCAGAAGACGGTTCACCGCCCCCTTAAGGATGGTCTGGGCCCGCGCCGCATCGGCGCCGCTGACATAGAGCCACGGATAGGCTGCCGAAACGATCTGTTCGGTACAACCATAAGGGTAACGGTTGAGCGCCGCCGCGAGCGGCCCCGGGTCAATGCCGCGGAACGGTGAGTAGGACACCTGCACCGTCGCGGACCCCGGCTGCAAGCCCTTAAGCAGGTCCTGAGGCAGGGCAAAAACCGCCCCCGGTGCCTGCTGGTCGATGAAGGTGCGCGTCTGCGCACCCCAGCCCATGCGGGTCTGAATCTGATAATCCTCATCAAAGCCATAGCCCTGACCCGACAGAGCCAGATTGATCTTCGACACGCCGACCGTCGCCGGGGCCTGAATGAGAATGCCTTCCTGCACGCGCTGACCCTGACCGATATTGAAAGCCTTCTTGAAGGCCGTAACGATACCGTTGAAGCCCTTCACAAGGCTCTCATATAGGCCTGGCTTGCCCTCGACGTTGTTCAGCTCAAGCGTAGCATAGGCCTTATCACCCGGTGCAAGGAAGCGCGGCAGGGCCAGTTCGGCCACCACCGGCTGACGCACCGTGAGCTTATCCTCGGCCGAACCGACCGCATCGTCAGTCCAGGCAACGGCCATGATCTTCAGCTCGCCATTGAACTTGCCGACCGGCAGCTTGATATGGGCTTTGCCATCGAGGCCGGTATTAACGACCCCCGACCACAGGGCGACCGTCTTGATCGGCGTGGTGGTCAGGCCATCACCACCGATCTGATCGCCCCCGAAAACGTCAGCGGCCGCACCGAGATTGGGATCAAGCAGACGGCCATAATCGTCACGATATTCCAGCCCCAGCGCCCGCTTGCCGAAATAGAAACCGGCAGGATCGGGCGTCTTGAACTTGGTCAGGTTGATAATGCCCTGATCGACGACGGCGAGCGACACACGCGCCGTCTTGCCGAGGCCGGCGCCTTCGACCTTTACCGGCACGTCGATAATGGCCTGACCCGATTTCGAGAAGTCGGGACGCAACACCTTGTCTTTAAGATCGAGCGTGACGTTCAGCTTGCGGTTTTTCGGATCCAGCGGCACGTAGATCAGGCCCATAGCCCGGCGCGGCTTGGAGGCATCAACCGGGTCGCGCGGCTGTACGACGCTGACCATCACATACGCCCCGCCGCCCCAGCGCGCGTCGGTCTTGAGCCGCACGGTGGTGCCATTATCGCCCACACTGACGGTTTTCAGGTCGATCAGCCGGTCATTGGCCACCGCAATCTGCGCCTCGCCGCGATAGGGCGATTTGAGCGTCAACGAGATGGTGTCGCCCTGCGCATAAGTCTGCGATCCCGCCGTCAGGCGCACAAAATCCGGCGCCTCGGTACCGTCGGACGGCGCGCCCCAACCGGCGGCGAAGCGAATTACGGTCTTCGCGCCCGTTGAAGCCTGTGTAATTTCGAGACGGTAATCGCCCCAGCCCAGACGCTTTTCAAAGCTGAGCGGCGACGACGCCGCGATTTCATAGTCCTTGTCCGATATCACCACGTCCTTAGAGGTGCGACGCCACTGCCAGCGTCCATCCTGCTGATACCAGTCGTAGTTCCAGTTTTCCGCGATCAGCTTGACCTTAACGCCGCGCGCCGTCACCGGTGCCCCTTGCGCATTAAGGGCGATCAGGTTGAAGGCCGTGATAGGGTCTTCGCCGCCCTTGGCATCTTTGGTGTCGAGTTTCACACCGACATAGACCGGCTTGGTTCGAATACGCAGGGTCTCCACCTCGCTGACCGGCCGACCACCCGGTTCGAACACCGAGGCGGTGACAAGCGCGGTCAGAGGCTGATCCGTGTCGAATTTCGAGGCAAACGGCAGAACGGCCCTGCCGTCGGCATCGGTCGCCGTTTGCGGCAGATCCGAATATTGCTCATCGAACGGCGTCTGTTCATTGCCGAAGCGATAGTCTTTGTATTTGGGGAAGGGATTGCGATCGACGCGTACACGCGCGGAACCCGAAACGCTCAGTCCGGACCCCGACGCCCCATAGAGGAAACGAGCAGCCACCTGTACGGCGCGCGTCTCATTGACGCCAGTCAGCGGTCGATCGGCATCGGCCTTCATATCCACGCCAAGGCGCTGTGGCGCAAAATCTTCGACGGCGAACCCGGCACTGCCCTGTTCTTCGTCAATCCCTTCGATCAGGAGCTTAGCACGCCATTGCCCGCGCGGTGCCGACTTCGGCAGGGCGATATTGGCATAGGCAAAGCCCTGAGGCGTCTGAGCGAAGGGATAGCGGAAGGCTTCGACACCCGACGGGCGATAGACGACCAGTGCGCCCTTGCGGTCCTTAATAGCCTTTCCGTCCGGATCGCGCACCAGCGCCACCAGACGTACGGTCTCTCCGGGGCGATAGATGCCGCGATCGGTATAGAGATAACCGTCCACCAGCGCATTCGCCGTGCGGCCATCGGTCAGCTTCTCATCTGAACGTCCGCCCACGCCCTGGGACGAGAAGTCCATCGGCGAGGCATGAATATCCATAGCGGTGAAGTCTTCCGCCGGGCCATAGGCCATGATCATCTTGGGCGACAGGGCATCTTCGCCCTTCAAAAGGGCTTTGTCGAAATGCACACGGCCATCGGCAGTCGAATTGGCCGAGGCCAGTTCTTCGCCATTCTGGGCCACCAGCGCCACGCGCACCGACCCCATCGGGCGGGCGGTTTTCAGCGAGCGCACCACCACATCGACACCCGTCGTGCCCGTATAGGTGGTCAGGGCCATATCGGTGAACAATATCCAGCGGCGCGCCTGTGCCGGCTGATCACTCTCCTTCTTGTCGCGGCCACCCGAAGCGTCACGCACTTTCACCACATAGGCCCCGGCCTTGAGGTCTTTTAGCACAGCCCCCAGCGGGAAGACGGTGGTAACGCGCTCACCCGCGCCACCCTTGACCGCCACCTTACCGGACCAGATCTTATAGCCTTCGCCCTTGGGGCTGTCCTCGCCCCATTCATAATCGTAATCGCCCTCAGCGGTCGCGTCCGGCGCGCTGATCGTTTTGCGCACAAGATTGCGGTCGCCGACACGCCAGACCTCAAACGCCAGTGTTGAGACGTTAAGGCTTTCTACAGCCACCCCGTCCGATTCCTCGCGCGGCAAAATGACACCGTTGCCAGCAAAGCCGACATAGGGCGGCTTTTCCCCGAAAGTGAAATCGACATCGGCATTCTGTTTCAGCGTGTCCTTACCCGCTGAAGGCAGGCCCTTGAGCAGGGTGACACGGCGGTCGGTAAAGCCGAACCCACCAACGCACAGTTCGGACCCCTTTACCGTGACCGCCGGGGCCGACGGCAGCTCCGGTGACACCAGTACGTAGTCGCCATAGGATTTGGAGGCATCCAGCGGTCTGGAAAATTCGACGCAGGCCTGCGGTGAGGATCCGGACGTATCAAGCCGTTGTTTCCAGACGGCAAAACCGGCAGGCTTCATGCCGCCGGAGCGGGGAGCGTTCTTATCGCGAACCTTGCCAAAGAGCTTGCCCATGGTTTCGGTAATGGGGATCTGACCCCCGGGCGCGGGCGATTTGAAGCCACCTTCGGTCGCTTTGGCCGTCAAGAACCCCACGCAGAACCCAGAAATCAAAACAGCCGCAGCGGCGCTGATGACGGTACGATTACGCCAGTCGATCATTGGGGATCCCCCTTTATGTTGCGGCGGAGTATGGTCCGGTTCCGCGCGGGCGTCAAAACCCTCTGTTCAAGAGGATGTGAAATTTTTTTGGCGGTACAGGTCATAAAAAGCGTCTATTAACCTATCGCTAAGTTTAATGTTTTCGTTAAAGGGGAGGACCGGACGGTTCAAACCGGTGTCCTTTAGGGCTGTGAGGACTGAGTGAGTAACTTTTCGCGTGTTCTGGCGCTGGTCGTTGACGACAACCACTATATGCGGGTGATTGTCTGCACCATGTTGCGCGCCATGGGCATCACCAATATCCGCGAAGCGTCCGATGGCGCCGAAGCGCTGGAAATCGTGCGCGACTGGCGCCCTGACGTCATCATTACCGACCTCGTTATGGAAACGCTGGATGGCATTGAGATGACGCGCCTTATCCGCACGGGGTCAGACAGTCCACATCCCTATGTACCCATTATCATGATGACCGGTCATACCGACCGCTCACATGTACTGGCGGCGCGCGACGCAGGGGTGAATGAGTTTGTGGCTAAGCCGTTGACGGCGCGCGCCCTGATCGACCGCATGAAAAGCGTCATCGACAACGAGCGCTCCTGGGTGAAGTCAGCCAGTTATACTGGCCCCGACCGCCGCCGCCGCAAAAACCCGGATTACCGTGGCCCCATGCGCCGCGCCACGGACAAGACCGAGAAAAACTAGAGCACAATCGGAAAATGCGCCAAAAAACTAAACCAGGCCATTTCTTGATAATTGCGTTATAAACCAATAATTTAGAGACATGCTACGGCTCACCTAGCCGACGAATACTCTAGCCACGGTCGTTTTCAAACAAACAGTCTCACCCCTGACATCGCCCCGTGGCAGGTCTCGTATCGTAATCCGTCACCGGGCGATATCAGCCGGCAGCAACTTTCAGATTCAGGACAACAGGCTCCAGCTCACGGCATTTCGGCCTTGCGCTTATTTATTGAATGTTTTAATGGGTGGCGTTCAATATAATGACAGTGCCAGGCTCCTGCATGTTTTTACCGCTCTGCGGCCACCGCGCCCTTCCCCTCGCCGTTCGCTTACTGACCGCGACTGCAATCACCAGCGCGATTGCAGGTCCCGTGTGGGCGCAGGAGGTGACCGAGGTCGTGGTCACCGCACGCAAGAAGCCCGAAACCCTTTCCCACGCCCCGCTTTCGGTGGCCGTTATCACCGGTGAACAGATGCGAGGTGCCGGCGCTTACGACCTGCGCGACGCACAGGTTCTGACGCCGTCGCTGCTGATCACCTCCACCGCCAACGAAGCCCAGACAACAGCCCGTCTGCGTGGTGTCGGCACGGTTGGCGACAATCCCGGTCTGGAATCGTCAGTCGGCGTGGTGATTGATGGCGTAGTGCGCGCCCGCACCGCCACGGCCATGAGCGATCTGGGGGTCGTGGAGCGCATCGAGATCCTCAAGGGGCCGCAGACCAGCCTGTTCGGCAAGGGGGCGTCAGCGGGCATTATTCAGGCCGTCACACAGGCTCCGCGCTTTACACCCGAACAGGTCTATGAGCTAACGGCGGGCGAGCGTGGCACCTTCGCGGCCACTGCCTATGTGTCAGCGCCGCTGGCCGATAAATGGGCCGGGTCCTTGTCGCTGGTCCACCGGCAACGCGATGGCCAGTACCGCGTTACTACGGGCCAGGGTCCGCGCGGCGAGACCCGCGACGGCGATCAGAACTACGACTCCCTGCGCGGTCAGCTTCTATACATGGACGCCGACCGTCTCGGGGTGCGGCTGATTGCCGACTATACGGCGCGCGACGAAAACTGCTGCACCGGCACAGTGGTTCAGGTGGGCGCAACCGCGCCTTGGATCAATAGTCTGGCGGCAGGCAACGGCGTGGCCACCACCGCCGATATCGATGGCCGACGCGCCTTCAGCAACCGTTCGACCGCTCAGCGTATCCAGGATGGCGGCCTGTCGGCGGAGGTCAACTGGCGGCTCGACAGCGGTCCGACCCTGACCAGCCTGACGGCGGTGCGCCGCTTCGATCATCGTCAGGGTTATGATGCCGACTTTTCAGGAGCTGACATCTATTACCGCATCCCCGCCGATTTCGGCACGCGCTTCGATACGCTCAGTCAGGAATGGCGGCTAGCGGGGAAAAACGGCCCGCTCGACTGGCTGACCGGCGTCTATCTGTCATCAGAAAAGGTGACCCGGCGCGATTCCTACGTCTATGGCGAAGACTATGAGCCTTATCTCAGCCTGCTCCTGTCCGCCGGGGCCTCGCCCACCCGCGTCGCCAGTCTGACGGGGCTTAGCGCTGGCAGCGCCTATCCCATCGGGGGCGGCGCGCGCGACATCCATCGTCAGACGGAGCGCAATGCCGCCCTGTTCGCCAATCTCGACTGGGCGCTGACGAGCGACGTGTCGGCGGTACTTGGACTGCGCTTCAACCGTCAGACCAAGACGCTGAACTCCGCCTATAGCAATACGGATGGCGGCGTCGGGTGTGCGGCGGCGCAGTCGAGAAGTGCAACGAGCCTCGGCACGTTGTGTCAGTCCTTTTCCAATCCCGCCTTCAACCGCCTCGATCTGAGGCAGAAGCTATCGGACGACGCCGTCACTGGCACCTTCAAACTAAGCTGGCAGACCACGCCTTCGGTGATGAGCTATGCCTCGGTGGCGCGTGGCTGGAAGGGCGGCGGCTTCAATCTCGACCGGGAACAGACCAGTACCTTTGCCGCTGACCGCGACACCTCGTTCCGGCCCGAAACCGTCACAGCCTTAGAGGTCGGGCTGAAAGGCCGCTGGTGGCGCGGGCGTCTGGCCTTTGATGCCGCCGCCTTCCATCAGCAGTTCCACGATTTTCAGCTCAATACCTTTCTGGGGGCGACCTTCCTTGTCACCTCGGTGCCGGAGTTGACCTCGCATGGTTTAGAGGCAGAAACGCGCCTGACGCTGAAGAACGGCCTGCGTCTGGTCAGCGGCGTTACCTGGTCTGAGAGCCAGTTCGGACCGCAGCCTGTGCCTGGCCTGCCGCGCCTCACCGAGGCACGCGCGTCGTTTGCGCCCAAATGGTCGGCGACGCTTCAGGCCGATTATCACCGCGAATGGCAAGGTCTGAATTGGGGCGCGGCGCTCGATGCCCGCTATAATTCCGATTACAATACCGGTTCTGATCTCGCCCCTATCAAGATCCAAGGTGCCTATACACTAATGAATGGACGGCTCAGTGTAGCGAACCGCGATGAGACGGTGGCGCTTGACCTGTGGGGCACGAATCTGACCGATGAGACCTATTATCAGGTGGTGTTCGGTGCACCTCTGCAGTCGGGCACGTTTAATGCCTTTTTGGGGCAGCCGCGCACGATTGGCCTGACGCTGCGTTTGCGGCGTTGATGGCCTCAGGCATCGTTAAGGCACAGGCGATTTGCGGGCGGTAGGGGTCTGTGCTATGGCCCCGCCCAATGAATGATCTGCCTGAACACTCCCCTGAGACCGCCGCGCCCTATCGCGTATCGGTACTGACCATGTTTCCGGAAGCCTTTCCCGGCCCGCTGGGGGTATCGGTTCTGGGCAATGCCAGCAAAGAATCTCAGCTTTGGGCGCTTGAGCCTGTGGACATTCGGACATTTTCGAGCGATAAGCGCGGCTTTCTCGACGACACCCCTGCCGGGGGCGGTCCCGGACAGGTGCTGAAGGCCGATGTGATCGCCAAGGCGCTTGACAGTCTGGGGGCCGATGACCGGCCCAAAGTCTATATGAGCGCCCGGGGACGGCGGCTCACTCAGGACAAGGTCAGGGAATGGTCGAAGGCTTCGGGCCTGATCGTTTTGTGCGGTCGTTTCGAAGGCGTTGATCAGCGCGTGCTGGATGCGCGCGGCTTTGAGGAAATCAGCGTCGGTGACGCCGTCCTTGCGGGCGGAGAGTCGGCGGCGATGGTCACCATAGAGGCAGTTGTGCGGCTTATCCCAGGGGTTCTGGGGGCCGCCGAGAGCCTCGATACCGAAAGTTTTGAGGATGGTCTCCTCGAACACCCGCAGTACACGCGACCGCGGACGTTTGAGGGCCTCGACATCCCCGAAGTGCTTTTGTCCGGCGATCACAAGAAGATGGCCGCATGGAAGCAAAAACAAAGAGAGGCAACCACGAAGGAACGCAGACCAGACCTTTGGGCGGCGTATCTTTCCAAATCACAGGCAAAAGGCGCTCCCAAAGGGGAGTAAGCCCAAAATTGGAGTTACATCATGAACCTGCTTCAAAAGATCGAAGCCGAAGAAGTAGCCAAGCTGAAGGCTGGCAAGACCGTTCCGGCCTTCCAACCGGGCGACACCGTCCGCGTCAACGTGAAGATCAAGGAAGGCGACCGTGAGCGCGTTCAGGCCTATGAGGGCGTCGTGATCGCCCGCGCCGGCACGGGCATCAACGAAACCTTCACCGTCCGCAAGATTTCCTTCGGCGAAGGCGTGGAGCGTAAGTTCCCGCTGCTGTCGCCGAACATCGACTCGATCGAAGTCAAGCGTCGCGGCGTCGTGCGTCGCGCCAAGCTGTACTATCTGCGCGATCGTCGCGGCAAGTCGGCTCGTATCGTCGAGCGTTCGCAAAACTCGACGCGCGGCTCGAAGGGCGACGAACTGCGCGCCCAGATGGCGGCCAGCGAGTCCACCGAGGGCTAACTCTCTACCGCTTGTCGGAATTGAAAACCCCGCTGGTTCGTCCGGCGGGGTTTTTTCTTGCTCTATCAATCCATTATGCAATCGGTTTTTAACTGGCGGCCGTATCAGGGGGTGCTAATCTCGCGCAAACCCCTGCGAAAAGAGGCCCTGATGAAACGCCGAGATCTGATGCTCACCGGTCTGAGCCTGACGCTGCTCCTGACCACCCCCGCCTGCGCCCAGACGGCCAGCCGCCCTGCGCCTGAGTCGAACGCCTTTGAAGCTCGAGTGTTTGCCGAAGGTATAGAACAGCCGTGGGGCATGGCTTTTCTGCCTGACGGGCGTTTACTGGTTACGGAAAAAGCCGGTGGGATCAAGCTGATCAGCAAGGACGGCAAGAGCCTTCAGTCGATTTCCGGCGGCCCCTCGGTGGTCGATTACGGTCAGGGCGGTCTTTTAGGCGTCGCGGTTGATCCGAAATTCAGCGAAAATGGCCTCGTCTATTTCAGCTTCTCTGAAGAAGGCGAAAACGATACGGCGGGCACGGCGGTGGCGCGCGGCAAGCTCGACGGTTCGGCCATTACCGGTATTCAGGTCATCTGGCGGCAGACGCCCAAGGTCGAAAGCCCCAACCACTGGGGCTCGCGCATCGTCTTTTCCAGAGACGGACAATATCTGTTTATCACGGTCGGCGACCGCGCCAATCAGCGGCCTCTGGTGCAACGGCTTGATACCACGATCGGCAAGACGCTGCGCATCCGCCCGGACGGCTCGATCCCCAACGACAATCCGTTTGTGAAGACTCCCGGGGCCAAGCCCGAAATCTGGAGCGTCGGGCACCGCAATCAGCAGGGGGCCTTTGTGCACCCGAAAACCGGCGATCTGTGGACCAATGAGCACGGCCCACAGGGCGGGGACGAAATCAATATCGTCAAGCCGGGCAAGAATTATGGCTGGCCCCTGATCACCTATGGCGAAGAATATGGCGGCGGCAAGATCGGTGAAACGGCGAAGGACGGGCTCGAGCAACCGCTCTATTACTGGACGCCGTCAATGGCCCCCGGCAATATGGTCTTCTACACTGGGCCTTATAAGCAGTGGCAGGGCAAGGTGTTTGTCGCCTCGCTGAAATTCCGTTATCTCGGTATGATTACGTTGGAAAACGGCAAGGTGGTGAAAGAGGAAAAGCTCCTCACCGACTTCAAAGAACGCATTCGCGACGTCGTGCAGGGTCCGGACGGTGCGCTTTATGCGGCGTTTGACAATGCCGAAGGGCGCATCGTGCGTGTGGTGCCGAAGTGACACTGATCGTATCGGGGTGAAGGCGTCCTGACCGCTTCATCTTATCTAACATTAAGAAAGGGCGATCCCCTCGAGGGGTCGCCCTTTCTTAGAGTTCCAAGAGGAGGGGCCATTGGTCCCTCGACCCCGATAAATCCGGATTACATCCCGCCCGGACGCGGACCCATGCCCGGGCCGCCCATCATGCGCCACTGATTTTGTTGCGCATTGGCTGGGGTCGGACCACCAAAGGTGTAACGCAGACCTACATAGAAGACGCTTGCCTGCTGGCTGCGGGAAGATTCTGAATAGACCGTCTTAGTGTCCGTATAGCTCACCGACTTACCCGTATTCAGCGGGTCGCGCACCGTCACCGTCAGCGTCGCCTTTGGCGTCAGCTTGCGGGCATAGGTGATGTTCCCCATGCCAAAGGGCTCGGTATAGCCCTGGCCGGTCAGGGTCTTGCCGCGCGCAAAGAAGAAGGCTTGGAGCGTATCCTTCGGCGTAAGAGTGTAGGTGAAGTTCATGCGCCCATTGACCGAGTCCGCCTCCTGCGTGCCATTGGCGGGCGTGGTCAGCTCCGTGTGCGACACGTCCCCGCCCAGAGACAGGTTCAGCTTAGGCGTCACCTGTCCATTGACGTTGACTTCGACGCCACCGGCCGTGCTGGAGCCGCCGTTCTCCTGCGTCGTCAAAAGCACATTGCCGGTGATGAAGCGGCTCGTTTGCGTGATGACATCGTTGTTTTCGCGATAGTATCCGCGGATCTGATAATTGATCTTGGGCTTTGTCACCTCATAGCCCAGTTCGAATGAGTCCGTCTCCTGCGGCTTGAGGTCAGGATTGCCCTGGCTGACGTTCTGCGCATCGACATAGGTGATGGCCGCATTGAGCGCCTGCGGGTTCGGACGCTGCAGACGACGCGCATAGGAGAAGCGAAGCTTGGCGGTGTCCGATAGCAGATAAGTGGCGAAGAAGCTGGGGCTCACCTTAGTGTAATTTACGCTCGTCTGCGTACCGGTGTTGGCAAGGAAGGTGTCGAGATCGAGGTTTTCGACGCGCACACCGCCTAAAACGACCCACTTTTCACCAAACGGCTTTTGATAGGTGGCATAGGCCGCGCTCAGGGTCTGCTTATACTGGAAGCTATTGGACAGGAGCGTATTGCCAAGGCCATCCGCACCAATACCGGTCGATTCATTATTGACCGTATTGTCATCGCGCGTGATCTGGATACCGGTGGTCAGCTGATCGGTTCCCACCGGGCGGTTATAATCCACGCTGAACACGGCGCTGCTGAGGGCGCGCGATGACACTTTCGTATCTGTAGTCGTGGAGACAGTCGGGAGCGTGAAGTTGTTGATATTGACGTACTCGCTCGATCCTGTTGACCGACTGATACGCAAATCCGCCTTAAGCGTTTCGCCGGGCAGGTTACCCGTATGGCTCCAGGTCAAGGCGAGGCTTTGATCCGCACCCGGATTCTTAGAACGTGTCTCGTTCGTGAAGGCTCGGGTTGCTGCGCCCAGAGCATTATAGCTCGCCGTGACGCCCGTGCCTTCTGTTGTAAACTCACGCTTGTTATAGGTGACCTGAGCGCTGAGCGTATTGGTGTCGTCCAGATTATAGTCGATACCGGCATTGACGTTGAAGTTGGTGAAACCACCTGTACCGGAACCGTTTGAGTCCGTACGCGAAATGACATTGCCATTGGTGTCGCGATTAATCAGACGGCGCGTATTGCGGCCAAAACCACTTTCGTCGCGGTAGTTGATACCGCCGTTGACCGAAATCTTGCCCGCCGTGTAGCTACCATTGACACCGCCATTATATCGGCCATCGCCCACGGCGACATTGGCGGAACCGAAGCCACCTGGACGGCGGTTCTTGCGCATCACGAGGTTGATAATGCCACCGGTGCCTTCCGATGAGAACTGCGCACCAGGGTTGTTCATGACTTCAACCGACGAGATATCACCGCCCGACATCGCCTGAATGGCCCCGGCGCGATTGTCGCCCTGCATCATGGCTGAAGGCTTGCCATCGATATAGACTTGGACATTTGTGTTGCCGCGCAGAGCGACATTGCCATTGGCGTCGACCGTAACGCCCGGCACCTTGTTCAGCGTGTCCGCCGCCGTGCCGATGGCCGCATCGGCATTCTTGGTGTTATCATAGACCTGACGGTCAATTCGGTTCTGAGCCTTGGCCCCCGTGACGGTGATGGTGGTCGGCTCATCAGCCTTTTCAGGTGCCTTTTCCGGGGCCTTCTGTTCGGCGGGCTTTTCAGCGGTGGGCGCAGCCGTCTGTGCCGCGGCGGCAGATACAAGCAAAAACGAGGCGAGGACGGACAGGCTGGTGCCGGCAAGGCGCTTGGAAGAGGACATGTTGGGTGCTCTGAATATGTATGATCGGGACAAGCCCGCCGTCTTTATACGACGCAATGGCCCACCCCCGTTGCTTCCTCCATACATTATTTTGCAGATATGACCCGTTAAACGTTTGTAATTTTGGGTAATTTTTGGACGATTGTTGCAGACGCGAAATATATTTTCTTGGTTGGTAACAGGGATATAGGTTTTCAAAAGGCCTGCGACGGCTCGGAAACAAAAACGTCCGACAGTCTAACGCACCTTAAGCCCCAGTTCTGAAAGCAGTTCTGCGGCCTGGGCACGCGAAATGGTCGCGCCTTTGAACCGGCGCGCATCCTCCAGACGCACGCCACCAATATCCGTACCGCGCAGGTCCGCCCCTTCAAACCGGGCATGATCGAGCAACGCATCACGTAGGCTGCAGTCCTCAAACATCACCTGCCGAAAGTCGCAGCCCTGAAGGTCGGCATTGGTCAGATCAAGCGATTTGAGCGTCTGTTTGACAAAACCGATGCCCCTCAGGCGGGCATCATTGAGGCGGCAGTCTTCGAAACGGATATCGACATGTCGGCTATGGGTGAAATCCGCCCCGGTCAGTTTACAGCGGATAAAATGCGCCTGCGCCAGACCGGTCCCCTTGAACGGGGTGTTGTTGAAATCGCAAGCTATAAAGTGCGCCTCGGTCAGATCGGCAGACGTAAAATCGGCCTGCCCGCCCTTACAGGAAATAAAGTGCGCCTGCTCGAGCTTCGCCCCGCGAAACTTCGTCTTGCGCAGAATACAGTCTTCGAACACCCAGCCGTTCAGAATAAAATCGCTGAGGTCCAGTTCCTCCGCCTCGCAGCCGACCAGCCGTGTGGGCTCCCCCTTGTTGGCCAGAAGCAGGATCGCGCCCCGGTCGAGGATTTGCTCGCTGAGTGTATGCATGGGATAGCTTTAACGCTTTGCAGTCATTGGGTCGAGGGGCCTGTGGCCCCGTCGTCTTCATTCAAAAACGGTATTATGTAGCAAACACACCAAGCGGGAGGCATGAATGAGCCTCCTAGCTTTCGTATTCGCCATCCTCAAAATCGTGACCTGCTGGCAATTTCCTGAATTTTCTCCTATTTCGGTCATAACGGCGCGTGAAACCGGTTACGCGAATAGTTCCGTTTGCGTCTCTATAATGGACCGTTCCGTCATAAAACAACTCAGTATCACCATTGATAATAGATCGAAACAAGTATGGGCTAAACGAGTGATTTGTTGTCCACTCAATAAAAAATTGCTCTCCAGGAATTATAGCTCTTTGCTCATGGTCCTCGGTATCTGGCCCAAGATAATTTTGGAAGTCTCCGTTTTTTATGATAAAGCCCGCGCTAATGAGAAAAATATTGGCGTTAGTTTCTCCAAAATTTATCATAGTCACGTTGCAGGTCAGCGGGATGTTTGGCCCAAATTTGTCAAACTCGCAGGTATTAAACCTAAGGCGCGGTCGATGAGTCGCGATGTATTCCTTTCGCGCCAAATTAACGGCCTCAACGGTCGCTTCGGCACTCTTGTGGGACTCCCAAGCGGCCCAAGAGGCAGCAGCCAAGGTAAGCACAAGCGCGATGAAGTTGACAAACCCAAGCCAATAGTTACTTCGGGCGCTTTCAGCTGCGAGCCACTGCGCGCGAAGATCGCTTTCGGCGCGCTTTACGTTCTCACATTCAGCTTTTGCGCGGGCTGCTTCATCGGCATCGGCCTTATCTTCAATGGAGATTTTAAGGCGCGTTTTTGGCGATTGTTTTTCGGCGGAGTGATTCTCGCTATCAGCCTTTGGGGCCTTCTTTTGCTTACAGTCCCAAACGAAATTGTAGGTGAAGTTTTCTGGCTTTAAAATCGGCCTTGTCTGCCATGCAGCAAATATAAATGCGGCCAATATAGCAAGTGCTACAAATCCAAATGCAGCGTATTTGACCCGATCGCGCTTAGACATTGCAGGAGATATGCCGCCGTGAATTTGCCCCTAGAGAGCTTATTCCGCACGTTAACCTCTTTCTCGTCAACTCCGATTGCAGCGAGCTTGTCTACAAGCTGCGCGTAAGTAACGCCCTTGCGTTTTAATTCGGCCTTCAAAAGGTTTGCCGCCTTCATCTCCCAATCCGTTTTTTCGGCCATGGCGTAACGCTCCTGATTAAAAAAGTATCGTTTGCGATACATATGCCCTTGTCAGAGATACGTCAACGCACTATATACGATACATAGGTATCGGATATAATGACAATGGCTCAACATTTCCTCCTTTCCTCCGCCGCTCGCACCCTCTCGCTGGTGAAAGTGATGCGCCTGTCGGACGATCAAGCCTTTGAAGCGTTCAAGGCTATCCGTTGGAGCGACAACGGCGGGGAGCCCTATTGCCATAAGTGCGGCTGTGTCGCGGTTTACAAATACGCGACCCGCAAGGTTTTCAAGTGCAAGGCTTGCAACGCTCAATTCAGCGTCACGTCCGGGACGATCTTTGCCAGCCACAAACTGTCACTGCGCGACATCCTGTCCGCTATCGCCATCTTCACCAATGGCGCTAAGGGCTATTCAGCGCTTCAACTGAGCCGTGATCTGGACGTGCAGTACAAGACGGCCTTTGTGATGGCTCACAAGCTGCGTGAGGCCATGGGCGCGGCTTCTGATCGTTCTAAGCTGGACGGCCAGGTTGAGGTAGACGGCGCGTACTTTGGTGGCTACGTGAAGCCCGCCAATGAGAAGGAAAACCGCCGCGACCGTCGCAAGACCGCTAATCAATCGGGCAAGCGTCAAGTCGTCGTTATCATGCGCGAGCGTGATGGCCGTGCCATGCCATTCGTCACCAAGTCAGAGGCGCATGGCGTGAGTTTGGTGGCCGCTAATGTGGATCAAGGCGCGACGGTTCATGCCGACGAGGCGACCCACTGGGATAACCTGTCTACTCGCTTCATGACGAAGCGTATCAACCACAGTGACGCCTATTCACTGGACGGCGCTTGCACTAACCAAGCCGAAAGCTATTTTAGCCGCCTACGTCGCGCCGAGACGGGAACTCACCATCATATCGCCGGTAAATACCTTTCGGCCTATGCAAACGAAATGGCGTGGCGCGAGAACTTCCGTCGCGTGTCCAATGGTGAGCAATTTATGATGATTGTTGGCGCGGCGACTGCGCAACCTGTGTCGCGTCAATGGAAAGGCTATTGGCAACGCGGGTATTAAGAGAAGCCTACGTTACAGTTTGAAATCGGATCAACTTGCGGTATTCACTAAACGATGCATCCCCGTGACTGGAAAAAATTCTTCGACCAAGGCTATGACCGGGAAATAAGACCCGTTCAGGTACCACTGCCGATTGTGAATTATTTGGGGGCAAGCTCACGCAACCTGATTGTGCACCATAGTTATGTTTTCAAGGCTCTCAATAAGCATGATATACCATTTGAACAGTTTCCCATGATTTTTGAAACTGTTGATCATGGAACGGCGATAAAAGACAAGCCGCGACATGTTACATTTTTCCATTTCGACAAAACGGAGTGGAATAGGTGGTTTCAAGTGACCATAAAAGTTGCGGGGGAAAATCGAGACCTCTATCTTTGCACATTCTACAAAACAAAAGAAACTGAAGTGCGCAGGCGTATGAAAAACGCAGAGATTATAAAATAGAAAGGGCGGCACTAGGCCGCCCTTTATTACGCAGTGGGGACTCCAAAATCCCCCCACATGGCACCCCAATTTTATCAAAAAAGGGGGTTACGGCATGGAGTTTCACCGTGTCATGCGCACCGTCAACTTATTGCACGAAGAGATGATTCGCAAGCGCGAATCTTCCTCACGGACTCCGTTCTGTCGTGGAGTCAAGAGAAAAAGATAAGAACACGCATGCATTGCGTTTTTAAATGCTCGAATAAACAAAGCTTTATATGGTTAACCAGACCAAAACCTACCCTTGTAATTCCCCAACCGCGCGACCTCGGACACGACGTCCTCAATGCGTAGGTTTTTCAGAATAGCCCCTGTCCGCTTACGCAGGATAACCAACGTCGCCTCTCGTGCGTAAAGACCCCTGTAGGCAACCCAAACCTCTGTGATGTCCCGGCTTGGAATGCGCGCTGTGGTGTCTCTGTTTCCGTGACGCGCGTATCGCATGAAGAGGGCTACCAGACCTTGCGGGGTTCCCATAGCACTGTGCGCGTCCCGGCCTGCTGTTCAGGGCAGGAAGGGACAATTCGTTATGTCACCGAGGGTTGTTACAAGCAATAAAAAACGCCGCTCCATTTCTGAAGCGGCGCAGCCGATACAAATTAAAAAGGCAGAGGCAAAGTATCATCGGGCGGGGCGTCGGGATGTCTTTTTCCGGTAAGCACTTCCGACACACGTCCCTGATTAATGCCAAGTAATGCGGCAATTTGGTGCTGATAAAGTCCTTGGCTGATCCTCAAAAACCTAATCTTAGAGGCCATTTCAGGATTTACGTGGGGGGATGGTTCTCTTTCCATGAGAATCGCTCCTGCTCAAAGTGGCAGGGGCTTGACAACGCGTGCCTAGAGAAAGAGAATCTCTCGGCGAAAGCTGGTGCGCCCGCAGCCCCTGAGCTGGTTGCGGAGTGTTTCCAAAAAAGGCACCGAGGATTAGGTCCCTCGGTGCCTTTTCCGATTCGGAGAACACCGTCACTTACAAGCATCGCGATTCCCCATGCGAATTGCAAGTGATTCTTTTCGCTGAACTATTTGAAAGAGAATCTTTTTGAAGCAGTTATAGATGGTTCACTCGCCAAATCTTCCGCTTGCCGATTTCTCCTATTTGCTCAACCTTGGTGCGCTCGTATCAAACAGGATCAATGTCTTTGATCAAGCGCCACATTTTCCGCTTTCCCATCTCCCCTACCTGAACAACCACGCCCTTTGTGCGCAGTTTGCACAACGCTGATCGGACGCGGCGGCGCAGATCGTTGCGAATTTCGGGATTGGTGATGAGGCCCTTGTGGTTTGCCCATGAGGCAACGATTTCCGGCACCGTAACAGGCCCGCTGGCCTCCCGTAGGTAAGACACCATGAAGCGATAGCGCTCGGTGACGTATCCGCGCTTCCGCTTCCTCGACTGGCTGTTTTCAAAGATGCTGATGGACGCGTCTATCGTCCTGATTTGCTTGGCCAGCAAAGCCATCTGCCTCCGCAACTCTTTGCGCTTCGCTATCAAGCCAGAGATTACATTCGGTCTTTCCATGACCGGAACATAACCGTAGACGCACGTTAAAACATGACATTTGTTGGTGTATTTGCTACATAATACCGTTCAAAAAGAAAAGGCGGCCCCAAACGGGACCGCCCTTTACTTTGCCTAAGGCAAGGGGGCACAGCCCCCTTGACCCGATTAGTCGCGGCGGGGACGACGCGAGCGGCGCGGACGGTCACCGCCCGAACGCTCTTCGCCACCCTCATCGCCGTCAGCTTCCGGCGCTTCGCCTGAAGCCGCGCGGGCCTCGTCACGGGCAGCCTTTTCGGCAGCCAGCTTTTCGGTGAGGTCTTCGCCGGTTTCCTGATCGACGACCTTCATCGACAGCTTGGTCTTGCCGCGATCGTCAAAGCCCAGGAACTTCACCTTCACTTCGTCGCCTTCGCTCAGGACGTCCGAGGTCTTGGCGACCTTTTCGTTCTTGATCTGCGAGATGTGGACGAGGCCATCCTTAGCACCGAAGAAGTTCACGAACGCGCCGAAATCGACGACCTTCACGACCTTGCCCTTATAGATGGCGCCGATTTCCGGCTCCGAAGCGATGGACTTGATCCAGTCGCGGGCCGCATCGATCTTCGACTGTTCGGAAGCCGCGATCTTTATGGTGCCGTCTTCGCCGATGTCGATCTTGGCACCGGTCTTCTCCACGATTTCGCGGATGACCTTACCACCCGACCCGATGACTTCACGGATCTTGTCGGTCGCGATCTTGATCGTCTCGATCTTCGGCGCAAATTCACCCAGCTCTTCGCGGGCGCCCGAAATAGCCTTGTTCATTTCACCGAGGATGTGCAGACGGCCTTCATTGGCCTGACGCAGCGCCTTGGTCATGATCTCTTCGGTGATGCCCGGGACCTTGATGTCCATTTGCAGCGAGGTGATACCGAGCTCGGTACCGGCCACCTTGAAGTCCATGTCGCCGAGGTGGTCTTCGTCACCCAGAATGTCCGACAGAACCGCATAGCCGTCCTTTTCGAGGATCAGACCCATGGCGATACCCGACACCGGACGCTTCAGCGGCACGCCGGCGTCCATCAGAGACAGCGAGGTGCCGCAGACGGTGGCCATTGAGGACGAGCCGTTCGACTCGGTGATCTCGGAAACGACACGCAGGGTGTAGGGGAATTCTTCCGCCGACGGCAGCATCGGACGGATGGCACGCCACGCCAGCTTGCCGTGGCCGATTTCGCGGCGGCCAGGCGAGCCCATGCGGCCCGCTTCACCCACCGAGTACGGAGGGAAGTTGTAGTGCAGCAGGAAGCGTTCCTTATAGGTGCCTTCCAGCGCGTCGATGAACTGCTCGTCTTCGCCGGTGCCGAGTGTGGCCACGACCAGAGCCTGAGTCTCACCACGGGTGAACAGGGCCGAACCGTGGGTGCGCGGCAGGACGCCGACTTCCGACACGATCTGACGGACCTTATCGACGGCACGACCGTCCACGCGCTTGCCGTGGTCGATGATGTCACGGCGCAGGACGTCGGCTTCACATTCCTTGAAGGCCGAACCGAAGACGGCGGCTTCGACGCCTTCCGGGTTCTCTTCGGACTTCACCAGAACAGCCGCGGCCTTCTTCTTGGCTTCGCCGACAGCGGCGTGACGCTCGTGCTTACCCTTATGGGCGTAGGCAGCGATGATGTCGGAACCTACCAGTTCCTTGATCTTGGCCACAACGTCCGAGAAGTCTTCGGCTTCGAATTCAAACGGTTCCTTGGCGGCGTGTTCCGCCAGCTCGATGATGGCGTCGATGACCGGCTGCATACCGGCATGGGCGAACATCAGCGCGCCGAGCATCTTGTCTTCGGACAGTTCCTGCGCTTCGGACTCGACCATCATCAGGGCGTCCTGCGTACCAGCGACCACGAGGTCGAGCGCGCTTTGCTTCATCTGATCCAGAGTCGGGTTCAGGACATATTCGTCATCGATGACGCCGACGCGGGCGCCGCCGATCGGGCCCATGAAGGGCACGCCCGACAGGGTCAAGGCCGCGGAGGCGGCGACCATGCCGAGGATGTCCGGATCGTTTTCCATGTCGTGCGACAGCACGGTCACGACGACCTGAACCTCGTTCTTGAAACCCTTGACGAACAGGGGGCGGATCGGACGGTCGATCAGGCGCGAAACGAGCGTTTCTTTTTCGCTCGGGCGACCTTCACGTTTGAAGTAGCCGCCCGGAATCTTGCCGGCGGCGAAGGTCTTTTCCTGATAGTTGACCGTCAGGGGGAAGAAGTCCTGACCCGGCTTCGGCGCGCGGGCATAAACCACGGTCGCCAGCACGGTGGTCTCACCGTAAGTAGCCAGCACGGCGGCGTCCGCCTGACGGGCGATACGACCGGTTTCGAGCGTCAGTTTGCGCCCGGCCCACTCGATGGTTTTTCTCTTGATGTCAAACATGTGTGTCTTTCTGTCACCCGGCAGGCCCATTCCTGACGGGGTGGCTGAAGGGTGGCGGCCTGACTGGGCGGCGACCCGGTGTAAGGAAGGGCGAATCCCTTCCCGAAAACGTCTGCCGTATCATCCGGCAAACCTATATCTGTCCCGATTTGATGGGACCGTCACGCGAATTCTATGCCCGGATCGCGTTCCGGGTATCCATAATACAATCAGGGCCTGACGTTGCGTCAGGCCCTGAGAGATAGTCTTAGCGACGCAGACCCAGGGTCTCGACGATCGCCGTGTAACGGGCGGTGTCGGTGGCCTTGAGATAGTCCAGCAGGCGGCGGCGTTGCGACACCAGCTTCAGAAGGCCACGACGGGAGTGGTTGTCCTTCTTGTGCGTCTTGAAGTGCTCGGTCAGGTTGGCAATGCGCTCCGACAGGATGGCGATTTGCACTTCGGACCCACCCGTATCGTTTTCCGAACGGGCGTGGGTCTTGATCAGTTCAGCTTTACGCTCAAGCGTGATCGACATCGGGGTCTCCTTTCACGGACAAGGTCCGCAGGGTTACAGGTTGATAAGGCGTGTGGGGTAAAATTGCCCCAGCCGCAATTCGCCCAGGGCAACGATGTCTCCGTCCCGGTGCGCCCAAAGGGTACGCCCGTGCTCCGATTTTCCCGATTTTGACCGGATTTTCAGAGCGTCTTCCGCCGTTTGCGTGCGGGAGAAGGACAGGGGAATTTCGCGACCCTGTTTGAGCCTTGTGGCCTCGTCTTCCGTCACAGGCAGGGCCGGGATGTCGTCCAGCGCCGTCTCTACGGGAAGCAAAGCGTCCAAAGCGGCGTCTCTATGCCTCAAATCCTCTAACTTATCCACCCCTGCGGACAAATTAATGTCGAAGCCGCCGACGCGCTCACGGCGCAGTGCGCTGACAACGCCCAGCACGCCCAACTCCAACGCGAGGTCGCGCGCAATGGCCCGCACATAGGTGCCCTTGCCGCAATGGAGGCGAAACTCGGCCTCATCGGCGGAGAGAATACGCTCCAGAGTGAGGTCGTGCACGACCACCGGCCGCGCCTCCAGCTCGACTTCCACACCTTCGCGCGCCAGATCATAGGCGCGCTGCCCATCGACCTTGATCGCCGAAAAGGCGGGCGGGGCCTGTTCGATCTCGCCGATGAACTGCGGCAGGACTTCGCGGATTTCCGCCTCGGTCGGGCGCAGATCGTCCTGTTCAAGGATCTCACCTTCGAGGTCGAAGCTGGCCGTGCGCTGCCCCCAGCGAACCGTGAAACGATAGACCTTGTCCGCTTCCATCAGATAGGGGACGGTCTTGGTCGCCTCACCCAGCGCGATGGGCAAGATGCCCGACGCCATCGGGTCCAGAGTACCGGCGTGCCCGGCCTTTTGCGCATTAAACAGACGCCGCACGAAGCTCACGGCCTGAGTCGAGCCCATCCCTACGGGCTTGTCCAGACAGACCCAGCCATTGACCAGATCACCTTTTTTCTTACGTGCCAAGGCCTAGTCCTCGTCCTCATCCTCGTGACGCGGATCGTTTCTCAGGTCTCTGGCCACGTCCGGACGCATGAACAGGGCGTCGATTCGCGCCGCCTCATTGAAGCTTTCGTCATGCAGGAACCGTAAGTCCGGCGTAAACTTCATATCGATCATGCGCCCCAGAATCCCGCGCAGGAACTTGGCGTGACGGTTGAGCGCCTCAATCGCCGGAGCGATCTTGTCCTTTGAGATAGTCACGCCCCCGAGACCAGCCCCCAGCGGTTCCACAAACACCGTGGCGTGGCGCAGGTCCGGCGAACAGCGGACTTCGGTAATGGTGATCGAAACCCCCTGCAGGGCATCGTCGTGCAGTTCTTCTTCGCGTAGGATTTCAACCAGCGCGTGACGGACCAGTTCGCCGGCGCGCAACTGGCGCTGGCTTGGTCCCTGAGCCTCGGCCTTATGACCGCGGGTTTTATCGGAGTGTCTTTTCATCCGCCCCCTATAAGCCTTTTTGACAGATTTTCCATGAGATTCTGCACGTAAGAGGCACGCTTGCCAGCTTAGGATAACGTTGTCTATAGTCCCCCTATAAGGCCCGATCACAGAGCGGGCCAGCCAGGGAGATAACAGTATGGCCACCCCCGAGAGCGTCCCTTCCGCGCCGCAGCGTCTTGAAGGGCTTGATGCCCTGCGCGGTTTTGCGCTGTTTGGTCTGTTCATGGTGCATGTGCCGGAACTGTTTGAGCTCTACTGGGCACACCCGGTCACTGATCCGGCACAGCTTATGTGGCACAACGTCATCTTCACCCTGTTTGGTGGCAAGGCCTTTGCGCTGATGGCCCTGTGCTTCGGCGTCTCTTTCTTCATCATCATGGACAATTCGGCGCGTAAGGGCGTCGATTTCACCGGACGCTTTCTCTGGCGGCTGGCGGTGCTGCTGATCATCGGCCTGCTGCATGGGCTGTGGTATCGCGGCGATATACTGGAGGTTCTGGCGCTTATGGGCGTGCTGCTGGTCCCCTTCTATCGACTGAAATCCACCGCTCTGATCGCCACCATCGGCGTGATCTGTCTTCTTCAGCCTTTGATGTGGATTCAGTTGGGGGCCGCGCTAAGCGGGGCCGACTGGGCCAATCGCCCGTTCGGTTATTGGGGCGGAACGATCCCCGATGCCTATTTGACCGGCAAGAGCCTCCTTGAGACCGTGCGTCAGAATTGGGTGGACGGCCATCCGTTCAAGTGGATGTTCATGTACGAATCTGGCCGCCTGAGCCAGATACTGGGCCTGTCGCTCATCGGCCTCTGTCTGGGGCGTATCGGCTTTTTCAGTCAGCCGGAACGCTTCGGGCGGGTGCGCCTGATCGGTCTTCTCGTGTCGCTAATCGCCGCCCTTATTCTGTGGCATAGTCAGGGCCTGATCAGTGGTCTGATCCCGGTAACCGGGGCGTCGCGTATGCCCAATGCCCTGTGGTCCGGTATCTGGTCCAGTTTGACAGATCTCAGCATCATGCTGACCCTTATGTTCGGGTTCCTCAGCCTCTATTACGGCCCGCTGCATCGTTGGCTGAACGCCTTTGCCGCCCCCGGCCGCATGACGCTCAGCCTCTATGTAGGGCAGTCACTGGTCTTCGTGCCGGTCTTCTACAGCTTCGGTCTGGGGCTACACGCTACGATGAGCCAGTCGGAAGCGGTCGTGCTCGGCCTCGTTGCATTTACGGCGCAGATGGGTCTGGCGCACCTGTGGTTCCGCCATTTCCACTATGGCCCGCTGGAATGGATATGGCGGGCGGCGACCTATCTGACTCTCAAAGTACCTTTCAAACGCAAGACTTAGATCACCGCTTTTTTGTTGCGCTAACGCTTCGCTCTTTGAGCGCGGGCGACTTACCTGACGCTTAAAGTCCCGTTCAGCCCCGCGAAATAAAGGCATTGAGCGGCACATAAAGACCCAGCCGGTTCCACGATGCTGCCTGCATCAGGGTGCGCAGCCAGTTAACATAGGCCTGCGCCATGGCAAACGACAACTGGTAATAAGCCATAACCATCCGCGAAACGGCGTCATTGACCTCATAGCCGACGACGATATCGGCCTCATCGGCGGGCGTCTCCGCAACTGGCTGAAAGCGGATTGGCGGCGTTTCGACCGGAGCGACAAACCCATCCAGCGCATGGGCAATATAGGCGTTCAGGCCCGCACCGTCATAAACGTGCGCGGCCGCCTCATCCTGCACATGGCGTCCGGCATCGTTGGCGTAATAGCTGAGGATGGCCTGACAGACCGCCACATCATAGCAGTACTGACGCCGCCCCTGATAGGTCAGGACCGAATGGGCGGCGGCGCGTTCTTCGTTCATCTCGGACAGTCGCGTCTTGATCGCCCGGATGCGCGGTTTATCGCTGTCCCAGTCACGGCTGATGGTGCCGATATGGGCGTTTTGCACGCCGCACAGTCGCGCCAGCCCCCGCTGCGTCAGGTACAGCGCCCCATCGCTCAGGCGTCCCATGCCGACGCCCGTCACCTCGGCGTATTGCACGATATAAAGGTTCGAAACCGGCGCTTTCGTCCGTTTCCGCTTGGCCGCTGACATGGTGTTTTTCCCCGATCCGTTGACTAACATTGCAACGCGGTCGGGCGTTTCGCAAGCGCGAAATCAGCTAAAAACGATGGTCTTGCCGCCGTTGATGATGACACGGCGCTCAGCGTGCCAGGTCACGGCGCGTGCCAGTACGCGGGCCTCGATATCTTGACCAATCGCCACCAATTGCTCCGGTGTGAGGCCATGGTGCACACGCTGCACGTCCTGCTCGATGATCGGCCCTTCATCGAGGTCCGACGTGACATAGTGCGCCGTCGCCCCGATGATTTTCACCCCGCGCTGATGCGCCTGATGATAAGGCTTAGCCCCTTTGAATGAGGGCAGGAAGGAGTGGTGGATATTGATGCAGCGACCTTCTAAGCGGCGCGAAAACGCATCGGACAGGATTTGCATGTAACGCGCCAGAACGACCAGATCGGCCTGATGGGTTTCGATAAGGCTGAGGAACTGCGCCTCCTGCTCGGCCTTGGTGTCTTTGGTGATAGGCAGGTGCACAAAGGGCAGGCCATTCCATTCGACAAACGAACGCATGTCTTCATGGTTCGAGACGACGGCGGCGATTTCCACTGGCAACAGGCCCGACCGCCAACGGTGCAGCAGTTCGTACAGACAGTGACCAAACTTCGACACGGCAATGATAGCACGCGGGCGAACGCTCAGATTATGGATATCCCATTCCATGCTGAAGCGATGGGCAATGGGTTTGAACCCTTCGCGCAGGATCGACATGGGCGGCATCCGCGCGCCGGCCTGTTTGAAGACCACCCGCACATAGAACATGTCACCCTGACTGTCGTTGAACTGATTCGACTCGACAATGGAGATGTCGTTGTCGTTCAGATAGCCAGAGACCGCCGCGACGATACCGCGCGTGTCCGGGCATTTGATGATCAGAACGTAATGGGACGGGTCGAAAAAGGTCGTATCGGGCATGATCCGCCTATAGCAGGCAAATCTTTCAGAAAGTCAAAGGTTTCAAATGAAAGAAGCTACAGCGAGTAGACTATCGGCTGAAACGCCGACGCCTCGGACTCTATTATCTCTGCAATTACGTGCCAGTCGCCATTAGCAAGACCCGCGCCTATTTTCGGGAAGGCGACTGACGGCGGCGTGTGCCGCTTCTGCGCCCAGTCGTTAATCTCGCTTAATACCCGGCGTACGGCATCGTAACTCACATAAACCGTATTCGGATCACGTCCGAAAAACTCCTGAGTTATAGCGTTGATGACTGTACGACCGTCCCTGCAATCAACCCATATCGATTGCCCCAGCTCAAGCCGGTTTCCTTGGGCTTCGTAAGTCGCACGATATAGAGAAAAGGCTTCAGGGTAGATTTTCTTGATAGCCGTAGCGATGCCCGCACCCATTTTCCCTTGCGCGTTACAGCCGTGGCAAATAACCCGTTCTGGCGCTTTCAGAAGGTCACCTTGCCTATAGATAATGGCGGGCATAGCTGGTCTTTCATAAGGCGTGGGGTCACGGACCCCACATCACATGACGGATCAGAGACAAGCTAAACTCAACCCCTAAAAAGCATTTGGCCCGGCAGTGCGCCGGGCCAAACACTTTTAACAGATTAAAGCGTCCGCTTGATCTCTTCGACCGTGAAGCATTCGATGAAGTCGCCCTTCTTGATGTCCTGGAACGGACCGAAGGACATACCGCATTCCTGACCGACCACGACCGAGTTAACCTCGTCCTTGAAGCGCTTGAGCGTGGTGAGAACGCCCATTTCCTGAATGACGACGTCGTCGCGCAGGATACGCACGCGCGCACCCTTTTCGACGCGACCTTCGGTGACGCGGCACCCGGCAACCTTGCCGACCTTGGTGATGTCGAACACTTCGAGCACTTCCGCGTTGCCGAGGAAGGTTTCGCGCTGGATCGGAGCCAACATGCCCGACAGCACGCCCTTAATGTCGTCGATCAGGTCGTAAATGATCGCGTAGTAGCGGATTTCGACGCCTTCGCGTTCGGCCAGATCACGCGCCTGCTTGGAGGCACGGACGTTGAAACCGATGATGGGCGAATTGGACCCCTTGGCCAGTTGCACGTCCGACTCGGTGATACCGCCAGCACCCGAATGGATGATCCGCGCGCGAACCTCTTCGTTGCCAACCTTTTCCAGCGAGCCGATAATGGCTTCGGCCGAACCCTGCACGTCCGCTTTGACGATAAGCTGAAGCTCTTTGACCTTGTTGTCCTTGAGCTTCGACATCATGTCCGACAGCGACACGCCCACCGGAGCCACCATCTTTTCACGCTTCACGCGCTGACGGTACTCGGTGATTTCGCGGGCACGGGCGTCGTTTTCGACCACAGCGAAGGCTTCGCCCGGATCAGGGGCCTGATCGAGGCCGAGGATTTCCACCGGCTGCGACGGACCCGCTTCGGGCAGTTGCGCATTGCGTTCGTCGATGAGCGCGCGCACGCGGCCCCAGGCACCCCCGGCCACGATGATGTCGCCGCGCTTCAGCGTACCGCGCTTGACCAGAACCGTGGCCACAGGACCGCGACCCTTGTCGAGCTTGGCCTCAATCACCACGCCTTCGGCGGTACGGTCCGGATTGGCCCGCAGGTCCAACACTTCGGCCTGAAGCAGGATGGCTTCGACCAGATTGTCGAGACCCATGCCGGTCTTGGCCGACACTTCAACGATTTGGGTTTCACCGCCCAGCGCTTCGACGACGACTTCGTGTTGCAGAAGTTCGTTGATGACGCGCTGCGGATTGGCTTCGTGCTTGTCCATCTTGTTGACGGCCACGATGATCGGCGTCTTGGCCGCGCGGGCGTGGTTGATGGCTTCGATGGTCTGCGGCATGACGCCGTCATCCGCCGCCACGACCAGCACCACGATATCCGTCACATTGGCACCGCGCGCACGCATGGCCGAGAAGGCCGCGTGACCCGGCGTGTCGAGGAAGGTGATACGCTCGCCCGACGGCACCTTGATCTGATAGGCACCGATGTGCTGGGTGATGCCACCGGCTTCACCGGCGGCCACATCTTCCTTACGCAACGCATCGAGCAGCGAGGTCTTTCCGTGGTCAACGTGACCCATGACGGCCACGACCGGCGGGCGCACCACCGTATCGTCGTCATGGTCGGCGGCGTCAATAAAGCCTTCGAGGACGTCCGCTTCAGAGACGCGCTTCACATTGTGACCGAATTCCGTGGCCACCAGCTCGGCGGTATCGGAGTCGATCACGTCGTTGATCTTGAGCATCATCCCCTGCTTCATCAGCATCTTGATGATGTCCACGGCGCGCACGGCCATACGGTTCGACAATTCCTGAACCGTGATAACATCCGGAATGACCACGTCACGCGACACGCGTGCCTGCTCGGTGGTGACGCCCTTGCGCTTTTCACGTTCACGCTCACGGGCCCGGCGAACCGAGGCCAGCGAACGCATGCGATCGGCGGCGCCTTCGTCGTCACCCACAACGGCTTGCAGGGTCAGGCGGCCTTCGCGGCGCTTGGGCTCACCACGGGTTTGCGAGACGGCCTTGGTCGGCGCACCGGCCTTGCCGCCGCGGCGGCCACGATCGTCATCGTCCCCGGTACGGGCGCGAACGTCACCCGGCTTACCGGCGGGCGAGCCACGCGAAGAGCGTATACGATCGACTTCCGATACAGCCGGAGCGTTCGGGGCCACACCGGCCGGACCACGCGGCGGACGCGGGGAATTAGCCGAATAGCGGACGGTTTCACCGGCCGGACGCGGACCACGATCGCCCTGCGGACGGTTCGGATCTCTGGGTCCACGGTCACCCTGGGGACGATTGCCATCACGATTAAACGGCGGGCGATCGCCTTGCGGACGGTCGCCACGCGGCGTGCGCTCGCCATAGTTGGGACGATCGCCCTGGGTGCGATTGCCATCACGGTTGAACGGCGGACGATCGCCTTGCGGGCGGTCGCCGCGGGGACGATCTCCGTACTGACCCTGAGGCCGGTCACCTTGCGGACGATCACCGCGGGGACGATCGCCATACTGTCCTTGCGGGCGGTCGCCCTGCGGACGGTTACCATCACGGTTGAACGGCGGACGATCGCCTTGCGGGCGGTCGCCGCGGGGACGATCACCATACTGACCCTGCGGACGGTCGCCTTGCGGACGATCGGAGCGGGGCGCGCGATCATCACGGAAGCCATCGCGACGGTCTTCGCGCGGCGCACGCTGGGCCGGACGCGACAGAGCTTCTTCAATGGGGCTGCGACGCGGGGCTTCGGCCTGAACCGGAGCAGGCGCCTGCGGGGCTGGCTCGGACGGCGCGGCAGCGGGGGCGGGCGCTTCGGACTTCGGTGTGGCTTCGGCTGCCGCCGCACGGCGGGCTGCCTCTTCGCGGGCGCGCTGTTCGGCCTGACGGCGGGCTTCGGCTTCGCGGCGTTCCTGATCAACGCGCGCCTGCTCCAGCACGCGGGCTCGACGCTCCAGCTCATCCTGACGCAGACCGCCCGAATTGCCACCCGATGGTGCCGGACGGGGTGCAGACGGAGAACCCTGCGGGGCAGCCGGACGCGGGCGCGCCAGATTTTCACCACCGGAACGCTGCGCGCCACTGGTGCCCTGAGCCCCACCCGAAGGCGCACCTTGCGGAGGCGTGCCGATGCGGCGCTTGGTTTCAACCACCACCGTCTTGGAACGGCCATGGCTGAAGCTCTGCTTCACGGTGCCGGTGGACACATTGCCACCGACGCGCGGCTTCAGGCTCAGCGGAGCGCGGGTATTATCGCCTTTGGGGGCTTCGGGTTTATCGTCTTTCGGATCGCTCATTCAGCTCGCAACATACACATGATGAAACCGGCATTCCGGCTTCGTTTCGGACAATCGTTATTCGGTTTGAGCGATAGGGCCGTCATAAACGCCACATACAGTCTCGACACATCGCTCTGGCCACGATCAGACCGTGAAAAGATCACGCCCTGATAGTCGCTTTTCAGTTTGAGTTAAAGGGTCTTTCGCGCCATTGGGCAGGAAACAGGGCCTCAAACCCGCCAAGGCGTTCCGCTTCACGCGAAAACGCCCCGGCCCGCCGCCCTTCAATCAGGGCGGCATGGATTACATTTTCGAGCCCCAGAGCGAGGCTCAGTTCATAATTGGAAAACAGGCCGCACAGTCCGACAGACGGCGTCTGGCCATTACTCAGGTTCAGAAGTTTACTGCGACCGTCTTCGGCCCCGTCCGAGGCTTCGATCAGCCACGCGGCACGGCCAGCGGCATGAGGCGCGGTTTTACCTAATCTAAGCGCTGTGGCGACTTTTTCAAACCCCGTAACAAGATTTCCTTCACGCCGCGCCAGCCCAAGCTGATCGAGAAGGCGCTTGCGGATGAGCGCGGGAACAAGGCTATCAAGGCCTTCAGGGGTTTTGACTGCGCGTTTGGCGGCACGGGAGAACAGATTCTTTCTGATGGCCAGGGCCAGACTTTCGGCATCGGCCTTTAACCACAGGCCACGTCCGGGCAAGGTTTCCTTGAGATCGGGCACCACAAAGCCGTCCGGCCCGACCACAAAGCGGATCAGGCCGTCACGGGGAACTGACTGGTGTGAAGCGACGTCCCTACGGTTGGATGCGCGCACGGCAACGGTCTGAGACGGGGTACCCCCCGCCTCAGCCAGATCGTCATTCAGATCGATAAGGGTCTCATTGTTCAGGGATGGCGTCATTCGCGCCCTCCTCTTCGTAAGACTCTTCAGACTCTTCGTAAGCCACTTCCGGCTCCGGGGCTTCGATCCAGCCCGCAGCGATACGGGCATTGAGGATCAGGGCCTCGGCATCAGCCACCGACAGGGAGAAGCTTTCCAGAGCGCCCGGCACGCGGACCTTTTCGGCACCGCGCTGCTCAAAGCCGCCGCGCACTTCATCGGTGGCCAGATCGGCCAGATCTTCAACCGTCTTCACCCCGGCTTCACCCAGAGCGACCGCCATGGGCAGGGTGATGCCCGGCACGCTCAGCACCTCATCCTCGACGCCCAGCTCAACGCGCTTGGCGTTCTGCTCGGCCTCGAAACGCTCCAGATAGTCGCGCGCGCGGGCCTGAAGCTCGGCCGCCGTGTCTTCGTCAAAGCCTTCGATGGCGGCGATTTCCATCTGATCGACATAGGCGAGGTCTTCGACGGTCGAGAAGCCTTCGGTGACCAGAAGCTGCGCAATGACCTCATCGGCATCCAGCGCTTCCTGGAACAGAGCGGTGCGCTCGGCAAATTCCTTCTGACGACGCTCAGAATCCTGCGACTCGGTGATGATATCAACCTGCCAGCCCGTCAGTTGCGAGGCCAGACGCACATTTTGACCGCGACGGCCGATGGCGAGCGACAGTTGCTCGTCCGGCACCACGACCTCAACGCGGTCTTCTTCTTCGTCCAGAACCACTTTCGACACTTCGGCCGGGGCGAGAGCGTTGACGATGAAGGTGGCTTCGTCGGGCGACCACTGGATGATGTCGATCTTTTCACCTTGCAGTTCACCGACCACGGCCTGCACGCGCGACCCGCGCATACCAACGCAGGCCCCGACCGGATCGATCGAGTTGTCGTTGGACAGCACGGCCATTTTGGCGCGCGAACCGGGATCGCGAGCGACCGACTTGATTTCGATCACGCCGTCATAGACTTCCGGCACTTCCTGCGCGAACAGCTTGGCCATAAAGCCACCGTGGGCGCGCGACAGCATGATCTGCGGGCCCTTGGTTTCGCGGCGCACGTCATAGATATAGGCGCGGATGCGGTCGTTGACCTGGAACGCTTCGCGCGGGATCGACTGATCGCGGCGCATAATGCCTTCGCCGCGGCCCAGATCGACGATGACATTGCCGTATTCGACGCGCTTGACCGTACCGTTGACGATTTCGCCGACGCGGTCCTTGAACTCATCGTACTGGCGCTCACGCTCGGCTTCACGCACCTTGTGCGTTACGACCTGACGCGCCATCTGCGACTGCACGCGACCCAGCTCAAACGGCGGCAGGACTTCTTCGTAGGTCTTGCCGACAAAGGCGTCTTTGTCCTCGCGCAGGGCCTCGGTCAGGCCGCGCTGCGCATATTCGTTCTCAAGCTCTTCATCCGGGACCACCGTCACATATCGGGTGATGGTCATTTCGCCGGTGCGCGGATCGACGCGCACGCGGATGTCGTGGTCGGCCCCATAGCGCGAGCGGGCGGCCTTTTGCACCGCTTCTTCGATGGAGGCGAGCACGACCGACTTGTCGATCTGCTTTTCGCGCGCCACAGCGTCGGCGATTTGCAGCAGTTCCTGACGGTTGGCGCTGATTCCGGTAAAGCTCATGTCACTGTTCCCAGTTTAATTTTTTGTCAGTTTATCGTCGTCGTCATCGCCGAAATCGTCATCGGCGTCGTCGAAATCTTCGTCGTCAAATTCGGCGTCCTCGTCGTCGCCGAAATCGAGGTCTTCGTCCTCTTCCTCATCGTCCTCGCCCTGCTCGCGGCGAAGGGCGGCTTTTTCAGCGCCAATCTTGAGGAGCTCGTCATTCAGCACCAGCTTGGCGTCGATGATCCAGTCAAACGGGATCATAGCGGTGTCTTCCTCGCCTTCTAGGTCGATGGCGACATATTCACCGTCTTCGGTACCGGACAGAATGCCGCGGAAGCGCTTACGCCCCTCGGCCAGCCGGTCAAGCTCCAGACGCGCTTCAAGCCCGGCATAGGTGTCGAAATCCTTCAGGCGCGTCAGCGGCCGGTCAATACCGGGTGAAGACACTTCGAGGATATACTCGCCCGTGATCGGATCAGACTCTTCCAGCCAGGCCGACAGGGCGCGCGACAGGCGGGCGCACTGATTGACGGTGATGTCGCCATCGGTCTTGCGCTCAGCCATGATCTGCAAACGGCGCGCACCACCCGGCTTGTTCGAGCCCATCAGGCGCACGCGCACAATGTCGAGCCCCAGCGCCTCGGCAATGGGGTCGAAGGCTTCGATCAGCTTGCGGTCTTCAATGGTCTTGGCGCGCAAAAATAAATCCTCAGATGTGTCGTCAGCAGCGTTTCGGGCAACAAAAAAGCGGCTGGCCTTCTTGAAGGGCCGCCGCCGGGGCCGCAAGGCCGTTCGGACGATGTTGAGAGGCTTATAGACCGCTGTGCGGCGTTTGCCAAGCCTAATTCAAAAACATGACCGGCGTCACTTCGTATGGATCAGGGGATAGATATCGAAATACTGTGAGGGGACATGAAGAGCCACGGTATGGCCACTGTAAAACATCATCATGAGCCAGGTGGCATAGCCACCGATAGCGACGGTCACGACCAGAAGCCCCCAGGAGACGGGCCGCATCGTCTTTTTGAAGATGTCGAACAGGATACAGCCCATGTGCACAAACAACGCAAACAGGGCCAGCCCGTAATAGGGGATGAGCACATACATCCAGCCGCTTTGCATCAGACCTGCGACGATCAGATAGATATCCGTGTCAAGACCCGGCACCTGACGCGCGCAGAAGAGAAAAGCGACATGGGTGATGGCGAAAAAGGCGATATAGACACCCGACGCGGCCTGAAGCTGATGGACGAAGTCTTTTCTCCTGGCCCATATCTCACGCGCCAGAGCCCAGCCGGTCAGGATCTGCATCAGAAAAGCCAGGAGAACGATCATTTCGACCACCGGGTGGCGATAGACCATGCGCGCCACCGCCATGAAGGCTAGGTGGGTGTCGAGCCCCTGCAAGCCCACCAGATGGTTGGCGATATGCAGAGACAGAAACGCGAAGACGAACCCCGCCGAAACCTTATGCAGGCTTTCCATGGACAACCCCGATGCCCCAAATATTAACCATAGTTAATACAGGGCAAAACGGAGTTATGGCTACAGGTTTACACCGAACGGGGGTGAAATTAGGACTATGCGCCTCAGTTTCGCGCGCGGCGATAAAAATCGAGGAAGACCGGGGCGCAATCACCCAGCTTCTTTTCCTCATAACGCGTCGTCACGTGATCCACGGGGGGCGTGTTCCATTCAGACGGGGACTGGGCCGGCCAATGATAAGCCGGATGCGTCGTCGCGCGTTCCAGAGTCCAGTCGGCATAATCAGCCCAGTCGGTTGCAAAGCGCAGTCGCGCTTCATCTCTCATCACGCGCGCCAGAGCGTCCAGCGTCTCGATCTGAATGAAGCGACGCTTGTGATGGCGGGCCTTCGGCCATGGATCCGGGAAGAGGATGAACACCTTATCGACCGACGCCGCATTCAGGCGGTCGATCACCGGGCGGGCATCGCCGGGCATAAGGCGCACATTGGTCAGGCCGCGCTCATCCACGTGGCGCAGCAGAGAGCCAACGCCATTGAGGAAGGGCTCAAAGCCAAGGATTAGGGCCTGCGGATTACGCTCGGCCTGTGCCGCCAGATGCTCCCCGCCGCCGAAACCAATCTCCAGCCACAGTTCGTTGTAACCGCCAAGATCACCTGCGATCAGTTGCGCGATCAGGGCGTCATTGACTTCGATGGTCGGCAGGAGCGTGTCGAAGAGATCAGCCTGACGCGGTTTCAATGTGCGCGACTTGATACGCCCGAATGAGCGCATGGGCCCCCACGACGGCGAAATGGCGGGCGGTGTTTCGTCTGACATAGAGCGCCTTTTGCAAAAGCACCTCCCCTGAGGCCAGAGGAGGTGCTGGAAAAGCCGCTCTCTTAAAACTCGCGCTTGAGCGCGTCAACCAGATCGGTGCGCTCCCACGAGAAGCCCCCATCGGCTTCGGGCGTGCGGCCGAAGTGGCCATAGGCCGCGGTACGCTCATAGATCGGTTTGTTAAGGCCCAGATGCAGACGGATGCCGCGCGGCGTCAGACCGCCGATCAGTTCCGGCAGCAGGGCTTCGAGCTTCGCTTCATCCACCTGACCCGTGCCGTGGGTGTTGACGTAGAAGCTTAAGGGACGCGACACACCAATGGCGTAAGAGACCTGAAGGGTGCAGCGCTTGGCGAGGCCCGCAGCCACCACGTTCTTGGCCAGATAGCGCAACGCATAGGCCGCCGAACGATCGACCTTGGTCGGGTCCTTGCCCGAAAAAGCCCCGCCGCCATGCGGGGCGGCACCACCGTAGGTATCAACGATGATCTTGCGCCCGGTCAGGCCTGCGTCGCCATCCGGTCCGCCAATGACGAAGTTGCCGGTCGGATTGACCAGCCATTCGGTATCTGCCGTCACCATACCCTGCGGCAAGACTTCGATCGCGTAGGGCTTGACGATGGCTTCAACGTCCTTGGGCGTCAGGCCTTCCTTATGCTGATGCGAAATCAGTACCTTGAGGATGCGAGACGGCACACCGTTTTCGTATTGCACCGTAACCTGCGACTTGGCATCGGGTTCCAGACGGTGGTCGCCGCCGTGCCGCGCTTCGGCCAGACGGCGCAGAATGTTGTGCGACCATTGCAACGGCGCGGAGGTCAGCTCTTCAGTTTCATCCGACGCATAGCCGAACATGATACCCTGATCGCCCGCGCCCTCGTCCTTGTTCTCACCGGAATCGACGCCCATAGCGATGTCAGCCGATTGGGCGTGCAGGTGGCAGGCATAGTGGGCCGTGGCCCAATGGAAGCCTTTCTGCGCGTATCCAATATCCTTAATGGCGGCGCGCACCTTGTCTTCCAGACCCGCGATGATCTCCCGCATTTTGTCATCCTCGGCGCGCACCTCCCCGGCCAGAATGACGCGCTCGGTCGTCACGAGGGTTTCGCAGGCCACGCGCGCTTCAGGGTCTTCGCGTAGGAAGGCATCCACCACGACATCGGAAACCCGGTCGGCGACCTTGTCCGGATGGCCTTCGGACACGCTTTCGGAAGTGAAGATGTAGGACGGGCGCATGGCGGGCCTCCGCTGTTTAATCAACTGGAACGTACTCATATAAACATATCTTTATATGATCAAGTCGTTTGTGAGACAGCCAGAGTTCAGTGCGTTTCAAAAATAAACCCCGCCGGATGGGCGGGGCTTGCGGGGAAATGGTATTTAACGCGAAGCTAATGTTAATCTTCGCTGTCTTCCGCCAGGGCGCGCACCAGTTCGAGGATGCGGCGGCGATGCTTGGCATTCTTAATACGCGGAAAAGCCTCGGCCAGCTCGATGCCCTCGGTCGTCATCAGAAAGCCGTGAACGAACTGCTCGGATTCGGATTCCGAAAAGCCTTCGACGGCTTCGGACTCGCCATAACCTTCAAAGAAGTAGGACACCGGGGCCTTCAGCGCCCGCGATATCTCATGCAGTTTGGAAGCGCTGATGCGGTTTGATCCGCGCTCGTATTTCTGCACCTGTTGGAAGGTCAGGGCGATGGTTTCAGCCAAAGCTTCCTGCGACATTCCCAAAAACTTGCGACGCATACGCACACGCGCACCGACATGCAAATCAACCGGATTCGGACTGCGGTCCGTTTTAGTGTTTTCGTCCAACTTTGCCTCTTTACTTTATCAGCCGGCGTTGTCGCCGTGCTGCTTTTTTGTCGTAAAACCGGCCCCATCCGGATCTGGGACACGATCATTTTCTTGGTTGTTTTTGCTAACGTTTACAAAAGTCACAAATATCAATGGAATCAAGCAAAAAAGCGCCACAAGCATGAGGTGCAGATGTCGCCACAGCGTATAAGGTGCAAATGATACCGCCTCCGGTAACAGAACATCACGAAAACCTGATTGACCTATGCGGATTTCCGACCCTTCGACAATGCGTCCTAAAGGGTCGATTATCGCAGACACACCCGTAGGGGTTGACCGGACCATGGGCAGGCCTTCTTCGATCGCGCGGTAGCTCGACAGGTTAAGGTGCTGCACCGGTCCGGTCGTTGGACCGAACCAGGCATCGTTAGAAATATTGACGATCCATGATGGCCGTAATGGCGCCGAAGACGACGGGCGTTCACCCTTCGCCAAAGCCGGAAACAGGCCCTCATAACAGATCAACGGCAGAAAGGGTGGCAGTCCTTCAACCTCGACCGGGCGGGTGCGCGGGCCGGGGCTAAATCCGTCACCTACATGCGCCAGTTCCTTTACACCAAGGCTTTCGAGCACGCTCTCAAACGGCAGAAACTCCCCGAAGGGTACCAGTTTGAACTTGGAATAAACGACCTGATAGTTCGTGCCGGTCTCATCGCGCGACAGGGCGAGCAGGGAGTTACGCCACACAAGGGCGTTTTGGTCATCTACCGCGCGGTGATAGGCCCCCCACAGCAAAATCTGATCCGGCTGCAACAGACCGGCAAACAGGTTTGCAGTCTCAGATTGTGGATCAAGCAGGTTCTCAGCCGCATCCGGAAGTGCGCCCTCCGGCCACACGATGACATCAGGATAGGGTTTTCGATCACGTTTTGTTACGGCCTGCAATATTTCTCGCCCAGCGTGTGCCCGGCTATAGGCCACATAGTCGCGCATGACCCGAAGCAGGGCCCCTTCGCTCCATTTGGCCCGCTGACCGATATTGGGCTGGACGATGCGTATCCACGTCTGCGTCGGATCAACTTCGGTGGTCGCCAGGCGGACCGCCCCAAAGCCAAGCCCCGCCACCAGAATTAAGGCGGATACGGCCGCAGGCCACAGGCCTTTAAGCCCCTCATCACGACGGCTGACCGCCGGGCTGGCAAAGAGCGTAACGGTAAACAGGCTCAGCCCATAAACGCCGAACAGCGCAGCCAGTTGCGATACGGCGGAACCGGCCTTCCATGTTGCGCCGGCGGGATTCCACGGAAATCCGGTCAGGATCGTGCCGCGCAGCCACTCGAACAGGCAAAACAGGCCCGCAAAGACCAGCCAGCGTGACCAGTGCCCCGTCAGTGGCCCGCTCACCAGTTTGCGGTAGGCTGCGAACGCCGCGCCCCAGAACAGGGCAATGCCACCGGGCAAAAGGCAAACGGCAAACGGGGCCATCCAACCCTGATTGCTGGCATCGACCAGAAAGGCCTCGGCCACCCAGAAACACCCGACGAGGAAATAGAGGAAACCCGCCCACCATCCTATGGCAAACGCCCGACGCAAAGGCTTGGGCCCCAAGTCCTGATCGAGGCTCCACAGAAGAACGGAATAGGCCAGGAGCCCTGGAAGAAAACCGAACGGCGGCTGGGCCAACCCCAGCAGTAACCCCATCAGCGCCGCCTGCCGTTTCGGCCCCATATAGCGACGGTACAGGGCGAAGGCGGGCGCCAGACGGGCACCGAGTTCAGTCAGGGTCATACGTCTTCCGGAATCAGGTCGGGTTTGCGTTCGTGACGATGCAGGCGCAGGCGCTTGATGCGGCGCGGGTCGGCGTCAAGCACTTCTATATCTATCCCAGCGGCCGCGTAAGGGATGATTTCACCCGGATGCGGCACCCGGCCGGCCAGCACGGCCACCAGTCCGCCCAGCGTATCGACCTCGTCTTCGCTATCTTCCGGAAACAAACGGAGCCCCAGCCGTTCCTCAAGCGTCTCCAGCTCAACACGGCCACTGACCTCGATGTGCCCGTCAGGGGTTTCGATCAGTTCATCCGCCTCGTCATCATCATACTCGTCGGCAATGTCGCCGACCACGGCCTCAAGCAGGTCTTCGAGGGTCACCAGCCCATCGGTGCCGCCATGTTCGTCGATGACGAGCGCCATGTGCGAGCGCTCGGTCTGCATTTTTAACAGCAGGTCCGTCGCCGACATGGCCGCCGGTACATAGATCAGTTCGCGCTTTAAGCGGTCGGTCACGGGAGCGTCCCAATCGGGAATACGCCGGTCTTCTGAGGGAGCCAAAAGTTTGAACACATCCTTGACGTGGATGACGCCGACGGGATGATCGAGATTGTCGCTATAGACCGGAAGGCGCGAGTGCTCGCTTTCAACACACACCCGCACCAGTTCAGACAGGGTCGCGGCGTCTTCGATGCCTATTATATCGACGCGTGGCGTCATCACGTCAGATACGCGCAGATTCTGAAACGCACGGGCGTGTTCAATCAGGTCGTTGGAAACATCGGGACGCTCGCTCAGACTGAGCGGCTTTTCCGCCTCATCCGGCCCCAGCAGGCCAAAGAGGTTCAACAGGGTCTTTCTGGGTCCGGTCGGGCGCTTGGCGCTACGACTGTCAGGCTCCGGCATGGTGTGTGTGGCCTATTCGTCTAGATAAGGATCGGCAATGCCGAGCCCCTGAAGGATCTTGCGCTCGAGGTCTTCCATCTCCTCGGCTTCCGGATCGTTGATGTGATCATAACCCAAAAGATGCAAAGCGCCATGTACGCTGAGATGGGCCACATGGGCCTTGAGCGCTTTTTTTTGTTCTTTCGCCTCGCGCACGCAGGTTTCAAACCCAAAGGCGATATCCCCCAGATGCGGATGCATCATGTCCGGCGCGGGAAAGGATAATACGTTGGTAGGCGCGTTCTTCTGACGGAACTCCTTGTTGAGCGCCTTCATTTCCGCATCGTCGGTCAGTAGCACCACCAGATCAAGCTGCTCTTTCGCCCCCAGATAGGCAAAGGTCGCCTCAATCGCGCCGGTCACCACCGCCGAAACCTCCGGCAGGGCGTTGGTCCACTCGTCGTGTTCGACTTCAATGTCGATCAGGGGGGCAAATTCAGTCATGTTTTTCGCTGTCATAGGCACGCACGATGCGCGCGACCAGTTCGTGACGCACCACGTCTTCGGCGGTCAGGCGCGAGACCCCTACCCCCTTCACATCGTTCAGAAGGCCCACAGCATGTACGAGACCGGAGTCCGAAGCGCGGGGAAGATCGACCTGCGACGGATCACCCGTGACGACCATTTTCGAGCCTTCGCCCAGGCGCGTCAGCACCATCTTCATCTGCTGTTTGGTGGTGTTTTGGGCCTCATCGACAATGACATAGGCATTGGACAGGGTGCGACCGCGCATATAGGCAAGAGGGGCCACTTCAATCTCATTGCGTTCGCGGCGGCGACGCAGGCTTTCCGCCCCCAGAATATCATCCAGCGCCTGCCAGATGGGCATCAGGTAGGGATCAACCTTTTCATTCAGATCACCGGGCAGGAAGCCCAGCTTCTCCCCGGCCTCGACCGCCGGACGTGTGATGACAAGCCGATCCACGGCCCCTTTGAGCAACAGTGACGTCCCGTGCGCCACAGCCATAAAGGTCTTGCCAGACCCTGCCGGCCCCAGCCCGAAGGTCAGGTCGTTGCGCAGCAGTTGCTGATAATATTTCGCCTGTCCCTCGGTCTTGGGCGCAATGGCCCCTTTACGGCCCATCACGATCACATGCGATTGCCCGTGGTGGTCGGCCCACACCGGTGACTTGCCGGTCGGGTTCTGGATCAGGGTGCGGACATCTACCTCGCTGATCTCCACCCCTTCGTCATAAAGCTCCGACAGTGCATTAAGGATGACGTGGGCGCGCTGACGGTCACGCACCTTGCCCGTTACCTGAAATCCGCCACCGGGGGTTTCGATCAGCACATGATAGGCCCCTTCGATCAGGGCCAGATAGCGCTGCGCCGGTCCGGACAGGGCCAGAACCTTGTCTTCGCTCAATTCGATGAAATCTTCAGTGGCAAGGGTCAAGCGTGTACCTTTTCCAGTTCCCCGATCAGAGAATTGTTCCCCACGCCCACAATCTTCACCGGCACGATCTGACCGATCAGGTGCGCCGCGTCTTCGGCAAACACCGCATGCAGCCAGGGCGACCGCCCGATGGCCTGCTGACCATGGCGGCCTGGCTTTTCAAACAGCACGTCGATGGTTTGCCCGACCAGCGAGGCCTTAAAGGTCTGCGCCTGTTCATTGATCAGGGCCTGAAGCGCCTGAAGGCGCGCATCGGCCACGGCCTCATCGACCTGACCCGGCATGGCGGCCGCCGGCGTGCCCGGACGCTTGGAGTATTTAAACGAGAAGGCCGAGGCGTAGCCGACCGTGCGGATCAGGTCCATCGTGTCTTCGAAATCCTTGTCCGTCTCGCCCGGGAAACCGACGATGAAGTCGCCGGACAGGGCGATGTTCGGTACAGCGGCTTTCAGGCGCGCAATCAGGTCGATATAGGCCTGACGCCCGTGCTTGCGGTTCATGGCGCGCAGTATCTTGTCCGATCCCGACTGCACCGGCAGGTGCAGATAGGGCATGACCGCGGGGTTTTCCGCATGGGCACGGATCAGTTCATCGGTCATGTCATTGGGGTGCGAGGTGGTGTAACGGATACGATCGAGTCCCTCGATCTCAGACAGGGCCCGCATCAGGCGAGGCAGGGTTGATTCCTGACCATCGGCCTCAAGGCCGTTATAGGCGTTTACGTTTTGGCCCAAAAGCGTGATTTCACGCACACCTTTCGAAGCCAGCGAACGGGCTTCTTCAAGGATCGAGGCCACCGGACGCGACCAATCAGCGCCGCGGGTGTAGGGCACGACACAGAAGGTACAGAACTTGTCGCAGCCCTCCTGTACGGTCAGGAACGCCGTCGGACCGGTTGCCTGACGTTCGGTAGAAAGGGCATCGAACTTGTCTTCCGGAGCGAAGTCGGCTTTGAGGCGCTCACCCTTGGCGCGGGTGGTGCGCGCGATCAGCTCAGGTAGCTGATGATAGGCCTGCGGCCCGACGACCAGATCGACGGCCGGCGCGCGGTTCATGATCTCTTCGCCCTCGGCCTGCGCTACGCATCCGGCGACGGCAATCGTCATACGCCCTTCGCCGCGCGCTTCCTTTTCCTGACGCATTACCTTCAGACGACCGATCTCGGAATAAACCTTTTCGGCCGCCTTTTCCCGGATATGGCAGGTGTTTAGCAGCACCAGATCGGCGCCTTCGGCCTGATCTGACACCGCATAGCCCAGCGGGCGCAAAAGGTCAGCCATGCGCTCGCTGTCATAGACGTTCATCTGACAGCCGTAGGTTTTGATGTGCAGCTTTTTGGAGGCGGCGGATGCGGTTTCACTCATGCGGTGCTTATGAGGTTTCAGGCCTCGTTTTTCAAGGCCAAACACCGGATTTTATCCACATGCCGTCGCAGAACCCAAACAGCATTTCTGACCCTTTTTGATTGTTACTGATCATTTTATATGATAATTTGATCGAATAACAATCAAATACCGCTGCCCGCGAAGCTATGCGCTCATGCACTCCGGTTGTCGGCGAATACTTAGGGAAGAGACAGATGAGCCTTTCACGCCGCTCGGTTCTGTATGCGGGTTTATCCGCACCTCTGCTCACCGGCAACGCTCAGGCCGCATCGGGTCTCAACCAAAAACGTCTGTCGGTCAGCGCGCCTTTTGATATGCCGCCTCTTCGTGTACCCGATTTTTCACGTGTCCGACGCTTTCTCATCACTGACTTTGGCGCCTCTCCTGATGATCAGACGGCCACCTCAGCCGCCATCGCAAAAGCCATCGATGCCGCGCATCGGGCCGGTTCAGGTAATGTCATCGTCCCGGAAGGTATCTGGCCCACCGGCAAGATACACCTGAAAAGCCACGTCAACCTGCACCTGTCGAAGGGCGCAACCCTGCTCTTTTCCGAAAAGCCGGAAGATTACCTACCGCCGGTTCAGACCTCGTGGGAGGGTATTGAGTGTTTCAACTACTCACCATTAGTCTACGCGTTTGACTGCGAAAATGTGGGGATTAGTGGCGGAGGGAAGCTCAAGGCAAAGCTCGATGTCTGGCAGCTTTGGTACAAGCGCCCAAAGCCTCATATGGATGCACTGATCCGGTTATATGATTTCGCCTATCAGGGCCTCCCCGTCGAAGCGCGTCAGATGGCCGAAGGTGAAAACCACCTGCGGCCACATTTTGTGCAGTTTAACCGCTGCCGCCACGTCCTGATCGAAGACATTTCGATCGAAGACAGTCCATTCTGGACCATTCATCCCCTAATGTGCCGGGACGTGGTGATCCGCCGCGTGAAGGTGCGGGCGCATGGCCATAATAATGATGGCGTTGATCCGGAGATGAGCCAGAACGTGCTGATCGAGGATTGTGTTTTCGATCAGGGGGATGACGCCGTATCCGTCAAATCGGGCCGGGACATGGACGCCTGGCGACTCAATACGCCGACAAAGAATGTCGTCATGCGCAATTGCCGCATCAAGAACGGCCATCAACTCATGGCCGTCGGCAGCGAGCTATCCGGGGGCATTGAAAACGTCTTTGTCGATAACTGCCATTTCGTGGGCGATGGCAGGGGTGAAGACGGCTGGGCGGTACCCATAAACAACCTGCTCTATGTCAAAACAAACGAGCGTCGTGGCGGTTACGTCAAAAACATCCACATGCACAATGTCAGTGCAACCAAAATTCAGGGCAGTCTTCTCGCGGTGGAAACCGATGTCCTTTATCAGTGGCGCACCTTGCTACCGACCTATGTGCGCAAGCTGACACCCATCGAGGGGCTTTACCTGTCCGACGTGCGCGTCGAAGAGGCGAAGCACCTCTGCCTGATCAAGGCCGAAGCGGATATGCCCGTGAAAACCGTGTCTCTTTACCGACTAGGTGCCAAAGCCCTGACGGACACTGCTATTCAGACGCAGAATGTTCAAGGCCTGATCAATCGCGCCTGATCACTTGTCGTCGAGTGGCACGCCATACAGTTCAAGCTTATGACCCACCAGCTTGTAGCCCAGCTTTTCGGCCAGAGCGGTTTTCAGCTTCTCGATCTCTTCGTCGAAAAATTCGATAACTTCGCCCGACTTGATATTGATCAGGTGGTCGTGGTGGTCTTCGCCGGCCTGTTCATAGCGCGAGCGACCGTCACCGAAATCGTGGCGTTCCACCACGCCCGCCTCTTCGAACAGGCGCACGGTGCGATAGACGGTGGCTAGCGAAATATGTGGGTCTACGGCGGCGGCGCGGCGATAAAGCTCTTCAACATCCGGATGGTCGGTGGCCTGAGAAAGCACACGGGCGACGACCCGGCGCTGATCGGTCATGCGCATACCCTTTTCGACGCATTGCTGTTCGATACGGTCCATGCGGCCCTCCCGGATTATCGTTTATACACCGCGGCGTTGCGCCGCACCCCTATGGAATTAAGGGCAATCGTCTCAAACCGCAAGACTGAGAATAAGGGCGTCCACCAGCACGCCGCCGCGACGGCTGTAATAGAGGGGGCGACGGCCGACCTGGCGGAAGCCCAGACCCTCATAAAGGGCGATGGCGGCGGGGTTATCGACAGCCACTTCCAGGAACAGACTGCGGATGTTTATACGGGTGAGATGCGCGATCAGGTGCTGCAACAGTGCGCGTGCATGGCCTCGTCTCTGCGCCAGTGGATCGGTGGCGAGGGTCAGGATTTCGGCCTCATCAAGGACGGCCGAGATCAGCACAAACGCCTGAAGCGCGTCCTCGTCATAGAGGCCAAAACAGGTATACTCCGCGCCCTTCAAATATTCTATAAAATCAGAACTATTCCAGCCAAAGTCGAAAGTCTGCGCGTGGATGTCCACCAGTCGCTGATCCAATTCTTCAATTTGGCGAATTTTATTCATAATATCCGGAAATGTCTATTCTCACGCGAAATGCACCACCGACTTGTCCGAGACCTTGGCATCCGCGTCGCGCATATAGAGAGGGGTCAGGTCGTCATAAACGGTCGTTGAAGCAAAACACAGGGTCGCCATCGCCGTCAGATCAGGCAGCACTTCGGCAGCTAACTGCGCCTGCGCGAAGCGTTCGGCCAAAAGCGGTGCGCCTGAGCCTATAAGCCAGTGCCAGTCGCTGCCCAAGTCGATTTCCTGCAAATTTACAAGGTCATACGACTCAGGTGGTGAAACCGCGTTATCGGCTTCAAGCCGCTGACAGTAGACCTGACCGCGTCCGGCATCGTGCACCACCAGTCGCCGCTGCTGGTGAAAATCCGCGGCCCGCCCCATTAGCTCCAGCGTCGAAAATCCGCGCAGACCAATGCCCAGTCCCGACGCTATACCCTTGGCGAAAGACAGGCCGACGCGCAGGCCGGTGAACGAGCCTGGCCCTAAGGTCACGCCCAAAATATCGACGTCGCGTGGATTGATTCCGGCTTTTTCGAAACATTGCAGAGCGGCGGAACCAATAAATTCCTGATGCCCGCGCGTCATGTATTCCCTGAGTGCCACCACCTCAGAGACGGACCCGTCTTTATGGGAAAAAAGCCCAACCTGGCAGGCATTCAGAGCCGTATCTATGACGAAGGCCAGCGCCACCTTACAGGACCTGTTCGATGGTTTTGACTTCCGGGACATAGTGTTTCATCAGGGATTCCACGCCTTGACGCAGGGTGGCCGATGAGGACGGACAGCCCGAGCAGGCCCCGCGCATGTGCAGATAAAGCGTGCCGGACTCAATGTCGAAATGTTCAAATTCGATATCGCCACCGTCCTGCGCCACCGCCGGACGTACACGCGTATCGAGCAAATCTTTGATTTCCAGAACGATTTGGGCGACTTCGCCCTCATAGGTGCGCTCATTGGTGGCACCGTCTTCGTTAAGGATCGCACGACCTGACGCGTAGAAGTCCATAATGGCGGCCAGAATCGGTGCCTTGATCTGCGCCCAGATCAGACCGGCTTCAGGGTCGCGCTTCACGGTCAGGAAGTCGGAACCGAAATAGACGCCCGCTACGCCGTCAATCTGAAACAGCGACAAGGCCAGCGGTGATTTTTCCGCCTCAGTTTGCGTGCGGAACTCCAGCGACCCCTTGCCCAGAACCTCGCGGCCGGGGATGAATTTCAACACGTCGGGATTGGGTGTGGCTTCGGTCTGGATAAACATGAGCGGCTTTCCGGATAAATCTCCCGCTCAAATGGGGGTAAATGCAGAGGATGGCAAGAGGACATTGGATGAACCCACCCACCATTTTGCCATCCGCTTGCGTCCGGCATGATTGAAAAATTCAATAAAAATATATATATTAGCTGGATATATGTCCGGTGCTTTCCGCCAATGGTCGACCTGTTTTGGGCTTTCGCCGGGAGTGCGACCTCTTCTGGGAGCGCTACAGCGCTGCTTTTACGATGTAGTCGGCTATTAAGCGGTCACTTAGCTGGTGAGAGTTACGCACGCCGAAATTCGTCGTGGTTACGGTGACGACAAGGTCAAGATCGGGCACGGCCACGACCTTGTTGCCGCCGGAGCCGGCCATCTGCCACGCTGGATGTCCGCCCATGGGGTAGATCCACAGCAGATAACCATAGTCGCGGCCGTCATCGGGTTTGGCGTGCGGCGCGGTCGCCGCCTTGACCCAATCGGCCGCGAGCACGCGCTTGCCTTGCCAGACGCCGCCGTCGGCATAGAGCTGGCCAAGCTTTAACAGATCACGACTGCGCAAGCCCAGTCCCCCGCCACCTTGCGCCACGCCCAGAGGTGAATACTGCCACTCGCGCATTGTGATCCCGAGCGGCTTGAACAACACGGCATCGGCATAGTCTGCCAAGGGCTGTCCCACCGCGCGTTCGATGGTCGCGCCCAAGGTCGTGACCCCGGCCGTACAATAGCTGAAGGCGCGGCCATAGGGCGACGCCTCGGGTTTAGGGCTCCAAGCCGCAAACCCCTTGATCGGCAGGTCGAGATAGAACTTTACCCAGTCCTCGATCAGGTACATGCGCTCTTCGTTGCCGCGCGAAAACTGGTTTTCGTCGTCGCATTCCAGAAGCGAACTCATGGTCAGCAGGTCTTCGACCGCGATCCTGTCCTTGCGCGGATCGGGGTTGCCGAAGGGCGCCTTGTCCTTGAAGTAAGGCGCAACCGGCGTGGTCAATTTCAGATGACCTTGCGCCACCGCCGCACCCGCCAGCATGCCAGTCACTGTCTTGGTGGCCGATCGCGTATTGCGCAGGGCTTCGGCCCCTTCCTTGTCGTAATAGGCCTCGAAAACCAGCTTGCCGTGGCGGGCGATCAGCACGCTGGTCACCTGCTGGAACTCGCCGGTCTTGATGGCGGTATCCATGGCCGCAAGCTTCGCCGCGTCGATCTTTTCGTCGGCGACCGAAGCGGTCGGCCAGTCATCAGCATAGGCGGGAACAGCGAGGCAAAGGGTGAAGGCCGCCATCAGTGCGCGTAAAGAGGTCATGTCAGGGCTCCGGAACATACCTCCCGATAGCCGTTAGGCTTCATCCTGTCTTGGACGTTTGCAACCGATCAGCCGGCCAAATGCCGCCGGCGTCATCCCCCACTGCGCCATGAAGGCCCGGTTGAGGTGGCTCTGGTCGCAGAAGCCGGCCTCAAGCGCGATATCCGACAAAGGCGCATCGTTGGCGGCGAGCAGAGATGCGGCCAGTTCGACCCGCCGCCTGCGCAGGTCATGTCCCGGGGAACAGCCCAGCCAGCGCCGGTATTGCCGCGCCAGATAGACCGGATGGACACCGGCCGCGGCCGCGACATCAGCCACGCCGATCTCGTGCCGGGCCATATCGGCGATATAGCTCTGCGCAGCCGCCAGCCAGGACGGACAATGCGGTGGCGCGGGCAACGGTCGAACTTCTGCCGTCAACTCATGTGTCAGGGCTTCGAGTTCCAGAACCGGCGCATCACGATCCGCCGCCGCATGGAGCAGACGCACGGCTGCCGGAACGGCGCCCGGCGCATCCAACCGCAAGGCATCGCCCGGCAGGTCGTCGCGCGCGGTCTTCAGGCTGACGGCGAAGAACCAGCCGCCATTGCCGGCAAAGCGGTCACGGTGGACGATGCCCGGTGGATTATAGACCAGCACCGGCCCGTCACCGGCCGCGCCATGCGCCGAAGTGATGTAGCGCCCGCGGGTTGCCAGGACCAGATGCGCGGTGTCATGGCTGTGTTCCGCCACCTCGTGTTCCGGCGTCGTGCCGGCGAAATGCGCCAAGGTGACCTCGTTCAGCGTCCGCTCGAACGCCCGCGCGCCAAAGAACTGTCCCGAAAGAAAACTGGTCAAACTAACTCGCTTGCTATGATTGACAAGTTGTAACACTTCACAACACGTCTAGCTTTGGGCCTGCTTTGTCAAACAGATAAATTCTGTGCGACATCCGCTCCTGGCGATCTCTGCTCCGACTACCGGCCAAAACCTATGTAAATGCGCGAATATTGGCGTGCGTTAATACCTCATAGAATTTGGCAACCCCTACCCTGTAAGGACCTGAGCCGAAAGCTAAATTAATTTTTGGGGTGCCGTTTTTGTGGTGGCGTGCCGGTATGCAATTTTATTGCAACGACAACATCATGTTGTTGTACCAACATGAGTCTGTGCCCACCCTTGACTTCAAAAGAGGGCTAAGCCCTACATTAACTCTTCGATCGCTTCGTCGCTGATATCGCCCGGCACCACGGTCACCGGCACCGGCCGCGTGCCACCCAGCGTCCCCACCCCTTCGCGGACCAGAAGATTGACCAGCGGGCCGGGATTGCCGCCTGACGCCCCAATGACAATGATCTTGATATCACGGTCAGCGATCAGGACTTCGCGGATGGCATCCTTCATCTGACCGGTCTTGATAATAATCTCCGCCGGACGCCCGGACTTGACCGCCGCTTCGTCAGACAGAGTGGACAACAGCGTCTCGGCCTCTTCGCGCTGTTCGCGCTCGATTTCATCGCGCACGCCCGCCCACTGGCTATAATCGGTGGGGGGCAGGACGCGCAGCAGGGTGACCATACCCTGCGTCACCCGGGCCCGCACCGAGGCGTAGCTTAGCGCGGCGCGGAATTCGGCGCTGTCGTCGGCGATGACCAGAAACTTTCTCATAGTTTTTGCACCCACTGACGCAGGGCGGCATTGACTATGCTGAGTTTGGCGAAGCTCCAGCCAGTGCCTGAACCTTCGATTTCACCCAGAAGAGACTGCAACGGCGCCACCTGTGCCGCCTGCGCCTCGGCCCAGGTCTCAAGCCCCTGAGCGTCGCGGCGCACGGCGGCCACCACCGACTTCTGTTCCGCATAGATGTCTTCGATCAGGCGCCGGATGGCCATGCGGTCCCACGGATCGGCCGAATAAAGCTCCCCCGCTCCGGCACGCAGACGGTCAAAACCGAAGCGTTCACCGGTCGCAAGATAAAGGCGCGCCGCTGCGACCACGTCCCCGTCTTCGGCCAGATCGACCATATCGATGGCGCTGGTCCAGGACAGGAGGGCCGACACACGACGGGCGAGGTCTTCGGGCGCTCCTGCGGTAATCAGTTTTTGCGCCCGGCCCTCGACGCGTGCCGCTTCGTTGGGGCTGAGCACACCTTGGGCCGATAACAGGGTGGCAATGCCCGTCTGATAGGCGTTGATCACCTCGGTCAGGGTTTCCGGGCGGCCGGCAAAGCGACGGGCGATAAAATAGACCTGACGGCGCAAGAAGGTGGCGATAGCGTTATAAAGCGCTGTCTGCGCCGCTGCCGGAATCTGCGTATCGAGCGCCGAGACCTCGGCCCACAGGGCATCGGTCCCAAACAACCGCCGCGCGCCTTCGAACGACAAGGCAAGGGCCCCGGCATCGACCGCCGCCGCCTTTTGCAAACGCAGCGGAAAGCTGGGGCCCAGAATATTGATCATCTCATTGCACAGAACCGTCGCCACGATTTCGCGGTGCAGACGGTGGGCGCGGATGTCGTCAATAAAGCCGTGCAGCGGCTTGGGGAAATAGTCGATCAGGGCCCCTTCGAACACCGGATCGTCTATGGCGGTCGTCTCGATCAGGTCATCGAATAGCACGATCTTGCCATAGGCGAGCACGACCGCCAGTTCCGGACGATAGAGACCGGCAGATTGCGCCTTGCGCGTTTCTAACTGCGCATTGCTCGGCAGGCCTTCGACCTTACGGTCCAGCTTGCCGCGTTTTTCAAGCGCCGTCATAAAGGCCTGCATCGAGGCATTGTCGCTGAGTGCCGTCGATTCCAGAAGGGTCAGGGCCAGGGTCTGGGCATAGTTGTCCTTCAGCACCAGATGCCCCACCTCATCGGTCATTTCGGCCAGCAGCACGTCACGCACTTCGACGGTCATGCGGCCGGATTGCACCAGACGACCCAGCAGGATCTTGATATTGACCTCGTGGTCTGAACAATCGACACCCGCCGAATTGTCGATGGCGTCGGTATTGAGCTTTACGCCCTGCGCCGCCAAAGCGATGCGACCGGCCTGAGTGATACCCAGATTGGCCCCCTCTCCGATCACCGCAGCACGGATATCGCCAGCATCGACGCGGATGGCGTCATTGGCTTTGTCACCAACCTCAAGATGCGACTGCGACGCCGCCTTGATGTAGGTGCCGATGCCGCCGAAATAGAGCAGCTCCGCCGGGGCGCGCAGAATGGCCTGCATCAGCTCAAACGGAGTGAGGCTAGTGGTCTCAATATCAAGCGCGGCGCGGATTTCCGGCGTCAGCTCAATCGACTTCAGGCCGCGCGAAAAGACGCCGCCACCTGCCGAAATCTTCGCCTTGTCATAGTCCTGCCAGCTGGAACGCGGCAGGGCGAACAGTCGCTCACGCTCGGCAAAGGACACGGCCGGATCGGGGTTCGGGTCAATGAAGATGTCACGATGATCAAAGGCCGCGATCAGCTTCGTCTGCTTCGACAGCAACATGCCGTTGCCGAAAACATCACCCGACATGTCGCCGACGCCGACTGTGGTGAAGGTCTCGCTCTGGATATCCTTGCCGCGTTCGCGGAAGTGGCGCTTGACCGCTTCCCACGCGCCGCGTGCCGTAATGCCCATGACCTTGTGGTCGTAGCCCACGCTGCCTCCCGACGCGAAGGCGTCGTCCAGCCAGAAACCGTATTCTCGCGCGACGCCATTGGCGATGTCGGAGAAGGTCGCCGTGCCCTTATCCGCCGCCACGACCAGATAGGGGTCCGGCGCGTCCCAGCACACGACGTCCTTCGGCGCGATAATGCCGCCATCGGCATTGAGATTGTCGGTGATGTCAAGAAGACCTGAAAGATACATCTTATAGGCCCGCACCGCTTCAGCACGGATGGCATCCGGCGCGCCACCGGCCGGGAGCTGCTTGGGATAGAAGCCGCCCTTGGAGCCAACAGGCACAATGACGGCGTTCTTTACCTGCTGCGCCTTGACGAGGCCCAGCACCTCGGTGCGGAAATCCTCCTTGCGGTCAGACCAGCGCAGGCCCCCGCGCGCCACAGGCCCGAAGCGCAGATGCACGCCTTCGACCACCGGCGACCAGACGAAGATTTCGCGGTAGGGTTTGGGATCAGGCAGGTCTGCCAACTCGCGCGAGGCAATCTTGAACGAGATATAGCCCTTGTGCTGGTAATAGTTGGTGCGCTGAATGGCACCGATCAGGGCCGCGATGCGTCGCAGGACACGGTCGTGTTCCAGCGAGGTAACGCCTTGCAAGAGCGTATTGATACGCAACAGCGCCGCCTCGACCTCGACCTTGCGCGTGTCGATGGGCGTGTCATTAACGGCAAATTTCAGATCAAACAGATAGACCAGCGCCGCCGCCACATCCGGATAGGCGCGCAGGGCCTGTTGCTGAGCAATGGCGCTGGGGTCAAGACCCGACTGACCGCGATACTTGCACAGGGCGCGCAACAAGGCGGCTTCGCGCCAGCTCAGGCCCAGAAGGGTAAGCGCGTTGAAGCCGTCGATTTCGGTTTCGCCACGCCACAGGGCCATCAGCGCCCCTTCGAAATCCTCGCGGAAATCGGCAAAGGCCGTCGGGTGTGCAGTGGGGAGCTGCACGATAAATTCGTGAATGAAGTGTCGCGGCACGTCGGCCGATTCAATACGATGCCCGAACTCTTCCAGCGTTTTCAGCCCCATGCGCTCCAGAACCGGCAAGATGTCGGACAGCGGAATGGCGTTTTCGGCCTGGACATAGAGTTTGAGCGAAAAGCGATCGTTGACGCCTTCCGGCTGCCAGGCACGCACGCTTAAGGGGTGCTTCGGGTCTAGCCCGGCCAGAATGGTGGTATCGGTGATCGCTTCTTCGATACCATAGCGTTCCTGATAGGCGACCGGAATGGCGCGCGCCCATTTCAAATAATCGGATTGCGTCTGGCCCGCCTCCATAGCGGCATCCTCAACCCGATGTGCCCAATCGAGCGTCAGATCGGTCACGCGGTCTTCGATATCGGCCAGATTGGGGTCCGGATGCCCGCCCGGCGTCACACCGATAATGTAGTGGATGCTCGACAGCGCCCCGCCCGTAACAAACGGGTAAAGCGCACTGACGCGGCCGCCAAAACCTTCGGCGAGCAACCGCCCGGCGCGTTCCTGCACGGAGACGCTATAGGTATCGCGCGGGAGATAGAGAAGTACAGATATGAAGCGGTCGAACGGATCACGGCGCGCAAACAGACGCACACGCGGCCGGTCGGAAATATGCAGCACGCCGCGCGTAATACGCAGCAGGTCGCTTTCCTGAATCTGAAACAGTTCATCGCGCGGATAGGTTTCGAGAATATTCTTCAGGCGCTTTTCGGCATAGCCGCCATTGTTGAAGCCCAGCCGCCGCGACTCGCTCAAGACGTGCTCGCATTTTTTGCGGATCAGTGGCACTTCGAAGGCAGGACGGTCATAGGCGTCCGAGGTAAACAGACCGACAAAGCGCGTTTCCCCCGATGGCTTGCCGTCCGCGCCGTAATGCTTGATCGAGATATAGTCCATGTAAACGCGGCGATGGACGCGCGATTTCAGGTTGCCCTTGGCCACCGTCACGGGCTCGGAGCTGGCCAGATGGCTGAGAAGCTCCCGGCTTAGGATGGCCGGTTCCGACCCGCGACGTAAGATGGCGCGCTTGTCGCGCAGAATGCCATATTCTTCCTGTAACAGATTCAGAGGTTCTTCGGCGACGTAATTGCCATCGGCGCTGCGCGGATAAACATAGGTGCGCGCCCCCAGGAGGACGAAATGATTTTCCGACACCCAGCGCAGGAACGCCAGTTCTTCCTGAAGTACGGCCGGGTCGATCTGTACGACCGGGTGCAGGGTCAGGGCCTCAAGAGCAGTCATCTCTTCGGCCAGCAGGGCCTGCATACGCGGGAAGTCGTGCACAGCGGCGCGCAGATCGTTGAGCGTCGTCTCTACGCCCGACAGAATGGCGGCATGCTTTTCAGCGGGCTGACGCCCCACAAAGACCAGCATCAGGGATTCGGCAACCGCCTTGCCACTGCCGCGCTGTCCCGTACTGTCGCGGTTTACGGCAACGACCGGGTGGAACATCGAACGGACGATCAGGCCCTGATCAATCAGCTCGCCCATGACGCTTTCGACGATGAACGGGGCGTCTGGCTGAACGATTTCAACGACGTCATAGATGTTGTTGACCGGAGTGATGGCCTTCAGCGCCCCCGCCCCTTCGCGCACTGCGGCGCGGCCCCAGGCCCCGGCGAACAACCGACCGATGTCTTCGAGGGTCAGTTCCGGCATTTCTTCCGGATCATAGTCTTCCAGACACTGGGCAAGAAAACTGCGGGTAGCCTCATCCACCGGGCCTTCCAGCGCGGCACTGAAGGCAGCCTCTATGCCTGCCCGCGTCTGGGCGACAAGGGCGTCGAGTTCGGTCGAAAGGCTGAGGTCGTCCATAGTTTCCATCCACTGCACTTTAGAGCGGGGCTTCGCTCCGAGTGAAGCGAAATGCCGCTCTAACTTTTGTTCGTCGCGCATCTGGACCCGAAAACCGCTTCATACTTTTCGGAATGCGCTTAATAGGGCAACGCTAAGCGTCACACCTATATAATAGGTGAATTATCCGCCAAAAGCACAGGCGAAGACAACGGCTTGGGGAAAATAAAGTTTCTGAGGAAACGGAATAAGGTCATGCCTAAGGCCAAGCATAAAAGGATAAGCCGCTCACCCGGTCTGGCGGGTGAGCGGCTTCTTCGGAGCCACCCTTTATGGGGGGAAGGGCCGCCCCGGAAATGGCTGCGCGGCTTATGGGGGGAACCAGCGCAAACCACGACTCATCGCTGAGCTGTTTTGATAGTAGCACGCAGGCCGGCTTACCCTAATCAGGCCTGATCGCGCGGGCATCACATCTGTGTGAGAGAACCGTGTTCTTTGGTGTTGGTGCAGCGCAGCTCAAATACCCTTTGCCAAAGCTCTGTCGGTGGTTTTATGCAGATTGTAGTGACACAGGATAACGACATGACCCAGGGAATCGACATCGGCTTTTCGACCGACGGCCATCAGACGCTTCTGCTCAACCGCGCCAACCGTCACGGCATTGTGGCGGGAGCCACCGGAACGGGCAAGACGGTGACGCTTCAGGTGCTGGCGCAGGCCCTGTCCGACGCCGGGGTGCCTGTCTTTGCCGCCGATGTGAAGGGGGATCTGTCCGGGATCGCCCTGCCGGGCAATCCAAACGAGAAGCTTCTGGCCCGGGCGCAGGAGATGGGGATCGCGCTTACGCCCGCCGCCGCACCGGTGGTCTTCTGGGACCTGTTCGGTCAGAAAGGTCACCCGATCCGCACCACGATTTCGGATATGGGTCCTCTGCTGCTGGCGCGCCTGTTTCAGCTCAATGAAGTCCAGGAAGGCGTTCTCAACATCGTCTTCCATGTGGCCGACAAGGAAGGGTTGCTGCTGCTCGACCTCAAGGACCTGCGCGCCATGCTCAACCACGTGGCGGACAACGCCAAGGAGATCAGCGCCCAATACGGTCAGGTGTCCGCCGCCTCCATCGGTGCCATCCAGCGCCAGGTGCTGGCGCTCGAAAGTCAGGGCGGTGAGCAGTTTTTTGGTGAGCCGGCACTGCGTCTCGAAGACCTGATGCGCACCGATATTTCTGGTAAGGGCTATGTCAATGTGCTGGCCGCGGACAAGCTGATAGGCAGTCCCCGTCTCTATTCGACCTTCCTGCTATGGCTCTTGTCCGAACTGTTCGAAGTCATGCCTGAAGTGGGCGACCCTGAAAAACCGCGTATGGTCTTCTTCTTCGACGAAGCGCATCTTCTGTTTGACGAAGCGCCGAAGCCGTTGCTGGAAAAGATCGAACAGGTGGTGCGCCTGATCCGCTCCAAGGGCGTTGGCATCTATTTCGTCACGCAAAATCCGGCGGATGTACCGGACTCTGTATTAGCGCAACTCGGTAACCGTATCCAGCACGCGCTGCGCGCCTATACCCCCGCCGAGCAGAAGGGTCTGAAAGCCGCCGCGCAATCCTTCCGCCCCAATCCCGCGTTTGACACGATTGAAGCCATTCAGGGTCTCGGAGTAGGCGAGGCCCTGATCTCGGTACTTGACGAAAAAGCCTCGCCTACGGTCACGGCCAAATCAAAAATCCGCCCGCCCGTCTCTCGCCTGGGACCAGCAAGCGAGACGGAGCGCGCTGCGATCATCGCCAAATCGCCGGTATCAGGCGTTTACGACACGCTGCGGGATCGGGAATCGGCTTTTGAGCTGCTAACGGCGCGCACCAAAGCCGAAGAGAGCGAGGAGGCTGAGGTTGAAGCCCGGCGCCCCGAAAAGAACGAGAAGCCAGAGGTGCATAAGCCCTCGGCTACGGAAAAAGCTGTTACCTCGGTGGCCGTTTCCGTCATCCGCACCATCGGTGTGACGCTGGGCCGTGAACTGGTGCGCGGGATTCTGGGGTCGATGCAAAAACCTTCCCGTTCGACGCGTCGCCGATAGGCCATAAGCGTCTCGCCCGATTCATAAAGCGAGCAGAATTATGGTTAACGCTTTTTTACCGGTTCCAGCGGCAAGAGTGGAGGCATGGTTGCGCCGCTCCTTGCCCTCATTGCCTGGTCGCTGATTGTCCTCGTCTGGCTCTATGCCCGACGCATACCCGCCATGCTGCAATTAGGGCAGGATTTTCAGCTATTTGCCGATAAGCGCCACCTGTTCCGCCTGCCCGCCGATGTGCGCGCCGTGGCCGACAACTATACGCACCTGACCGAACAGCCGACGCTGTTTTACGCCCTCAGCCTGGGTATTCAGGTATCGGGGCTAGCCGATCAGTTGTTCATTGTGCTGGCGTGGATTTATGTGCTTTTGCGAATTGTCCACAGTCTGGTGCAGGGGATCGGCAACCACGTCATTCTGCGCTTTTGCGTCTTCGCCGCGGGAACCGGGATACTCGCCTATATGACGCTGCGCGCCATCCGGCTGGTGTTTGACTTCTAGAGGAGTTCAATGGAACGCGGCCGTATGTTTTACATGTATCTCGCATTCTTTGGGATAGGATTTGTAGGGGCGTTGATTCAAAACATCTATGTGGTTTTTGCTGCACCAATTGTAGCTATTGTCATATTCATAAGTTTCGAGAACTGGCGCGAAATTTACCGAAGGCGTAGACAGAAGCGTTCAAAAGAATAGCAGATCATTCCGCGGGAACGATACGCCACAGCCGGAGCTTGTGTTTGACGCGCCCGGCTTCGCGTCCGGCCCGGTCACCATGCCCCATATAGAGGTCGGCGCGTATCTGACCGCGAATGGCACCCCCTGTATCAAGGGCGGCCACCATGCGGCGATATGCCGGAAAAGCCCCGGTCAGAGAACCTGTATCAGCATCGACCCAGTAAAGGTCGCCATAGCTGTGGAAGGACGGATCAACGGCAATGGCGGCCCCGGCCGGCAACGGGATCGCTGCCGCACCCAGCGGCTCCATCTTGGTCATGTCGATGGAAAAGAAGGCATAGCGCGGGTTTTGGTTCATCACCTCCTGCGCCACCGGCCCACGATTATCGGCTAGCCACTGGCGGATAGCCTCGCCGGAGGTTTGCTCCCGTTTCAGCAAACCGCGCTCGGTTAGGGTCTTGGCAATACCGACAAAGGGCAGGCCGTTATCGGCGGCATAGGCCGCCATAAAGCGCGTGCCATCTTCGAGCGTAAGATAACCAGAGCCCTGAATCTGCATGAAGAAATAGTCTTCGGGCCGCATGTAATAGGCCGGGCCCGTTACTGGTTGGGCCTCGATTTCCGCGCGCGTGTAATAGGGCACATAAAGCTCTCCCACCCGGCGGGCCGCAAAACGCTTACCCGCCGGCTGCGGCGGCGTCATCTGGGCCCCATCGACCAAAACCAGATCGGCGGGTTTAGTGCGGACGGGTTGCGAGAACTCCGCCGAAGGGACAGTCGTGGCTGGATATTCCGGCACAAAATAGGCCGTTAGAAGCCCCTCGCCTTCGATACGTTCCACGCGAAAGCGCGCCTCAAGCCAGTGCTTGATCTCGTCCGGTTGCTCAAAAGACTGGGCTTTGAGCGCGTCACAGACCCTGGCATATTGCCGCCCTTGTCGATAGGCGCAGGCCCCGCGCACGGCTTCGAGGGCGATAAAGGGGTCTGTAGCCTCCCATCCTGGCAGGGTCGAAAGGCTCTCCACCGGTCGCGCGGGCTCAGACCGCGGTGAAGTCGGCACGGGCTGAGGTTGAGAGTGAGGCGCAGGCTCCGTCGGTATGGACACAGGAGCAACCGGCGCTTTAGGGGTTTCAACGCAGGCTGCCAGGCTTAAAGCCGCGATGGAGACGCAGCCATAGGCAAAAAGACGCCGCCCGGCGATCAGTACCCCTACCCTCCCCCTCAGGCTCATGCCTTGGCGGCCTCGACGCGCGACAGAATCCACGGATTGGTCGGCGATTTGAGGTTCTTCTGAAAGGTCCAGAATTCCGCCGTGCGGCGATGGGCTTTCTTGGGTTCGCCCCCTTCGGGGTCGGTCAGCTCATAGAGAAGTTCGGACAGGAAGCGGACGCGCACCATAGCGCGATCCTCTTTCAGCTCGATCTGATCCAGATCCGTTTTCGGTGCATCGACAAACGACACATTTATCGCCTTCTGCTCACCACGCGCTTCAACAGCCTTGGCAAAAACGCCGTAGACGCTTTCTGACAAACGGTCTTTCAGGCCTTCGATCTCGCCGCGATTAAAGGCCAGAACGATCTGCTCATAGGCTTCGCGCGCTTTTTCAACGAAATTAACTTCATTGAAGTGACTGTCACGTGCCTTCAGCGCATCGAGATTGGGCATACGCAAGCGCTCAGGCTGAGGCTTCGCCTCCTGTCCGGGGCGACTGAACGGGCCCTCAGCATCGTCGGTCTTGGGGACAGTGGGCTTGTCATCAGCCTTGAATCCGACGCGGCGGCCCAGCACATTATAGAGCTGAAACAGCACGACCACCGCGATCAAGGCCAGAAACAACAGCTCCCAGGGCATCAAAACGTCTCCGAACAGGGGTACAACAAGGGCTAGTGTTCCCTATATAGGCAAAGTTGAGGTAAACGGAACCATTCGTTTGATTGCCAATCGATTTTGTGCGTGCTAGGGCCGTTTTCAACCGAATTATTATACGCGCCACGGAGTTTTCAAGTTTAATGGCTGACGATTCGATCCCTGCCGAAAACGGCACTGCCCCGGCCACAGAGGCCCAGAACGGCCAGCTACCTGCCAATATGCAGGTTCTGGCCCAGTTCATTCGCGATTTCTCGTTCGAAAATCCCCGCGCCCCCAATTCGCTGCGCATGGATCAGCGCCCGGAAATCGACATGGGCGTGGAAATGAATGCCAAAGGCCGCCCGGACGGCCTGTTCGAAGTCGATCTGAAGCTGTCGGTCAAGGCGTCTAACCCCGAAGGCCCAATGTTCGCCATCGAACTGGTTTATGGTGGCCTGTTCCAGCTCGCCAATGTTCCGCAAGCGGCGATCGAGCCGACCCTGCTGGTCGAATGCCCGCGCTACCTCTTCCCGTTCGCCCGCCGCATCATCGCCGATGCGACTTCGGACGGCGGTTTCTTCCCGCCCTTCCTGGTCGAACCCATCGACTTTGCCGCGCTCTATATGCAGCAAAAAGGTCAGATCGGCGAAACCGCGGGCCAAGCCTAAAGAGCAAAACCTATCCAAAAAAAAGACCCGCAGTCTGTGGCTGCGGGTCTTTTTGTTTCAAATCCTATGAGGCCGTATAACCCCACATATTCTGGTCTTTCAGATATTTGAGGCAGAAGGCCCTATGCGCTTCGGCCTCTTGCGGATGAATATGTGAAGGCAGGGGACGCGGACGCTGGCCGTGGTTCATCACACGGATTTCCGTGCCATCCTCTGATACCATTCCGTGCATCTTGAGATCAAGGCCGCGTTCCTTGCCGCCCGACAGCTCCAGATAGACACTGGCCAGCAGACGCGCATCGAGCAAGGCCCCATGTTTGTCGCGTTCGGCCAGTGAGATATTATAGCGTTTACACAGGGCATCGAGCGAATTGGCCATGCCCGGAAACTTGTAACGCGCCAGCTCCAGCGTATCGACCCAACGGTCGGGATCGGTCGGGACGAGGCCCAGCCGCTCCAGCTCCATATTGATAAAGCCACGGTCAAACGAGGCATTGTGGGCGATGATCGGCGCGTCACCGACAAAGTCGATAAAGGCCTGAGCCAAATCGCCAAATTTGGGTTTATCAGCCACCATCTCATCGGTGATGCCGTGGATGCGGATGGCGTCCGGCTCGATCAGTCGTTCCGGGTTGAAATAGTGGTGAAAGGTCTTGCCTGTCGGCAGCAGATCGTCGATTTCGATGCAGCCGACTTCGATCAGGCGATGGCCTTTTTTGGGGTCAATGCCGGTGGTTTCGGTATCGAGGACGATCTGACGCATAGGCGCAATTTGACTCTCGTTTGCCGGGCTTGTCCAGAGTCAGGGGGTGTGCAGGTCGCGGATAATCTCACGCACCTGTTGACGATTGGCCTCCTGGGTTTGCGACGTGTCGATGATAAAATCCGCTCGGCGGCGCTTTTCGGCGTCGGGCATCTGATGCGCCACAATCTCCGCATACTTTTCCTCTGTCATGCCTGGACGCGCCAGAACGCGGGCAGCCTGAACCTCCGGCGGGGCGGATACGACGATCACCTTGTCGAAAGTTGTTTGCGCGTTGGTTTCAAACAAGAGCGGAATGTCGCACAAGGTGAGGGGCGTGCCTGCGGCAGCGTGATGGGCCAGAAAAGTCTCACGATCCGCGACCGTCGCCGGATGGACAATCGCATTCAGCCGCGCAAAACCGTCCGGCTTCTGCCTGAGGGCGAGTGATAGGCTGGCGCGATCGACCACGCCATCTTTCACAACCTCGCCAAAGGCTTTTACCAGCGCCGCTTTCAGCGGTTCAGAGGTGGCGTAAAGCCGGTGCACCGTCTCATCGGCATCCCAGACCGGCACGCCTTCGTCGGCGAACATGCGGGCTATGGTCGATTTGCCCATGCCGATGGAGCCGGTGAGACCCAGACGGATCACTTCGTCTCACCCAGAAATTTCAGCGCCAGGGCGCGCACATCGAAATCCGTATCCGGAGCCTGACCATAGAAGGCGGTAAAGGACGGGCGAGCCTGTTCAATCAGCATCATCAGCCCATCGACCGTCTTCAGCCCACGCGCTTCGGCCGCCTGTAACCAGTTGGTTTTTAAAGGCCGGTAGGTCATGTCCATGGCGGTTGCTGACGAATCGAGCGCGTCAAACAGGGGCAGGGGGCCGCCTGACGCGGCATTGATCACCGCCACCGAACCGGCAAAGGCACGATCGATGTCACTGAGCGCATAGGCGTTAACGCCTTCTTTGAAGGCAAAAACAATCTCTTCAGCGCGCGCTACGGTGCGATTGACGATTCGCACATCCCGACACCCCTCATCCAACAGGGCTGCGACCACGGCGCGCGATGCGCCACCAGCGCCGAGGAGAGTGACCGCACCCGACGTCAGGTCACACTCAGGCGCCTGTAGATGAAAGGCCTGAATAAGCCCGTGGCCGTCGGTGGAATGGGCGTGCACACTTCCGTCTTCATCAAAGGTCAAAAGATTGGCCGAGCCACAGCGCCGCGCCAGATCGGTCGAGGTGTCGGCCAGCTTCAGCGCCAGTTCCTTGAACGGGGCCGTGATATTCAACCCCTTAATGCCATTAGTGCGACACGACAGGACCAGCCGCTCAAACGCGTGTTCATCTGCGGGCGAAAAGGGTGCATAGACACCGTTTAGTCCCATATGCCTCAGCCAGGCAGTATGCAGAAAGGGGGAAAGAGACTGGCGGATCGGCTGACCGACGACGCCGGCGACCATGGCGGCGCCTGTGGGGAGGTGTTTCATGCCGCTATAATCTCGTAATGTCTGAGTTGCGCCAGCAAGGGTAACAAGGGCAGGCCCAGAACGGTGAAATAATCGCCCTTGATCGAGTCAAACAGGTGGACGCCATGCGCTTCGAGCATGTAGCAGCCGACGCTGGAGAGGATTTCCTCACCCGCCGTCTCAATATACTGGGCGATAAACTCCTCGCTCAGCCGGCGCACGCTTAGGTCGGCTGTATCGGCGTGCGACCACAGAAGCTGACCGTCTTGCGCCACAGCGACGGCGGAGTGCAGATAATGGGTTTTGCCGGAAAAGCGCCGCAGCAGGTTTGCTGCATCAGCCAGTGTCTTCTGTTTGGAAATCAGGTCATTGTCGAGTTGCAGCACGGAGTCTGCACCTATGACCAGGCCGGTCTTTCCACGCGACACGTGCAAGGCCTTTTCCTGTGCCAGACGCAAGGCCACCGCCTTGGGCGTAAACCCCCGCAACAGGCAGTCATCCTTGATGACGTCTTCGTCTAAATCAGCGGGGCTCTTCGAGAAGCTAAGACCACAATTGGTGAGCAGTGTGGCGCGAATCTTGGAGCCGGAGGCCAAGATCAGGGGAGGGGGAGCCGATGGGGTCATGTGTCTTCGCGAAGCCGCCTTAAGGCTTTATTTAAAACGCGGGGAGCTTTTTCCGATTTGGAACGGACAGTCAACGCTTACTTGATCGAGTGCAGGGTTGGCGACTCACAGGTTAAATCCCACCCAGGCGCCCTGTGCGTTTTTCATTAAGCAGGCTGATGATCGAGGCCGAGGTTTCTTCGACCGAGCGGCGGGTGACGTCGATCACGGGCCAGCCTTTGCGCTCAAACAGGCGGCGGGCAGCGATGATCTCCTCACGCACCGCTTCAGCGTCGGTATAGGTGGAGGGGCGCTCATCCCCGGCGGTGGTATAGGCCAGAACGCGGGCCTTGCGGATCTGGATCAGTCGATCGGGTGAGGCGATCAGGCCCACGATCAGCGGTTCATTCAATTCGTCCAGTTCCGGCGGCAGCTCACGGCCGGGGACGAGGGGGATATTAGCGGCCTTATAGCCCCGGTGGGCCAAATAGATGCACGTGGGCGTCTTTGAGGTTCGCGACACACCGATGAGGATGATTTCCGCCTGACGAAGCTTATCGGCCAGGGCGCCGTCATCGTGGGCAATGGCGTAGTTAAGCGCTTCGATGCGGTCGAAATAGTCGCTGTCGAGATTGTGCTGCGCGCCGGACCGCTTGGAAAACTCAGCAGCCCCCAGATAGCGCGAATAGGCCAGAACCACCGAATCGAGTACCCCAATGGTCGGGATGTCACGTTCGCGGCAGAAGGTTTCGAGCTTTTGCCGCAATTCTGCATCGACCAGGGTGTGCAAAACAATCCCCGGATAGGACTCAATCTCCGTCAGGGCGCGGTCCATCTGTTTGTCCGAACGGATCAGTACATAGATGTGTTCGATAGGGAAGATGCCTTCGAAGCGCGCTGCGGCCGCTTTGGCCAGAGCATTGAGGGTTTCACCGGTGGAATCGGACACCAGATGAACGTGAAAATGGATACCGATTTTCGCGCCGGATGTGGTCATAAAATTTATCTGTGCACGCTTTCTGGGGAAAAACGGGGGATGTTTTGCGTCTCTATCGGGATAAACCTTCGCCTTCGCCGTGCCAAGCCGCCAAAGCGGGGAAAAGGTGAAAAACCGGGCGGATTCGGTCACCGGTTTTCCCCAATCGGGGGCATCGGTGACTCTTTTGTGACGGCTTTGTGTGTAAATCTTAACAAAAAATTAACCGTGTATGGTCCCCCCCTCATGCCGTTAGGATTTTCTTAATCAGTGTTAGGATTTGGTTAATTATCCCGGATTCCCACAGGCTGTGAAAGATTAAAAATTCATTAACGTTGCTCTGTGCAAAGGCCGGGAAAACGGCCCTCATTTTCCACCGATGCGACCTTTTTGCGCAGCATCCACGGCCTAACTACCCCTTCTATCTTTCTAAAAATCTTTTAGAGGGATTGAGGGAATACCGTCCGAAGCCTATGGATTGACTCATGACCTCACACACGCCATCCATAGTCTCGGTCCTTCAGGGGCAGACACTGAAAACGCCGCCCGTCTGGTTCATGCGTCAGGCAGGTCGCCATCTCCCGGAGTATCGAGAGCTTCGCGCGACGACCCCAGATTTTCTGAGTTTTTGCCTGACCCCGGAAAAGGCCGCTGAAGCGACGCTGCAACCGGTGCGTCGCTATGGCATGGACGGGGCCATCTTGTTTTCGGATATTCTGGTCATTCCCATGGCCTTGGGCCAGGACGTTCGCTTTGAAGCGGGTGAGGGGCCAATTCTTGGAGAATTACCACCTGTGGCGCAGATGGCTGATTTGGCTGGCTCGGCAGGAGAAGCCTTGAAGGCCGTTGGTCAGACCCTGAAAATCCTGCGTTCGGAACTGCCCAAGGAGGTGACGCTTCTGGGCTTCTGTGGTGGGCCGTGGACGGTGATGACTTATATGCTCAATGGGCGCAAAGCTCATGACCGCTCATTGATACGTGCCTTTGTCTATGAGCAGACCCAACTGGTAGCGCAGGTGATGGACGTGGTCATCGAGGCGTCGGCGCAGTACCTGAAGATGCAGGCGGATTGTGGTGCGCAGGTTCTTAAAATCTTTGAAAGCTGGGCCGAAGGTTTCCCCGATCCTTTGTTTGACCAACTGGTGATCGAACCGCATCAAAGACTGGTGCGGCGTGTGCGTGAACTGGGTGTCACCCTGCCTATTATAGGCTTTCCACGGGGTGCTGAGGCACGTTGTCTCGACTATGTCGAACAGGTAGAGGTGCAGGGCATGGCGCTGGGGACGGCGACGCCGCTGGCGCTCGGGCAGACGATCCAGAAAAAGCGGCCGATACAAGGCGCGCTCGATCCCGTCGTTCTGCGTTCAGGTGGCACCGCACTGGACGATATGGTGCTGAAAATGAAATCCGCCTGGGGGCAGGGGCCGTATATTTTTAATCTCGGGCATGGCATCTTCCCCGACACTCCGATCGCTCATGTTGAGCGCACGCTACATCTCATAAGAAGCTGATGAAAAAAGTCGCTGTCGTTCTGTTCAATCTCGGCGGTCCCCTGACCCAGGCCGATGTCAAACCGTTTCTCTACAATCTGTTCAGCGACAAATACATCATCGGCCTGCCGTCGCCCTTACGGCAGATGGTGGCGCGCCTGATTTCCTCTCGCCGCGAGACCTCAGCTCAGGCCAATTACCGCCTGATGGGTGGCGGGTCTCCCATTGTCAAGGAAACGGAGGCGCAGGCTGACGCCTTGAGCCACCATCTGTCGAAAACTGTGAAGGATCTGGAATTTAAAGTCTTTATCGGGATGCGCTACTGGCACCCGTTTATCGAAGATACGGTAAAGGCCGTTGAGGCGTGGATGCCGGATCAGGTGGTGGCCATGCCGCTTTATCCGCAGTTTTCGACCACCACCACCCTGTCGTCGTTTGTGACCTTCAAAAAGGCCTATAAGGGCGCGGCCCCGGTCAAATATCTTTGCTGCTACCCACAAAATCCAGCCTTTGCCAAATCTTATGCCGATTTGATCCGCCAGAAGCTCTCAGGTCTGACTAACCTTAAGGATTACCGACTGCTCTTTTCGGCGCACGGTCTGCCGGAAAAGATCATCAAAAATGGGGACCCGTATCAAGCCCAGGTGGAAGCCAGCGTCGCTGCCATCATGGAACAGGTGGGGATGCAGATTGACCATGTCGTCTGTTATCAGAGCCGGGTGGGGCCGTTGAAATGGATCGGCCCTTCGACCGATCAGACGATTATTGAGACGGTCAAAAGCGGTAAATCGCCCGTGGTTGTGCCGGTGGCCTTTGTCTCCGAACACATCGAAACGCTTGTCGAACTCGATATGGAGTATAAACATCTCGCAGATGAGCAGGGGGCAAAGGACTATGTCCGGGTGCCGGTGGTCGGTATCGAGCCGCTGTTTATCCGCGCGCTGGGGGATGAGGTGGTGCGGGCTATCGGATCAGAGGCCCCCATCATGGCCGATTACGCCTGTGAGGCTTGCCACGGACAATGCCCCAAACGAAAGGGCTTTTGAGCATGAACCATTACGATCTCCTGCGTGGCCTGCACATACTGGCCGTCATTGCGTGGATGGCCGGGCTGCTCTATCTGCCGCGTCTTTTCATCAACCATATCGCCAATCGTGACAAACCGCAGGTGGTCGAGGTCTTAAGCGGTATGGAGCGGCGTCTGCTGCGCTTTATCATGAACCCGGCCATGATCGCTGCGTGGCTGTTCGGAGCCGGGCTGATCTATAGCAATGTACACGATCGGTTCGGCTGGAAGTTCTTTTACGAGCCGTGGTTTGTGGTCAAGATGATCGGCATTGTGTTAATCACCGGCTATCATCATTTTCTGGCGGTTCGTTTCAAGAAACTGCAGCGCGGTGAAGACATTGGTTCGGAAAAGTTCTGGCGCATTGCCAACGAGATTCCGGCCGTCATTGCGATTGTCATGGTCATTGCCGTGACAACTGAGATGTTCACGATCTGATTTGAGCGTCTCCTTAAAGGAGGCCGGGGCTTATCCCTTGACGTTTCGGCGTTTGGGTGTATTGCTCAAAACCAATGCGCGCGCCGAACGGGTTTTAAGTCGCGCATTTCTCGGCCCCACGGTTCTCGTGGTCTCAAGGCCTCCCCCAGTTTCCATACAGCGTTTACGCGCTGGCTTATCAGACAGGCACAGCCTAAGACCTTGACTTTGTTTATAAAGTCATTGTGACCGCTTGCCGTATCAGAGACCCCTCCCATGTCCGAAGACAACGAAATCGAATACGACACCACGCTGGAAGACACCGCCGAAGACGAAAACGGCAGCGACAATGGCGATGACGATTCGGAGAACCCCAATCAGGAAAAGCTGTCGCTTCAGGAGCTGAAGGACAAGTCGCCGGCCGATCTCTTGGCCTTTGCCGAGCAGATCGGTGTTGAAAACGCCGCCTCCATGCGGATGCAGGACCTAATGTTTGCGGTCTTGAAAACGCTGGCTGAAGAAGGTGTCGAGATCACCGGCTCCGGCGTCATTGAAGTACTGCAAGACGGTTTTGGGTTCCTGCGTTCGCCCGAAGCCAACTATTTGCCCGGTCCTGATGATATCTATGTATCACCGCAGCAGATCCGCCGCCACGCATTGCGCACCGGGGACACTGTCGAAGGGCCGATCCGCAGCCCGCGCGAAGGCGAGCGTTATTTCGCCCTGTCGAAGATCAAAACGATCAATTTCGAAGACCCTGAAGCCATCCGTCATAAGGTGCATTTCGATAACCTGACGCCGCTCTATCCTGAAGAGCGCCTGAAGATGGAAATCGAGGACCCGACAATCAGGGACCGTTCGGGCCGCATCATCGACATAGTGGCCCCTCTGGGTAAGGGTCAGCGTTGCCTGATCGTGGCCCCGCCGCGCGTCGGTAAGACGGTGATGTTGCAAAACATCGCCAAGTCAATCGCCGCCAACCATCCCGAATGCTACCTGATGGTGCTGCTGATCGACGAACGCCCGGAAGAAGTGACGGACATGCAGCGCACCGTCCGCGGCGAAGTCATCTCCTCGACTTTTGATGAGCCGGCGACGCGCCACGTTCAGGTGGCCGAAATGGTTATCGAAAAGGCCAAGCGCCTGGTGGAACATAAGCGCGACGTGGTTATCCTGCTCGACTCGATCACCCGTCTTGGCCGCGCCTACAACACGGTTGTGCCGTCGTCAGGCAAGGTGCTGACGGGCGGTGTCGATGCCAACGCTCTGCAACGCCCCAAGCGCTTCTTCGGTGCAGCGCGTAACATCGAAGAAGGCGGCTCGCTGACCATCATCGCCACCGCGCTGATCGACACCGGTTCGCGCATGGACGAAGTGATCTTTGAAGAGTTCAAGGGCACGGGTAACTCGGAAATCGTGCTGGATCGTAAGGTCGCCGACAAGCGCGTCTTCCCGGCTATGGACATCCTTAAGTCTGGCACGCGTAAGGAAGACCTGCTGGTCGATAAGTCGGACCTGCAAAAAACCTATGTGCTACGTCGGATTCTCAACCCGATGGGTGCACAGGATGCTATCGAGTTCCTGATCGACAAGCTGCGTCAGACCAAGAACAATGGCGAATTCTTCCAGAGCATGAACACCTGATCCTTGCCAAATCAGGCAACACAGGATCATTGTCAATCTATCCGGGCCGGAGCAATCCGGCCCTTTCTTTATCTGCTCTCATTTGTTGATGCGAGCCTTGCGGAGACCCGCTATGAAAGTCACCTTCGATATCGAATGCACGCCGCAGGAGGCCCGCGCGTTTTTGGGCCTGCCCAATGTCGAGACGCTGAACGACTATATGGTTGAGCAGATGAAGGCCCGCGTCGAACAGAATATCCAATCGATGCAGCCCGAGGAGATCATCAAGACCTGGTCGAGCTTCGGCGTGCAGGCGCAGGATCACTTCCTCAAGATGATGCAATCCGCGGCTACCGCCAGCATGGGCGGTTTCAAGGGCGGTAAGTAGGCTCTCGTGTTTCACGTGAAACAGACGATTTTTGCTTTGGCGTCGGCACAGGGCCGGGCCGGCGTATCGGTCATCCGCGTTTCTGGGCCTCAAGCCGCGCAGGTGGTTGAGGCCTTGGCGGGGCGCTTGCCGCGTCCGCGTTACACGACGCTCGGACATCTGCGTTATGAGGGTGAACTGATCGATCAGGCTCTGGTCCTGTGGTTCAAGGGTCCGAACAGTTTTACCGGCGAAGACTGTGCCGAGTTCCATATTCATGGCTCTCGCGCTGTGCTGGAACGCCTTTATGCGGTGTTTCGAGCCGAGGGCCTGCGCCACGCTGAACCAGGTGAGTTCTCACGGCGGGCATTTGAAAATGGCAAGCTAGACCTGACTCAGGCCGAGGCGATTTCCGATCTGGTGGAGGCTGAGTCCGAGGCGCAGCGGCGTCAGGCCCTGATGCAGCTCGAGGGCGGCTTTCGCGATCGCTACGCCCAATGGCGCGATTCCCTTATCCGCATTCTGGCTCATATCGAAGCCATCGTCGATTTCCCGGATGAGGATATACCGGAGCACCTGAGCGAACGCATTATTGCGGATATTATCACGCTGAAAACCGACGTAGGGGCGGCGATTTCCGATGCCCGGCGCGGACAGCAGATCCGCGAAGGCTATCGCATCGCCATTATGGGCAAGCCCAATGCAGGGAAGTCGAGCCTGTTTAATGCCTTGCTGCAAACCGACGCGGCCATCGTCACACCGATTGCTGGCACGACGCGCGATGTAATTGAATCGCCCATTCGTATAGGACCCTATGCGGCCTTGATCTATGACACGGCGGGCTTGCGCGAAACTGCGGATGTGGTGGAGTCTGAAGGTATCCGCCGCGCGAAGGTGAGGGGACAATCGGCAGATTTGCGCTTATGGGTCGTGGATGTGTCGGAAGCTTCGGGAGACTTGTCTGGGCTTCAGCCGGGTGACTATCTAATCCTCAACAAGACAGATCAGATATCAACGGAATCCCTTGCAGACCTTCGATCTCAGTACGAGGACAAAAAGGTCCGTCTTCTAGAAACCAGCCTGACCAGACATGAGGGAATTGAGGCGGTTCAACGCGCCTTGGAGACCGATCTCGAAGCGGCCCTCTCTGTCAGTACCTTCCCGGCAGCGACGCGGGAAAGGCATGGGGAGCGTCTGCGGGAGGTCGATGCGGCTTTGGATCGTGCTCTGGGTATCGGTTTCGCCACACCTGAATTGATGGCCGAAGATATTCGCCAGGCGCTTTCCGCTTTTGATGCTCTGTTTGGTCGAACGGATGTCGAGCAGGTGTTGGATCATATCTTTTCCAGCTTCTGCATAGGCAAATAAGAGTGTTTCACGTGAAACAGGGATAACGCCAAAATTAACACTTCTCGATTCGACCCGTCCGGCCTGATCTGCTATAGCCAGCCCTCACTCGTTTTCCTGACAGGTTGAAGCTCTATGACCCAGTTTTGGGATGTCATTGTCGTCGGTGGAGGTCACGCGGGCGCCGAAGCCGCGACGGCTGCGGCGCGCATGGGTGCCAAGACCCTTCTTCTGACGCACAAGATCGAAACCCTGGGTGAAATGTCATGCAACCCAGCCATTGGAGGCTTGGGCAAGGGCCATCTGGTGCGCGAGATCGATGCTTTGGACGGCGTGATGGGCCGCATGGCCGATATCGGCGGCATCCAGTTCAAGATGCTCAATCGCTCCAAGGGGCCAGCCGTTCGTGGCCCGCGCGCTCAGATCGACCGAAAGCTTTATCGTGAAGCCATGCAGGCCGAACTGCAAAGCACCGAAAACCTGACGATTATCGCCGCAGCGGTCGAAGACCTGATCCTTGAGGGTGATACGGTCGTTGGCACAGTCGATGCGCAGGGTTTAGAATACCGCTCGAAGGCCGTGGTACTGACGACCGGAACTTTTTTGCGGGGCATCATCCATATCGGCGAGAAGCGCATGGCGGCCGGGCGGTTTGGCGATGAGCCCGCCAATGGCCTGGGACAGCGTCTCTACGACCTTAAGCTCGATATGGGTCGTCTGAAAACCGGTACGCCAGCGCGGCTGGATGGCAAGACGATTAACTGGGATATTCTGGAAAAGCAGGAAGGCGACGAGGTTCCGACGCCGTTTTCGACCCTGAACGCAGCCATCGACCGGCCGCAGATCACCTGTGGCATCACCTATACGAATGCCGATACGCACCGTATCATTCAGGAGCGGATCACGGAATCGGCGGTCTATGGTGGCCACCTGTCCGGACGCGGCCCGCGTTATTGTCCCTCCATTGAGGACAAGGTGGTGCGCTTTTCGGACAAGGACAGCCATCAGGTGTTTCTGGAGCCCGAAGGCTATGACGATGACACCGTCTATCCGAACGGTATCTCGACCAGCGTGTCTGAGGCAACGCAGGAAGCCTTTTTACGCACCATTCGCGGCCTCGAAAATGTGGTTATAAAGCGTTACGCCTACGCCATTGAATACGACTATGTTGATCCGCGTGAGCTTTACCCGACGCTTGAGATGAAGCGTCTGCCGGGCCTGTTTCTGGCCGGGCAGATCAACGGCACAACGGGCTATGAAGAGGCGGGGGCGCAGGGCCTGATGGCTGGCCTGAACGCGGCCGCGCGTGCCGGTGGCCTGAGCCCGTTGGTGCTGGGGCGTGACGAAGCCTATATCGGGGTGATGATCGACGATCTGGTGACCAAGGGCGTCACGGAACCCTATCGTATGTTCACAAGCCGTGCGGAGTTCCGCCTGAAGCTGCGCGCCGACAATGCGGATCAGCGTCTGTCGGATATCGCGCTGAAAATCGGCCTTATGGGAGACCGGCGCAAGGCGCACTGGCTTGAGAAGAAGCAGGCGTTGGCCACAGCGCGTCAACGCGCGGATGAGCTTAAGCTGACGCCCAATGAGGCCAATGCTTTGGGTATCCGCGTCAATGCCGATGGTCAGAAGCGCAACCTGCTGCAGCTCCTGTCCTACGACACCTGTTCGCGGGATAAGCTGGAAGCGGTGTGGCCGGAGCTTACAGACTGGTCTGACAGCGTGTTCGAGCAGATCGAAATCGACGCCCTTTATTTCGGCTATCTTGGTCGTCAGGCGGCGGAGATCGACGCTTTTCGCAAGGACGAAAACCTGGCCCTGCCGGAAGACCTCGACTATGCGATGGTGGGCGGGCTGTCCAATGAAGCCAAAGAGAAGCTGAGCCGGGTCAGACCGATGACACTGGGTCAAGCCCGCCGCATAGAGGGTATGACCCCGGGTGCCTTGACGGCGCTTCTGTTTTACGTCCGCAACCTGAAAAAGGGTGCGGCCTGATGTCTTCGGTTGAGCTTGCCCAACCCATGACGCCTGAGGAGATGGCCGCGCATCTGGTGTTTCACGTGAAACAGGCGGCCATTGATGACCTTACCCGCTTTGGTCAGGTGCTGGCCGAGCGCAATGAGGTGATGAACCTTGTTGGCCCCGCGACGATCCCGCATTACTGGTCGCGGCACGTCCTTGATTCCGCGCAACTATTGAACCATGCACCGTGGGCCAGAAGCTGGGCGGACCTTGGGGCAGGGGCGGGTTTTCCCGGCGTCGTACTGGCCATACTTTTGAAACACCTGTCCACAGATTCAGGCGAAACACCCACAGACCGGCGCGTGTTTCTCATCGACTCTTTGGCCAAGCGCTGTCGCTTTTTAGGCGAAGTTGTGCGAGACTTGGACCTGCCGGCGACGGTGATCAACGACCGGGCGGAGAATGTTTCTTTGAAGGTCGATGTCGTTACCGCCCGCGCCATGGCGCCTTTGCCGAAGCTGATCGGATTTGCCGAAAGCTTTTTCCGCAAAGGGGCCGAGGGCTGGTTGCTGAAAGGCGAAAACGTCGAGGCGGAAATCGCTGACGCGCAAAAAAACTGGGCTTTTCAGTTTGATCTGTTCACGTCCTTGAGCGACCCGCGTGGTCGCGTCCTGCATATTCGGAGCGTTCGCCGTGCCAGATAGTTTCCCCCCGCACCCCATGCCCCGCGTTCTGGCGGTGTCTAACCAGAAGGGTGGGGTGGGCAAGACGACGACGGCGATCAATCTCGGCACCGCTCTGGCGGCTGTCGGCGAGACGGTGCTCATCATCGACATGGACCCGCAGGGTAACGCCTCGACCGGTCTAGGCGTGCCGCGTTCGGCGCGTACCACAACCATCTATGATGTGATCGTCGATCAGCAGCCCATTGGCGAATGCGCCGTCAAGACCTCAGTGCCCGGCCTGTACATCATCCCGTCGGATCCTGACTTGTCGGGGGTGGAGATCGAGCTGGGTCAGGCCGACCGCCGTTCCTATCGTTTGCGAGATGCGCTTGAGCATCAGGCGCAGGTCGGTGAACTGGCCTATTCCTATGTGCTGATCGACTGTCCGCCGTCTCTGAACCTACTGACTATCAACGCCATGAGCGCCGCCGATGCGGTGCTGGTGCCGCTGCAATGCGAGTTCTTTGCGTTGGAAGGCCTGTCGCAACTGATGCGCACCATTGATCTGGTCAAGGGTTCACTGAACCCCAGACTGGAGCTTCAGGGGATTGTGCTGACCATGTTTGACCGCCGCAATGCCTTGTCGGGTCATGTCGCGAGGGACGTGCGCTCGCATTTCGGTGAGAAGGTTTATGACACCGTCATCCCTCGTAATGTGCGTGTGTCTGAGGCCCCATCGTTCGGTAAGCCCGCTTTGATCTACGATCTGAAATGCACGGGTTCGCAGGCCTATCTGAAACTGGCCCGAGAGGTCGTTCAACGTGAAAAAGTGCGCCGCGCGGCTGCCTGACCAAGACTGAAGGATACATATGTCTGAGAAACAAAGAGGGTTGGGTCGCGGTCTGTCAGCACTGCTGAGCGACAATCAGGGATCTGTGCCCATAGCCACCGCCGATGGCAAGCCCGCCGCCACGATGGAAAAGCCGATTGAGCTTCTACAGCGCAATCCCGATCAGCCGCGACGGTTCTTCTCGGAAGCCGAGATCGACGACCTCAGCGCCTCGATCAAGGAGAAGGGTGTCCTCTCGCCCATTCTGGTGCGACCGTTACCCAGTCAAGTCGGCCAGTTTCAGATCATCGCCGGTGAGCGCCGCTGGCGTGCCGCGCAAAAGGCGGGCCTCAAAACCGTGCCCGTGATCGTGCGTGAACTGGACGATCTTGAGGTGCTCGAAATCGGCATCATCGAAAACGTGCAGCGCGAAGACCTGAACCCCATCGAAGAGGCGCGCGCCTATAAGGTATTGATGGACCGATTTGGCCGCACGCAGGACGCGGTGGCGCAGGTGGTTTCAAAATCACGCAGCCATATTGCCAATATGATGCGCCTGCTGGGTCTGCCGGAGGTCATTCAGGACCACGTCATTCACGGCCGCCTGAGTGCTGGCCACGCCCGCGCCATTGCCACGGCGGCTAATCCCGAAGCCCTGGCTGAGGTGATCATTCAAAAAGGTCTGTCAGTCCGTCAGGCGGAATCGCTGGCGCGCACCGCGCTTGGTGACGAGGCCAAACCGGCGCGTCCTAAGGCGCAAGCCAATGCCGATGTACTGTCGTTGGAGCAGGACCTCCAGGAACTTCTGGGCCTCAACGTCAAGCTGGACGACAAGGGCGGCAAGGGTGAGGTTCGCATCGCCTATGCCAGCCTTGAGCAACTGGATGACGTCTGTCGCCGCCTGATGGCGGGTTCCTCGCTGAGGTAAGTCATGTTTGCGCGCCTTAATCAGTTTTGGTTTGCGCGTATTGGTGTGTTCGTCGCGGTGATATGGCTTCTGGCCGTATCGCTCAACGCGGTCTTCGGACGCTTGACGTGGGACTCGTTTAAACAGGCTGCGATTGTATGCTGTTTTCTCTACTTCTTGTTGTGTATAGGCGGATATGTCTTCGTCGGCCTTTGGAGACTGACGAAATTTGCTTCTTACAGGGAATCGCTAAAGCCAGATTCTATTCGCGCTGCCGCATTTCAAAAATGGAAGATGCCGAAGGAATAAGGCCTCGAGTTATGGGGATAAGGAGAGGGGTTTATAACCCCAGCCGTCTGGCCCGCCCGGCAATGCTCATATAGAGGCGTTCGGCCAACAATAGGTCCGGCATCCCCGTCGATTTGCACTGCTTGTCGGTCTCGATCAGTTCTTTGGACAACGGGTCGAGGTAAAAATCCGACCAGGCACGGGCCTGACGCAGAAACTCCGCCTCCTGCTTCCAGAAGACACCTGCCGCACGGGTGGCCTGTTTGGCGTCGATACCCTTGGCCATCTGGGCTTGAATGAGCCGCAGTTTGACCAAATGGCCGTTGAGGGCACGCAGGGCCGCAGAGCCGTCTTCGCCTTCGGCAAAGGCGCGGCGCAAACTCGCCTGAGCCGGGGCCATTTTGGCGCCAAAGGCCTGTAGAGCGGCATCGAATAACGAGGCATCGGGCTCGACGCCCAAAAATTCCTGTAGTTCCTTGTCGTCGATGGTGCGGCGTGAACCGGGCCCGATGAACAAACACAGGCGCTCGATCTCCTGGCGCGCCACGCCCCGTTCCTTGGGCAGGCGGGCAGCGAAGATATCCATGGCGTCGGGGGTCAGGGCGACCTCGTTCTGCGCCAGAGTCTCACGCGCCATACGCACCACGTCGCCGGTCTCGTCCTCGTAGCAGGCAATAGAGGCGATGACCTTGTCGGCGTCGGCCAGCTTGCGCACGGCGGAGTCGCCGCCCAGACCTCCGGCCTCGATCAGAAAGAAGGCATCGCGGTTCAGCTCACCGGCGGCATGGGCTTTGAGGGCAGCGGCCACCTGTTTGTCGAGAGCGGCCTTTTCCGAAAAGAATTTGAGCCGCACCAGTCGCCGACCGCCCATCAGCGATTGCGCCTGAAGCTCGTCCTCAAGGCGCGCGGGATCGGCGTCGATATCCGTATCAGTCAACAGCGATACGTTGAACGGGTCCTTGATGTCGGGGACGATTTTCTGCGCCAACACCTGTCCCCGCTCCAGCACCTGCCCACGGTCCTTGCCGTAAATCAGACAGGCGATCACCTCGCGCGGCGGTGATTTGAGGAATCCCTCAATCTCAGGACGCTTGACCAGTTTCATATGGCTTAGCGGGCCGGGGCGGCAGTCTTATCGTGAAAGAATAGCACCAGTTCACTACGGATGCGCTCACTGATCGCCGTGGCGGCGCGTTGCTGACCGTCTTTCTGAGCGGCAACACCGGCGTAGGGCGACTGACCATTGGCGTCGTAAGTGGTTGTATCGACGAAGGTTCCTTTGGTCAAAACCTTACGTGTCGCCGTTTCGATCAGGCTGTATTCCACTGTGGTTGAGATTTCCGACCGTACAGCGATATCATTGACCCCGATACCGATATCGTAGCGCTTTTCATCGAGTTTGACGCTCAGTCGATAACGCTTCTGGCCCTCAAGGGTGTTGAAGCCCGACACCAGATTTTGCCGCAGGAAGTAGCCAGTGCGCGAATCCGTGGTGATGACGTCGATATTGGCCAGCTCTCCGGGCAGGCCCTTCTGTGCATAGACCGGCGTAAAGCCGCACCCGCTCAAGGCAAGCGGCGCGCTCAGCAGGGCGAAGGCCAGAAGGGCTTTGCGGATCATGGTCAGCCTACGACAAAGTTGAGGATGCGGTTGGGAACGACGATGACCTTACGCACCGTGACGCCGTCAAGATGACGCTTCACGCCTTCGTCGGCAAGCGCCATTTCGCGGATCTCCGCCTCGGTGGCATTGAGCGGCACCTGAAGCTCACCACGCTTCTTACCATTGACCTGAACGGGCAGGGTATAGACGTCGTCGGTGGCCAGAGCCGGATCAAATTGCGGCCAGGCGGCGTCGGCGATCAGGCCATCATGCCCCAGACGTGCCCAGCCTTCTTCGGCCAGGTGCGGTGTCACGGGGGCGATCAGCCCAGCCAGAATGGTCAGGGCTTCCCGGCGCGCTGCGGTACCGGTCTTTTGTACGTCCGAAGCGCGCAGGGCGTTGACGAACTCATAAAGCTTTGCGATCGCGCCGTTGAAGCGGAAGCCTTCGAAGCCTTCGGTCACGGCCTTGGCAGACTTATGCGCCACCTTGCGCAGCTCGAGCGCGGCGGCTTCGTCCGTAGCCGGAACATCACCCTCAGGCAGGCTGTCGAATTCCGCCCACACGCGTGATGTAAAGCGCCACGAGCCTTCGACGCCCGATGCGGTCCACTGCACATCGCGCTCAGGCGGGGAGTCGGACAACACGAACAAACGCGCCGCATCGACGCCATAGGTGTCGAAAATGTCTTCCGGAGCGACGACGTTCTTTTTCGACTTAGACATCTTTTCGACGTCGCCGATTTTCAGCGCTTCGCCGGTGGACAGCTTGATGGCGCTACGCTTGCTGCCTTCGCTGGTGACTTCGACGTCTGACGGATCAACCCACTCGCCTGAAGCTGTCTTATAGGTCTCGTGCGTCAGCATACCTTGGGTAAACAGGCCGGCGAACGGCTCCTTCACATCCAAATAGCCGCAGGTGTTGAGCGCGCGGGTGATAAAGCGCGAATAGAGCAGGTGCAGGATGGCGTGCTCAATACCCCCGATATACTGATCAACGGGCAGCCAGTAGTCAGCATCGGCCTTGCGAATGGCCTCTGAGGCGTCGGGAGCCGTAAAGCGCGCGAAATACCACGACGAATCCACAAAGGTGTCGAGCGTGTCGGTTTCGCGGCGCGCCGACTTGCCACAGTGGGGGCAATTGACATGCTTCCAGGTCGGGTGACGATCCAGCGGGTTGCCCGGCACGTCGAAGGTCACGTCTTCGGGCAGGGTAACGGGCAACTGGTCGTCCGGCACCGGCACGACGCCGCAGTCGTCACAATGGATGACCGGGATGGGGCAACCCCAGTAGCGCTGGCGCGACACGCCCCAATCACGAAGGCGATAGATGATGGCGCCTTCGCCGTGACCCATGGACTCGATCTTTTCAATCGCCGTCGCCTTTGCGGTTTCGATGTCCAGACCGTCGAGGAATTCGGAATTGAAGATCGTGCCGGGACCGGTATAGGCCTCGGTTTCCACCTTGAAGCTGGCCGCATCGGCATCGGCTGGCAGCACCACTTCGCGCACCGGCAAATCGTATTTACGGGCAAAGTCAAGGTCGCGCTGATCGTGGGCGGGGCAGCCGAAAATGGCTCCGGTGCCGTAGCCCATCAGGACGAAGTTGGCGATCCACACGTCCAGAGTCTCACCCGCCTTGAACGGATGCACGACCTTCAGACCGGTGTTGAAACCAAGCTTTTCGCCGGTGTCGATCTCTTCCTGTGTCGTACCGCCCTTTTTGACCTGATCGAGGAAGGCGTCCAGTTCCGGGGTCACAGGCAGGGCCTTAACCAGTGGATGATCGGCGGCCACGGCGACGAAGCCCGCGCCGAACAGGGTGTCCGGACGGGTGGTATAGACTTCCAGAGGTTCGTGCGCGACGTCGCCCGCGAAGTTGAATTTGAACTTCAGACCCTTGGAGCGGCCGATCCAGTTGGCCTGCATAAGGCGCACCTTGTCCGGCCAGCGGTCAAGCGTCGAAAGCCCTTCGACCAAATCATCGGCATACTGCGTGATCTTTAGAAACCATTGGGTCAGGTTGCGCTTTTCGACCACAGCACCGGAACGCCAGCCCTTGCCGTCGATGACCTGTTCATTGGCCAGAACTGTGTTGTCCACCGGGTCCCAGTTGACCTGAGACTCCTTGCGGTAAACGAGGCCGTGCTTTAGCAGGTCTAGGAACCACTTCTGCTGCTTGCCATAATAGCTGGGGTCGCAGGTGGCAAATTCGCGCGTCCAGTCGATCGACAGGCCCAGGCGCTGAAGTTGCGCTTTCATGCTGGCGATATTGTCGTAGGTCCACCCCTTCGGGTGGATACCGCGTTCCATGGCCGCGTTTTCCGCCGGCATACCAAAGGCGTCCCAGCCCATCGGGTGCAGCACGTTGAAACCGCGCGCGCGTTTAAAGCGCGCCACCAGGTCACCCATGGCGTAGTTGCGCACATGGCCCATATGGATGCGGCCGGACGGGTAGGGGAACATCTCAAGGACGTAGTATTTCGGCTTGTCGCCAGCCTGCTCCTTCGACCGGGTCAGGAAAGTCTGGGCGGCATCCCAGCGGGCGCGTTGTTTCGGTTCGGACTCTTTGGGATTGTAGCGGGACATCAACGGACCTTTAGCGCGATTGGCGCGAAAAACAGGCGTCCGGCATAAACAAAAAGAGCGTCCGGGTCAAAGCCCGAACGCCCTTAATTTTGCAGCCGGAGAAGGGCTTATTTCACATTGGACAGACGCAGCTGACGCGCGCGCGTCAGAATAGCGTTTTCGATGTCGATCTGGGTCTGGGCCGAGACACTGGCGTCCACCCACTGACCGCCCGTATTGACCTGCTTGTACAGCGAGACGTTCAGAGCGTCTGCGCGCAGACGGGTATCAAGGATATAGACCGTGGCCTTGAAACGCTCATCCGGCTTTTCCGGGTTGGCGTACCAGTCAGTGACGATGATGCCGCCCCACGGATCGGCGGAGGCCAGCGGCATGAACGAAATGGTGTCGAGCGAGGCGCGCCACAGATAAGAGTTGACGCCGATCGTCGCGTTGGCCTGTTCGCTGATCGGCTTGGCACCCCCGAGACCCAGGAAACCGCGCTTTTCGGCCTTAGCGTCGATGGTCGTCTCGTTCTTCTTGCCTAAGCTCAGGCAGCCCGTCAGGCTCAGAGACAGGGCTGCGGCCAGCGTAATCAGAGCCGCCTTCTTGATCGTCTTCATAGTGTGTCGTCCACTCCGAATTCTGTCCCGACGCGCCACCTTCCGGAAAGGCAGATGGGCACCCGGCCTGTTAACCGCTCTATAGCATGAGCAAACGGGGGTATGACAAGCCTTTCCTTGTCCCCCGGCCCCTGCCTTGCCCGCCTCGCCAGACTCCCGACAGGAGGCGCGCGAGCGAAATCCGGGGCAGGCTGGCACCCAATCGCGGCAGTTGTGCGGCAAAGTCGCATTCGGTTCGAAATGTGAATCTCTTCGGATGCCAGACGGCGTGTCTATTTGATCACATCTTTTGAGCGAATTTGACAGCTTTGCCAAATAACGTCGATCACTATTGATTTCGTCGGTACAGGCTTTTAAGCGATATGTAACATATCTGTGCCCAAATCAGGGTGCAGGCTATGGTTGGACAGGCTAAAAAACGGTGCTGACGGCGGTTTCATAAATCCGTCATATCACCCATATATGGCGTGTCCTTGATTAGTGAGCGTGGCTGGCCTCCGGGCCGATCGTCTAATGTGGCAGTGTTATGAAACGGGTTATTGCAGCAGGGGTATCGGTTATGGCCGTGGCGCTCGTCGCCTCCATGCCTGCCTATGCGCTTAATAGCCAGAACAGTAAGCCCAAAGCCAGCGAAAGCTCCGCGCCGCTCAGCCTCAGCACAATTTCCACCGATACCACGGTCGCTAGCCGCCAGCAGTCGAAAATCTATCAGTGGTCCGTCAAAGGCCGCTGGGGTTTGAAACTCGATCTCAACCAGGACGACGCACGCCCGTCCGGCTGGAACGATGTGGACGCGGGTGCCTTCTATAAGATCTCGCCCTCCGTTCGCGTGGGCGGTACGGTCGGCTTCGGTGAAAAGACCAAGTCGCTGCAACCGCGCGATCCGGCGGCCGATAAGGACCAGCCCCGCGTGCGTCTGGAAACCACATTCAAGTTCTGATCATTTAAGCTGAAACGCGTCGATCGCGCCAAAACCGGCCAGTCCGGAGTGCGTCAACTGATCGGCATTGTCTGCACGGATCCCCCCTAGACCCAAAACCGGTACCGGGCTGAGGTCGCAGAACATCTGGATGCCCTTCACGCCCAGAGGCGCGACATCCTTTGCCGACGGGCTCTGACTGGTGAAAATCGGTGAAATGAAGAGGCCATCCAGCGCTGTGACCTCTCCCAAATCTAAAGTCTCGCAGCCGTGACAGGCGCCGGTAATCAGCCAGTGCGGGTGCCGTTCGCGTATATCCGGCCCTTTTGACAGTGCCCGTTCCGGCAGATGCACTCCGTCGGCCCCCACCTCTTCGGCGAGAGCGTCGTCTTGCCCAATCAGAAGTCTCACGCCGTTGTCGTCGCACAGGGTGCGTAAGACACGGGCATGGGCCTCGGCATGGGGGTCACCGAAATGGCGGTAGATCACACCCGCTCCGGTAGGCAGCTGCGCGACAATCTCTTCCGGATGCGGTGTGCGTTTGGGATCAGTCAGGTAAAACAGAGGAGGCAGGTCGCGCCCGTTCGCACTGGACATATGTGCGTGGCGGGCTATGTCTTTGGCCCGGTTCATCAGAAAGGCGTAGCGGATTCGGTATGTCATCTTCACCTTCGGCGGAAAATTACGCGCGTATTGTCAAAGGTCTGCACAAGACGCTGAAACTGACCGGGCGGCCGGAAGATTCCGCTTGCCTAACCGCGGTGTCCAAAAACCAGCCCTGGGAGGTTATACGCCCGGTGCTGGAGGCTGGCCATCGGCGATTTGGCGAGAACCGTGTGCAGGAAGCCATGGAACGCTGGAGGCCGGTAAAGGATCAATATCCCGATCTGACCTTGTGCCTCATCGGCCCGCTTCAAAGCAATAAGGCCGCCGATGCCGTTGCTTTTTTCGATATTATCGAAAGCGTTGATCGGGAAAAGATCGCCCGTGCCATCTCTGATGAGGCACAAAAGCAGGGTCGCTCACCGCACATCTATGTGCAGGTCAATATCGGAGAAGAAGCGCAAAAGGCCGGGATTTTGCCGGCTGAAGCCGACGCCTTTATCGCGACAGTGCGCGGCTATGGGCTGGAGCCGCGCGGCCTGATGTGTATTCCGCCGGTCGAAGGACCGCGCGGTCCCTATTTCGCCCTGTTACGCAAGATCGCCGAGCGCAACGGCATCGGGCATCTCAGCATGGGAATGAGTGACGACTTCGAAACGGCCCTGCGCTTCGGATCGAACGAGATCCGCGTAGGCACGGCGATTTTCGGTCAGCGCTGAATCGCTTCTCCATGCCTTGGCAACGGCGGAGATTATCGGCTTATCTCCACATAGGTTTCGGCGTCGGCCGTTTTCAGCAGTTCGCGCAGATGGTCCAGACTGAGCGCCACGCAACCTTCGGTGCCGGAATAGTCCTCACGCGCCAGATGCAGGAATATGGCTGAGCCCAGCCCCTTGACCGGCGGGTCGTCATTATGACCCAGCACCACGATCAGGTCATAGACATGATCCTCGCGCCACAGCGTTTCGTGCGATCCATCAAAGGGTAGTTTGACGGGCAGATTATAAAGATTACTGCTTACATCGTCGCACCAGCCGTCATCGGGCGACAGGGCCTTTACCGGAAGGACGGTTTCCGGCACGGGCAGGCGGTCCGGACGGTACCAGACATAACGCACTGGCCACATCCCGAGCGGCGAGCGCAGATCGCCTTCTCTTTTGTCGGCCGCCGGAACAACGCCCCCTTTACCCAGCGCGCAATGCACCCTATCTGAGTTTAAGACTAGAAAACCCTCGGCGTATGCGGTAAAAATCTTGACCATAGGCCGGTTTACACCCTGAACTGAAAAAAACACCCACAACGCTACAGGATTAAGGTGCAACAAAAAACCCTGCTGATCGTTGATGACGATGACGAACTGCGCGAGGCGCTGGCCGAACAACTTGAACTTCACGAAGAGTTCAAGGTCACACAGGCATCGAACGGCACCGAAGGCATCCGCCTTGGGAAGACCATTAATGCCGACCTGATCCTGCTGGATGTTGATTTGCCGGATATGGATGGGCGCGAAGCCTGCCGCCTGTTGCGTAAATCTGGCCTGACCACGCCGGTGATCATGCTGACCGGGGCGGCGTCTGATTCCGATCAGATTCTGGGGCTGGATGCGGGGGCCAATGACTATGTCACCAAGCCGTTTCGCTTTGCCGTCCTACTTGCGCGTATCCGCGCTCAGGTCCGCAGCCACGAAACGTCCGAAGACGCGACCTTCCGCATCGGGCCTTACGAATTCAAACCGGCGCTCAAATTGCTGATCGATCAGGTGCAGAAGAAGATCCGCCTGACCGAAAAAGAAACCAACATCCTCAAATACCTCTATCGCGCCGGCGGCAAGCCGATTTCACGCGAAGAACTGCTGACCGAGGTGTGGGGCTATAATGCCGGGGTGACCACGCACACGCTGGAAACCCATGTCTATCGTCTGCGCCAAAAGATCGAGCCTGATCCGGCCAATGCCCGTCTGCTGATGACTGACGCGGGTGGGTACAGGTTGCAGTTTTAGAAAGCCGGGGCCTGATGGTCCCGGTTTTTTGTTGGGGGAAAAGCTGTGTGGGAGACGATTTGGATAACAGCCGCACTTATTGCGGGCTTTCTGGTCGTATCTTGGCTAATTCGCTGGGGGACACGGTTCTTTGGTTTTAATCGTGTAAAGACTTATTCGATAAGTATTTACAATGATGATGATTACGCTAGGTCCTATTCTTTTTGGCGCGATGGTTTCGATCTGACAAAGCCTCAGCGATTGCGTTTTCGATACAGCTTTCCTTCAGAAGAAAAGGCGCAGACTTTTCTGGACAGTGTGAAGTCTCAGGCGGATTTGACACTGTCTCTGGACGCAGATCAGACGCTGTGGCGCGTCACCATCACCCTTTTAATGATGGCCGAAAGACAATCTCTGCGGGACGCACGGTGGCGCTGGGATCATGATGTCCAAGTCAACAAAGGGGTTTATGAAGGCTGGGACATCAATGACTAAATCCAGCGCAGGATACTCCGGCACACCTTTGGCCAGGAAACTCGGTTACAAACCGGGTATGCGTGCGGTTTTAGTCGGCGCACCGGAAGACTATAACAACTGGCTTGAACCGTTACCCGACGGTGTGGAGTTCGGGGCTGATGACCCGGAACTGGTGCACATTTTCACCAATGAGCGTGCAATTCTGGAAGCGGCGCTGACGCATTGGCGTAGGGCCCTGAGACCAGACGGCATGGTCTGGGTATCGTGGCCCAAGAGGGCTTCAAAAGTGCCCACCGATATTACTGAAGACGTTATCCGCGAGGTCTGTCTACCGCTGGGCTTTGTCGATGTGAAGGTCTGCGCCGTCAGCGACGTTTGGTCGGGTTTGAAGCTGATGGTACGCAAGGAGCTACGCTGACCCTTCTCCCTTTGCCGAGGTATGGGGAGAGGGCTATTCTTCCAATCCCTCCGCTTCGCGGTGCTGGCGCTCATTTTCCTCGTCAATGACGTACCACGTAAACCATAGGGCATCTTCCAGCTTACCGCCCGTGGCCAGATAGGGTTCCAGTACCGCCGGAAAGGCCAGTCTGACCTGCTCGGCGAAGTCGTAATGCGCTTTCAGTTCTTCCCAGTCCTGTAGCGCCAGCTCCTCAACCATGCGGATACGCACTGCCCAAGGCAGGTCAGCCGGAGCCAAACCCGCCGGGTCGGTTTCGACCCAGTGACATTCGCCGATGGCGTCCGGAATGCGGATCTGAAGTTGGCCGCCCAGACTCATAAATCCGGCCCTGGTTGCGGCGCGGATAACTTCGGGGATGTCTTTGATCCTCCAGGCATATTCATTGTAACGGAAATCGGCCTTGGCCAGAATATCGGCGGGTAGCCCGGCTTCTGCCGGCAGGGCGTCTTCGGTCATAGGTCGAACTCGATCTGAATAGGGGCGTGATCCGACGGCCGGTCCCATTCGCGGACGCGGTCGTGGATAATGGCGGCTATAGGCGACGTGATACGCGCCTTCAAGGCGGGATTGATTAGCAGGTGATCGAGTCGTAGCCCGCGATTGGACTTGCGGAAATCGGCGGCGCGATAGCTCCACCAGGTAAACAGCTTTTGCGGTTCCGGCCACAGTTCGCGGAAGGCGTCGTGAAAGCCGCCCGCGTCCATCAGATTGGCGAACGCCTCCAGCTCAGGCGGGGTATGGCTGACCACCTTCAGCATCTGACGGTGGCTCCACACGTCGTTTTCACCGGGTGCGATATTGAGGTCGCCGGCGATCAGAAGGGGTGCATCGGGATTGCGGGATTTCAAATACGCGGTCAGGCGTTCATAAAATTCAAGTTTATGATCGAACTTGTCATTGGCTTCCCGGTCGGGGACATCGCCACCCGCCGGAATATAGAAATTCCAAAGGTCTATGCCGGCTACCTTTATCCCCTGAACGCGCGCTTCACCCCGGCGGCAGAAGGGCAGGATTTCGTTGGTTTCAAACGGCTGTTTTGACACCAGCGCTACCCCGTGCCACCCCTTCTGACCAGTGACAAAGATGTGCGGATAGCCCGCTTCCTCAAACGCCTCACGCGGAAACTCACCGTTCTGGCACTTGATTTCCTGAAGGCACAGGATGTCCGGACGCGCCAAGTCGAGAAAACGTATGACCTGATCAATCCTCAGTCGCACAGAGTTGATGTTCCATGAGGCAATCGACAAACGCATAAGGGCTTCCTGACGCATAAAAAAACCCGGTCAGTGAGACTGACCGGGTCAGATGTTTGGCACATAACACGAAGAGATAAAGGGAAAAACGCACACAGGAGACGTCAATGCCGCCGTTTACACTCCGTCCGGAGCTGTGGGAATAATGACACGGTTGTGGAAAAACTCAATGCACATTTCCGTGTTTTTTCGCCGTTGAGGCGAATTTTCCGAACATCGGCTTCCTAACTAGTCTTCCATGGTATGCAGATCGCGCCCGCGCGTTTCCTTCATAAAGATGAGCGCGACGACGATGGCTGTGGCGCCGATGATCACAGGATACCACAGGCCGAAGAACAGATTGCCGGAACCGGCCACCATGGCGAAGGAAATGGCAGGCAGAAGCCCCCCGAACCATCCGGTCCCGATGTTATAGGGCAGGGACAGGGCTGTGTAGCGGATGCGGGTGGGGAACATCTCCACCAGGGCCGAGGCCATGGGGCCATAGAGGGCCGTCGCCCCGACGGTAAAGACAAACAGGACCGAAAAAATGCCCAGAATATTGACCCGTTTGGGATCGGCGGCTTCGGGATAGCCCGCCGCTTTCAGCGCGGCCTTAAGATCGGTCAGCGCGTTGGTTTTCAGCGTTGCCAGATCGGCCTTTGACAGGGTGTCACCCGATTGAACCGCTACGGTGCGCTGACCGATCTGCACCGTGGCAAACGTCGCCCCCGGCTCAGTTGGTTTGTTGACATAGGGTACGCCCAGGCTGGTCACCAGTGATTTCGCAAGGTCGCAGGAGGAGGTGAATTGCGCCTTCCCAACGGGATCGAACTGCACCGAACATTTGCGCGCGTCGGCGAAGATGACCACCGGCGTGCGGTTGACGGCATCGTCAAGCGCCGGATTGGCAAAGCGCGCCATCAGGTGGAAGCCGGGCACAAAACTCAGGACAGCAATGGCAATGCCCAGGATCATAACCGGTTTGCGTCCCACGCGGTCCGACAGGCTGCCCCAGAAGACATAGAGCACCGCGCTGACGATCGAAATACCCATCACCAGCAGGTTGACGGTGGTGGGCGCCAGCTTGACGCTCTTTTCCAGAAACACCTGAGTGTAGAAGAAGGTAGTGTACCACACGACGCCCTGCGCCGTCATGAAACCGAACAAGGCGATTAGCACCTGTCGCAGGTTGGACCACTGACCGAAGGCCTCCTTGAACGGGGCCTTGGAGACGTTGCCGCTGTCGTGCAGGGCGCGGAAGGCCGGGCTTTCGGCGGTCTTGGCGCGGATATAAACCGAAATGGCCAGAAGGACCGATGAAACAATGAAGGGAATGCGCCAGCCCCACGCGCCGAAGGCCTCTTCCTTGATGATGGTACGGGTCAAAAAGACGACCAGCAAGGCGATGACGAGGCCCAGAGAGGCAGAGGCCTGAATCCACGCCGTGTAGGCACCACGTTTGTCGGCCGGGGCGTGTTCGGCAACATAGACCACCGCTCCGCCATATTCACCGCCCATGGCGATACCCTGCAGAATACGCAGGGCGACCAACAGCAAAGGCGACCATATCCCCGCCTGTTCATAGGTGGGGAGGAAGCCGATCAGAACCGTGGCCATGCCCATCAGCAAAATAGTGTAGAGAAATGTGCCTTTGCGTCCTTTGCGGTCGCCAATGTGACCGAACAGCAGCGCGCCGAAGGGCCGCGACAGAAACCCCAGCGCGAAGGTCAAAAGCGCCAGGATCATGCCGGTGGTATCATCAAGCCCGGTAAAGAAGTTCTTGGTAATGATCGAGGTCAGGGCCCCGAAGATAAAGAAGTCATACCATTCGAATGTCGTCCCGGCGGCGGACGCCGCCACAATGGTTCGCAGGCCGGCGGCCTTCGTTACCTTGTCCGTCTTGGGGTGTGCTGGCATCGACTGACCCTGATACTGTTAAACGTCTTATGTGTTTGACTGCGCATTTGATCGAAGCCGCGCGTCGTGACAAGGGGTGTCAGACACATGGGCACGAACAATCGGTTTCGCAGACCTGTCTACCGACAGGAATTGACGGCGCACGGCCTATGGCTTAGGCGAACATCAGGACAATCGTCAGAGGTTTTGAGAGCGTGACCATCCATTATCATGAAGGCGACCTTCCCACCGGCCTGGATCTTGGCGCGGTGGTGGCCATCGACTCCGAAACCATGGGCCTGCGCTTCGGGCGCGACGGCCTGTGTGTTGTGCAGTTGTCGGCGGGCGACGGCGATGCGCATGTGGTACGGCTTAATCGACCGACCTATGACTGTCCCAATCTCAAGGCCCTGCTGACCGATCCGAAGGTGTTGAAGCTGTTTCACTTTGGGCGTTTTGACATCGGCATGTTCCTGCTGCATTTGGGCGTCGTTACCACGCCGGTCTATTGCACTAAGATCGCCTCCAAGCTGGCGCGCACCTACACGGATCGCCACGGTCTGAAGGACCTGGTGCGTGAACTGCTCGCCGTCGATATTTCCAAGGCGCAGCAAAGCTCGGACTGGGGGGCGGCCACGCTCTCGACGGAACAACTGGCCTATGCGGCGTCCGATGTTCTGCACCTCCATGCGCTTCGGGAAAAGCTCGATGCTATGCTGTCGCGCGAAGGCCGCGCCGAACTGGCGCAGGGTTGCTTTGATTTTCTGCCGCACCGCGTCAAACTGGATTTGGCAGGCTGGGAAGATACGGATATATTCGCCCACTCGTGGAGCTAAAACCCGCCCTCCGACGTCGAGCTCCGACGTTTGGAGACATGGCGCGATCTGAACCGTGAGCGCCCTTGACAAGGATTACCGCCGCCATGCCGGCCATCGACACCGCGACGCACGACACTGCTGCCGACCGTCACCGCCTGAACGTTCAGGCGCTGGCGTGGAAAAAGCGTTCGCGCAAGATCGCGCGTCTTCGTCTCATCTTTCCTGGCCTCATTATCGGCATGATCGGGCTTATGATCGTGTGGATCGTGGTACAGAGCGTCATCAATTCGATGAATGTGTACACCACCAGTGGTGAAGACATCCGCATGACCAACCCCTTTTATACCGACCGCAGCCGCAACGGTGAGCGCTATGAGATGCGCGGTCTTGAGGCGGTGCGTAAGGGGCGGAATTCGCAGATCGTCAGCCTAACCGCGCCGCGTCTGGAAATCCGGTCGGAAAACAGCCGCCCGTCGTCTCTGGAGGGGGCGGCCGGTGTGTATGATGACACCCGGCGCCGTTTCACCGTCAACAAGGACGTGACCCTGTCGTCGGGCAACGGTATGGCGCTGCGCACCCAGGCGGCGGACGTCGATTTGCAAAATGCCGTAATCAGCGGCGATGCGCCGGTCGAAGGCCGCTGGCAGACCGGCAGCGTCAATGCCCAGGGCTTTCGCGTCGAGCAAAACGGGCGCAAGGTGGTATTTTACGGCAAGCCGGGTCAGCAGGTGACCGGCACGCTTTCGGGCGGCGAAGACTGACATTTATTTGAGGGATGTATCCGGCCATGCAGATCAGGACAACCGTGTGGGTGATGGGGGCGGCCGCCTTGCTGGCGGCGCCGGTGGCGTGGGCGCAGTTTGCGCCGACCAAGGACAGCCCCATCGCCTATGCCGCCGATACGTTCGAAGCGGACGAAGGCAACCATACCGCCGTCTTTACGGGTAGTGTCGAATTTCTTCAGGATACGTCCCGGTTGCGGGCTGATAAGGTCACTGTTACCTACGGCCAGAATCAGGCGACCGGCAAATGGGACGTTCTCTCGACCGCCGAAGCACTCGGCAATGTCTATTACGTTGTGGACGATCAGGTGATGACGGGCAGCCGCGCGGTCTATACCAAGAGCACCGACACGCTGGTGCTGACCGGTAATGTGGTCCTTAAACAGGGTCAGAACGTGATGGAAGGCAGCCGCCTCGTCTATAATGTCGGGGCCAAAAAATCGAGTATGGACGGCGTGCCGACCACCGGCAGCAAGAGCCGTGTGCGCGGGGTCTTCTATCCGGATCAGCAAAAGAAGTCGCAGTAATGGTCACCCTTCCCACGCTGGACGTCCGCAGCGCCGCCGATATTCGCATCGCTGACGTCCCCGAAACCGCTGACGGCCTGCGTGTCGAAGGCATAGGCAAGTCCTATAAGGAGCGGGCGGTGGTCAAGACCGTCTCGCTAACCCTGCGTCGCGGCGAGGCCGTGGGTTTGCTCGGGCCCAACGGCGCCGGCAAGACGACCTGCTTCTACATGATCACTGGTCTGGTGCAGCCCGACTACGGCACCATCAGTCTGGATGGCCACGACATTACGGCTCAGCCCATGTATCAGCGCGCGCGCATGGGCCTCGGTTATCTGCCACAGGAATCGTCGATCTTTCGCGGTCTGAGTGTGGAACAAAATCTTCAGGCTGTACTGGAACTGCGGCTCAAAAACCGTTCGGAAATTGAAGCCGAGGTGACGCGTCTGCTCGAAGAACTGCACATCACCCATATCCGCAAATCGCCGGCGACGGCCCTGTCCGGCGGTGAGCGCCGCCGCGTGGAAATTGCACGTGCTCTGGCCGGCGATCCGTCCTTCATCCTGCTCGACGAGCCCTTTGCGGGTATCGACCCACTTGCCATTTCCGACATCCGCGACGTGGTGGGCTATCTCAAACATCGCGGTATCGGTATCCTGATCACCGACCACAATGTGCGCGAAACACTCGACATTATCGACCGCGCTTCGATCATCCACTCTGGTGAAGTCCTCTTCGAAGGTACGCCGGACGAGATCCGTCATAACCCCGAAGTGCGCCGGGTCTATCTGGGTGAGGATTTCGACGGATAGAACGGGATGAACGTCTATGGACGCGTTATCCTGCTCTGAATATCTGTCTGCCTGGATGTTTTGTCGAAAACTCTCCTACCTCTCGATAGCGGGCTCTGATCCCTTTTCCACGGCTTTTCCTGGTTTTTTCCGGCCTGTGGAAAGGGGTTAACCTAATTTAAGGTCTTAACGTCTAACGTCCGGCGCATGTCATTAGGTCAAAGGCTGGAAATTAGACAAGGGCAGGGGCTCGTCATCACGCCCCAGTTGCAGCAAGCGATCAAGCTTCTGCAATTGTCGAATCTCGAGCTGGAGGCCGTGGTCGAGGCCGAGCTGGAGCGCAACCCCCTTCTGCTCCGCGAAGACGGCGAAGGCGGCCCCGACACACCGGATAATGACAACGACATGCCCCGCGAGGAACGCGGCGAACTGGAGCTGTCGGACCGCGATACCCAGCAGGCCAATTCCGATCTCGACGCCTCTGAAGGCGACGTCTATGGCGACGATGAGCCGACGGTGCGTGAACCCGTGGCGTCTGCCGACATGGGCGAGGGTCCGATGGTCGATTGGAGCCGCGCCGGCAAGGGCGGTGGTTTCGATGGCGACGGCGATACGCTCGACCGCGCTATGAGCCGCGATAAGACGCTGGCTGAACATCTGATGGATCAGGCCCTGATCGCCGGTTTCAGCGCCCCTGAAATGGCAGTAGCGCAAATCTTAATTGACGCCGTGGATGAAGGCGGCTACCTGCGCGCCGATCTGACGGAAATCGCCGAACGCCTCGGCTGTTCCATGGCCCTGATCGAAAAGGTCCTGGGTGTCTGTCAGGGCTTTGAGCCGACCGGCGTGATGGCCCGTTCTGTTCCCGAATGCCTGAAACTGCAACTGATCGAGCGTAATCGCTTCGATCCGGCCATGGCGGCGCTGATCGACAACCTGGAGCTTCTGGCGCGCCGCGATCTGAGCGCGCTGCGCCGTGTCTGTGGTGTCGATGACGAAGATCTGGCGGAGATGATCCGTGAACTGAAGGCCCTGACCCCCCGTCCGGGGGCAGCCTTCGGTGCCGAACCGCAGGCCGGCGTGGTGCCCGATGTCTTTGTGCGTCAGGACCTGTCGGGTGGCTGGCGTGTCGATCTCAACAGCGACACCCTGCCGCGCGTGCTGGTCGATCAGAGCTATCACGCCAAGGTGGTGAACTCAGCCCGTTCGGATCAGGAAAAGACCTACCTCACCGAATGTCTGTCGCAGGCCAACTGGCTGATCAAGAGCCTGGATCAACGCGCGCGCACCATCCTCAAGGTGTCGGCGGAAATCGTGCGTCAGCAGGATGGGTTCTTCGTCTATGGTGTTGAGCACCTGCGCCCGCTGAACCTTAAAACCGTGGCTGAGGCCGTGGGAATGCACGAATCGACCATTTCGCGGGTCACTACCAATAAATATATCTCGACCCCGCGCGGCGTGTTTGAACTCAAATTCTTCTTCACCTCGGCCATTGCGGCCGCCGACGGCTCAGAGGCCCACTCCGCCGAGTCGGTGCGCCACAAGATCAAGCACCTGATCGAGGGCGAAAAGGCATCGGGCGAGGTGTTGTCGGACGACCGTATCGTCGAAATCCTCAAGGAAGCCGGTGTCGATATTGCCCGCCGCACCGTGGCTAAGTACCGAGAAGCCTTGCGCATCCCGTCTTCGGTCGAGCGCAAGCGCATGATCCGCTAGACCTAGGCCATACGCCGAACAGCACGGGCCCAAAGAGCTGCCTGCGCAAGAGGTAGACGTGCGCAATCGTTGGCGCAGTTTGTGGGTAATTAACCGTTAAAATTCAAGGCGAAGCCTGCGTTTTAGGGTCGCAGGCCCTACACATTTTCTTGATTTTTCATCTGGACCCAGAAGCGTACAGTCGAAGACGGACCACGGTCCGTAAACACGGCTGGGGCTCAAGGTCGCCCACCCTCCAGTGTGGCGACGTCTTTGCAGATTAAAGGAGCGAGTTATCGCCATGCAAATACAGGTTACCGGGAAAAAAGTTGAATTGGGTGCCGCGCTTCAGGAGCGCATCGAAACCGAACTCAATGCGGGTATCACCAAATATTTTGATCGGGGCGGCGCGTCCGCCGAAGTGACGATCTCGAAGCAGGGCCATCAGTTTAAGGCCGACTGCTGGGTGCGCCTCGCCTCCGGTCAGACCCTTGTTGCGCATGCTTTTGGCGGTGACGCCCATGCGGCTTTTGATGGCACGCTCGACCACATGGAAAAGCGTATCCGCCGCTATAAACGCCGCCTAAAAGACCACTATCCGACCAATGCGCCGACCAAGCATGAAATGGCGCCGCTGACCGTTATTCAGGGCAGCGACGTGATTGACGACGACACCGATTTTGACGACGGCATGGATCACAACAGCCCGCCGCAGCCAATGATCATTGCGGAAACCGAGGCGGCGATCCGCACGCTGAGTGTGTCTCAGGCCGTGGCCGAGCTGGAGCTTTCCAACTACCCGGTCATCATGTTCCGTAACGCGGGGCATGGTGGGCTGTCGGTGCTCTATCGCCGTCCCGACGGCAATATCGGCTGGATCGACCCGGAACGCACCAAACCGAAACTCAATGGGAAGGCGCACTGAAACGCATTCCGTAAAGTGGGACCACTGTCCGGATAAAAAGCGCGCCAAAGCGAAATATCCGAAGCACGTTTCGATCGGATTCAATCGAAACGTGCTTCGGCTGGACGCGCTGCCGCGAAAATTTCATAAACAGGCTAATGAGCCGAAGTTGACTTGAACGGGCGCTGTCTGTAAGGGCTGGCGCGGTCGCGTAGCGCCGTTCGAGCGGCGGATGACCGCGCATGGCTCTACCGGTCCTGTGCCCACAAACTGATGGATATGGTATGTTCCTCACAGAAGTGCTTGACCGGAACAGTGTAGCCGGGCCGGTAAGCGCCAATTCCAAGCGCAATGCCTTGCAGATCGTCGCTGACGTGGCAGAGCGTACGCTTGGGGCCTACGGACTTGAGGCCGATGCCATCCTCCAGGGTCTGCTGGAGCGTGAAAAGCTCAGCTCCACCGGTGTGGGTCAGGGCGTAGCGGTTCCGCACGCCGCCCTGCCTGGCCTGACCCGCATGCACGGCGTCTTCATTCGTCTGGAAACTCCGGTCAGTTATGAGGCCATCGACGATGTCCCGGTCGATCTGATCTTCGCGCTTTTTGCGCCTGAAGACGCCGGTACCGAGCATCTTCGGGCCCTGGCCAAGGTGTCGCGCATCCTGCGTCAGAAGGAATTGCGCGAGCAACTGCGTCAGGTCGATACGGCCGATGCCCTCTACGCGCTTCTCAACCGCACCGAAACCAGCCACGCGGCCTGAGTTATCACCGCTTCAGAGCGAAATGACGTGGAGTGAAGATTCCATTTCGCTCTTAATCTTTTTGTCGCGATGTTTTTATGGAAAAACCGTTCACGCTTTTGGCTTCGCCGAACCCGGTTTCCGAACGCTCTCTAAATCAGGAGTGAGATTGAATTGCCGAAGTTGTGAAGCACCACCGGCAGAAGCACGCTGCCTGTCCGCAGACGAATCCACACAGCCAAGACGGAGGGGATAGCCGTCAGGGCCATTGTAATGGCGTCGAAAGAATAGTGGCCGTGCGAAAAGCCGAAGGCGTGCGTCAAGCCGAACAGGACACAGGACAGAAACGCCCCCCAGCCCCAATCAACGCCCAGAAAGCGCTTTCTGCCCGTGAACGCCCGATCGAGCGCGAACAATAGAAGGCCGCGGTAGAAGAGTTCCTCTTCAAGGCCGGGCATGGTCAGTTGGAAGGCGATCTCTTCGGCATTGGTCTTGCCTCCCGGAAAGACTACGGCAATAGCGACGAAAAAGGCTGCGTACAGGAGTGCCGGCGGCCACACGCTCTTAAGACTGTCTGGTGTTAACCCCAGCGTCAGTCCGGTATTGCGGAAACCAAACACAGGAAACGCCATCAGGGCGAGGGTCGCGGCCAAGGCCAGTCCCTTGCCTTGCCAGTTCCAGTCTCCACCGATGAGGTCGGGCATTGTGCCGTAACCCCGGGTGAGAAGGCCGTCATTGACAGCCACCAGCAGGGCCGCGATCAATAGCCACAGGGGCGAAAAGTGACGTCGATCCAAAAGGCCTATCACCGCTCCCAGCACAAGAAGGATCGCCAGTGTCCCTCCTAAACCCATCAACCCGTTCATGCGCACCTCTCCATCGTCTGAAACGCCCCGCAGATTATGGCTTTTTAGCCAGTCTCTCTCCTCAAAAGCCGTCCTTTCGTTCCTCAATACCCAGCTATGCACCCGATTCATCCCGACGCACAGCGGCGCGAAAGTCGCTGGGCGAACGCCCTTCGATGGTGCGGAAGGCCCGGTTGAAACTGGCCAGAGAGGCAAAGCCGCTGTCGAGCGCAACTGCAATCAGCTTGTCGGCCGGGTCTCGCTCTCTGAGCAGGCGACGCGCTTCGGCCACCCGATAATGATTCAGGAAGGTGCGGAAATGATCATAGCCCAGTTCCTGATTGATCAGCGTGCGCACGGCGCGCTCCGACGTGCCCATGCGCGCAACAAAGGTGGCAAAGCTCAGTTCGGGGTCGAGGAACACGCGGTCTTTTTCCATCAGGGACAACAGGCGGTGATGGCGTTCATCGTCTGGGCGCAGGTCTGGTCTTAAAGGTATTGCCGTCGCGGAGGGGGCGTTCGTTCCGGCGCTGAAGGTCAGGACGCCGGAGCGCACGCTCAATAGCTGGCTTGTCAGCCATAGACCAAAGCTCAGGAGCATCGCGTTCTGGATCATGGCGAAGGCCAGCGGACGCCAGGCAAATCCGAAAAGGGTATCGGCCGTCAGATCAATGAACAGCATCCCGCCGAGGAGGGCAGCGACCCTGATCCGCGCGTCCTGACGTTGCGGAATCAAATCACCTGGACGTTCGCCCAGAAGACGCCAGACGAGATGCCCCACAATCGCAAAGCCAAGCGGTACAAGCAGACGGGATAAGTCCTTGTCTGCAAAAGCGTCCCCCAAAAGTCCGCGATCAAGAGCTGCAATGGTAGCCCAAAGCAGGCCAACGCCCAACACGCCGCCTTTCAAGCGAAACTGCCTGTCAAAGCATGACAGACTGAACCACCATAGAAAGATGACGGTGAAGCCGCTCACCGTGTGCGCGAGCCTGCCTATGACCCCCGTTGGGGTCAGCGAAGCAAGTGGGCTGTTGGTGACAACAAAGCCTGTAAGGCACAGGGCCAGGGGTGCGAACAGGACGGCCGGCAGGCCAGCCTGTCGGCGCTGGGCCAGCAGAAGCCAGGCCAGAAGCAGGATGGTAACGCTAGCCCCTGCCCGGATCGCGACGTCAAGCTGGCCCAGATACATTCGACCACTATAGAGCCGAAATGCCGGGCTGCAATATGAGCGCTTAGGGTTTCATATGGCCGGTGCGAAGGTAGCGTTCGTGCCAGCTCAAGGCCTCAGACAACAGGTGCGGGGTCTGTCCACCGCGCTCGCGGCAGGCGCGATCGAAATAATCGTTCAGCAGGTCGCGGAAATCGGCGTGGGCGCAATGGGCGATGACCTGACGCGCCCGTTCGCGCGGGGCCAGACCGCGTAAATCTGCCAGTCCGTTTTCCGTCACCAGTATATCGACATCGTGCTCCGTATGGTCGACGTGACTGGCCATAGGCACTACGGCGGATATGGCCCCGGCCTTGGCCTGCGACTTGGCGACGAAGATCGACAGATAGGCATTGCGGGCGAAATCGCCCGAGCCACCAATGCCGTTCATCATGTGGGTTCCGCTGACATGGGTTGAGTTGACATTGCCATAAAGATCGAATTCCAGCGCCGTATTGATGGCGATGATGCCGAGGCGGCGGATGACTTCCGGATGGTTGGAAATTTCCTGTGGCCGCAGGATGATGCGATCGCGATAGGCGTTAATGTGATTGAAGACGCGCTCCGCCCATGCTGCGCTTAGCGTCACCGAACAGCCGGAGGCATAGAGCAGCTTGCCCGAATCGATCAGTTCAAAAGTCGAATCCTGCAACACCTCGGAATACATGCGCAGATTATGAAAGTCCGAGCGGTTCAACTCGCTTAAGACCGCATTGGCGATAACACCGATGCCGGCCTGAATGGGGTTGAGAGATGGTGGCAGACGGCCCTGCCTGACTTCGTTTTGCAGAAAATCGACCAGATACGCGCCGATGGCGGTGGTCGCCGGGTCGGGTGTCGCGACGCGGGCGGGGCTGTCGCCCTCTCGGGTGATGACGATAGCGGCGATCTTGGCGGGGTCGATGGGGATATAGGGCGTGCCGACGCGGCTGTCGCAGGTGACGACCGGTACGGGCGTGCGCGACGGGCGTTTGGCCGGGATATAGATGTCATGCATCCCTTCCATGGCCGCCGAATAGGTGAGGTTCAGCTCGATGATCACCTTAGGCGCCAGTATAGCGAACGAGGCGCTGTTGCCGACCGAGGTGGAGGGCACGATGCCGCCGTCTTCGGTGATGGCCACGGCCTCGATCACCGCCAAATCGACCGGGCCGACCTGCCGCGAACGCAGGGCTTCGACCGTTTCAGACAGGTGTTGATCGATGAACATCACCTCGCCGCGATTGATGGCGGCACGCAGGGTGTCGTCAACCTGAAACGGCATCCGTCGTGCCAGCAGCCCGGCCTCATATAGCAGTTTATCGGTATTGTGCCCCAGCGAGGCCCCGGTAATGACCGTAAGTTTCATAGGGTGGGTTTTAGCGCGCTCGGCCAGGGCCAAAGGCACCGCTTTGGCGTCACCGGCACGGGTGAAACCGCTCAGGCCGAGGGTCATGCCGTCGTGGATCAGGCTGGCGGCCTGGTCTGGCGTGGCAATGCGCGTCAGCAGATCAGGGCAGCGAATACGCGCAAGGATTTCGCTGTCCATCGCTTGGGCAGGGGTGGAAATCTGGCCGTTCATAAACGCATACTCCGGGTTGTCCGGAAGTAATGACTCTGTGCCGCAAGCCCGCGCAAGGCGTTTTTCGCTGGTGCGACTAAATGCGCATAGGTGAAATCACCGCGCTTTAATGGGGATGATGCGCACATCCTCCGGCGCGTGAGGCCGCTTGAGGTCGATGTGCAGCAAACCGTATTCCATTACCGCGCCCTCGACCTCAAACCCTTCGCCGACGACGAAGCTGCGCGTAAACCCGCGCTGCGCGATGCCCCGATGGATGAATTCGCGCGGTTCGGCTTCTGACGGCTCCTTGCCCGGATCCTTGAACGCCTGAAGCGTCAGTTGCGGCCCTTGCAGGCTGAGACGCAGCGTATCGGGGGTGAAACCCGCCACCGCCACGGTCAGGCGCAGGTGATTGGCCGAAAGGGCTTCGACATTATAAGGCGGGTAATTATCGGAAGCGCGGCTGACGCGCTCGATCAGGCTGCGGGTCTCATCGAACCCCAGCAGGAACGGGCTGTCAAACACTATAAACCGGGACATCGCTTCCTCCGCTTTTCCGATATGCGTCCTCCTCAAGGTCGCTGCAAGGTGTGGATGGTAAAATGCAGGTGGAATGCTGCCTCGGTTCAGGATATGGCATCAGGTATGAAGTCTGACGAAACGCCTGAAACATCTGTGGTCGAGGTGCGCTGGAGCGCGACCTTGCTCAACACCTATACCATCGCCCTGATGCTGATCTCGCCCTTCTGGGCGGCACTTATGATAACGCAAGGCAAGGGGATTGGGGTGTTGATTCTGGGCCTTCTGCTGTTCGGCATGATCAGCCTGAGCGTGCTGAACAAGCCCCTGTTCAGCTATGACCCCGAACGCCGCGAATTCATTTCTCCGGATCATAAGGCACTGCCGCTGGATCAGATCGACAGTATCGAGATGGACGCGCACGACCTCTATTTCATTCCGAAATCGCACAGCCAAGACGGCTGGCACCTGTCGCAACGTTGCTGGGTGCTGGCCCCGCGACGCACGCTTAAGGCCCTAGCGGCGCAGCATGGCTGGCCGCTGAAAGATATCGCGCACCCGATTTCACGGTTCGGTTTCTGGCTGGTACCCTGACGGGGGGCAGGTTTTCGGGCATAGCTCTAAGAGAGGGGTTCCATGGCTCGTTTTATAGGTCTGGACGCTACGAAGCGTAACCCCATCACCCTGCCCGATGGTCAGTCAGTGACCAGCACCGTACACCTTAACGTGGCGGTGTCTCACCCGCAGTTCAGTGCCGGGGATTACAGCTATTTCAGCCATTTTCAGATGCCCGACGATCCGTTGAGTGTGCTGGCGCCCTATTTGTTTCCCTTTTCCAAAGAGCGACTAACCATCGGGAAATTCTGTCAGTTCGCGCACGGTACCACCTTTATTACCTCGTCAGCTAATCATCCGATGAGCGGCTTTTCGACCTATCCCTTCCGCATCTTCAATCCTGAACGCATGGCTGACTATGGTGAGCTGCCGGCAAAAGACACCACTGTCGGTAACGACGTCTGGATAGGTTTTGGGGCGATCATCATGCCTGGCGTGACTATAGGCGACGGCGCCATCATAGCGACGGGTGCTGTGGTTAGCAGAGACGTACCGCCCTACACGATTGCCGCTGGCAATCCAGCAAATACATTACGCAAGCGTTTCAGCGATGAGGTGATCGCCGATCTTCTGGCCCTGCGTTGGTGGGACTGGCCTGTCGAAACAATTGAAGCACATCTGGCGGCAATTGAGGGCGCAGACATAGATACGCTTGGGGCTGTACGGGTTTAAATCCGCGAAATCAGCCGGTGCGTGCGGCCTGCCGGGCGCGCCGTCGGCACGCGGTTGAGCTTGATAAGCCCTTCCGGTTCGCCCCACAGGTCGTAGGCATCGGCGCGCGTCACCTTGGCCCTCGCATAGTCACCGACGCTCAGGCCGGTAAAGCCTTTCAGGTAGATATGGCCGTCGATTTCCGGCGCATCGCCCTTGGTGCGCGCCACCGCGACGCCGTCTGAGCGGATTTCGTCCACCAGCACATCGACCACCTGACTGACCTTGTTTTGCAGCTTCTGCGCCGAGATGCGCGACGCTACAGCCATAAAGCGCGCCAGGCGGTCCTGTTTGACCTCCTCTGGCACGTGGTCTGGCAGGTCGCGCGCGGCGGCGCCTTCGACGTTTTCGTAGGCAAAGGCCCCAACCCGGTCGATCTGCGCCGCTTCCAGCCAGTCGAGCAGCAGGTTGAAGTCGGCCTCGGTCTCACCCGGGAAGCCGACAACGAAGGTCGAACGCAGCGTCAGATCCGGACAGATCTCGCGCCAGCTTAAGATGCGCTCGAGCGTCTTGTCCTGATTACCGGGGCGGCGCATGGCCTTCAGTACCTTCGGGCTGGCGTGCTGGAACGGAATATCCAGATAGGGCAGGATCTTGCCTTCGGCCATCAGTGGGATGACGCTGTTCACGTGCGGGTAAGGATAGACATAGTGCATCCGCACCCAGATACCCAATTCACCCAGGCCCCGCGACAGGTCTTCGAACGACGCCTTATAGTAATCATTGCGCCAGCGGCCTTCGGCATAGCGAATATCGAGCCCATAGGCCGAGGTGTCCTGCGAAACGACCAGCAGCTCTTTGACGCCATTGGCGGCCAGAACCTCGGCCTCGCGCAAGACCTCATCAACCGGCCGCGAGGCCAGATCACCGCGCAAGGAGGGGATGATGCAGAAGGAACAGCGGTGGTCGCAACCTTCGGAAATCTTCAGATAGGCATAGTGTTTGGGCGTCAACCTTACGCCCGGATCATTCTCCGGCACCAGCGGGCGGAAGGGGTCGGGCTTAGCGGGCACGATGCGGCGCACCGCCTCCATCACCTCTTCGTACTGATGCGCGCCGGTGACGGCGGCGACATTGGGAAAGCGTTCGCGGATCAGGTCGGCTTCGGCCCCCAGACAGCCAGTCACGACCACCTTGCCGTTTTCGGCCAGAGCTTCGCCAATGGCATTCAGGCTTTCGTCGCGCGCCGAATCCAGAAAGCCGCAGGTATTCACGACCACCACATCGGCCCCGGCATATTCGGCGGCCGTGGCATAGCCTTCCCCTTTCAGGCGCGTCAGTATGCGTTCGGAATCGACCAGCGCCTTTGGGCAGCCAAGCGAGACAAAACCGACCTTGGGGGCGTCAGAAGTGGCGGGGGCGTTACTCATGCAAAAAAACTTGAACTTGCTCTGTTATACGGATTAATGCGGCCTCATACACGCAAATGCCTCCAAACACAAAGACGCCCAAGGAAAAACCATGCTGATCTTTGCCGACACTGCCGACACCGCGCTTCTGGCCGAACTCAATGAGACGGGCCTGATCGACGGCGTGACCACCAACCCGACCCTGATCGCCAAGTCAGGCCGCAATATCCTTGAGGTCACCAAGGAAATATGCGCCATGATTGACGGTCCGGTTTCGGCCGAGGTCGCGGCTACGGAATTCGAGCAGATGGTGGCCGAGGGCGAAAAGCTCGCCAAGATTGCCGACAATGTGGTGATCAAGGTGCCGCTCACTGTCGATGGCCTGAAAGCCACGCGCGTCTTTTCCGATCAGGGTCTGATGACCAATGTCACCCTGTGTTTCTCGGTGACGCAGGCGCTTCTGGCCGCCAAGGCCGGCGCGACGTTCGTATCTCCCTTCGTCGGGCGTCTGGACGATCGCGGTGAAGACGGGATGCAGCTGATCCGCGACATCCGCACCGTGTTCGATAATTATGAGTTTGAAACGGCCATCCTCGCCGCGTCCTTGCGCAACACTACCCACGTCGCTCAGGCCGCCATTGCGGGGGCCGATTGCGCCACCCTGCCGCCCGCGGTCATCAAGGCCATGTTCCAGCACGACCTGACCGACAAGGGTCTGGAAACCTTCCTCGCCGACTGGGCCAGCACGGGCCAAAGCATTCTCTGATGACGGAACTGGTTTTCGTGGCCCAGGTCGCCGCCAGCTTCGGCGTGCGCGGCGAATTCAAGCTGATCAGCCATATGGACGATCCGCTGAGCGTACTGGAATATAATCCCCTTTATAACCCGCGAGGCGAACCCGCGCTGGTTATTACGGCGGCGCGTGTCCACAAGGGCGCTCTGGTCGTTAAGGCCGAAGGCATTAGTGACAAGGACAAGGCCGACGCGCTCAAGGGGCTCAAACTCTATGTGCGCCGCGAAGACCTGCCCGAAGTTGAGGGCGAGGACGATTACTATGTAACCGACCTGATTGGCCTTGAGGTGCGTAGCACCGACGGGTCCGTGATCGGACGGCTGAAAGGCGTTGAAGATTTCGGCGCAGGCGATCTTCTCGACATCCAGCCGAAAGGTGGCGCCAGCTACTACCTGATGTTCACCCGCGAAAACGTGCCTGAGGTGAATATCGGCGCGGGCTATGTGGTGATTTCACCGCCGGATGAGGTGGTGGTAAATGAGCCGCTGGAGAAAGAACGAGACGCATTGGATTAACCCAAGCGCGCGCGAAACCACTCAGCTAGTTTGGTTTCGGAAACTTTGCCGCCGGCCATATCTTCGACAGTACGGATAGCGTCCCCTTTATCGAAGCTCAGCCGATAGCCATTGTCGGCCAGAAATAGACGCGCCACCACCCATGCTGTGCGCTTTTTGCCGTCGTTAAAACCATGATTTTTGGCGATGCTGAAGGCGTAGGCGGCTGCTAAGTCAGCGGCATCCGGTTGGCCATAGGCCACCAGATTTGCAGCACGGGCAATGGCTGGGTCGATGATTCCGGCGTCACGGACCCCTTCCAGTCCCCCATGTTCCGCCAGTTGACGATCATGAATGGCAAAGACGACTTCGCGCGGAACCCATCGCCACGCGGTCATTTCGCCAACTGACGCAGGATTTCCCGGTCTTCGTGCATGATCTCTTCCGCCAGCGACATCTGGCGTTCAAAATCCGGGTCATAGGGCGTCAGCCGGAAACCGCCATCTGGTGTTTCCGTCAGATAGATGGTGTCGCCTTTTTTGATTTTCATGTGGGCCATGGCTTCCTTGGTCAGAATAAATCCCGCCGAAGCCCCTACCGTTGTGACCTTGAAACGCATCATCTGGAACTCTCGTATATAATAGAAGTTATATAGTCTTAAGCGGCATTACGCAAAGAATGATAAAAGTCCTATTTCAAACATAATTCAGATATATCTAAATACAAATTAGAGACACACGGCTTTTGCCGTGGTCCTGGTAGGTCTTCAACCTCTGAAAGGTATGTGAATTATGAGGGACTTTCCCTTTGGACGCGGGCGGGGCGGTGGTCATCATCGCGGCTGGCCCGAAGAGGGCCGCGGCGGCCCGTTAGGTGAGCGCGGGCCCGGACGGCATGGCCGGGGTGGGCGCGGCGGTCGCGGTTTCGGGCATGGCGGCCTGCGGCTCGTGTTGCTCAGGCTGATCAGCGATAGGCCCAGCCACGGTTATGAACTCATCCGCGCTATCGACGACCATTTCAACGGTCAGTACGCACCGTCGCCTGGTATTGTCTATCCGGCCCTGAGTTGGCTGGAAGATGGTGGCTTTATCACCATCACCCCCGACGCTGAAGGCCGCAAGGTCGCCACCATCACCGAAGCGGGAACGGCCCTTTTGGCTGAACGCGCCGAAGAACTGGAGCGTCTGTTTGCCGAAGCCCCGCAAAGCGCCTCGGAAGGACCGGATTTCGCGCCCATCTTTCGCGCCATGGACAATCTCAAGGCAGCTCTGCGCAATCGCGCGGCGCGACCACTGACGCAAGACGAACTGCACGCCATTGTCGATGGTATCGACGATCTGGCTCGCCGTATTGAGAGGTCGTGAGATGGCTGAAGACAATTGCACGCCCTTGCGCGTTCGCTTTGAACTGCGCCGCCGTGAACTGCGGGTTGCTGAGCGCATCCGACTGACACCGAATATGCTGCGTCTGATCCTCAGTGGCGATCTGGAAGGGTTTCAGTCACTGGGCTTTGATGATCATGTGAAACTCTTGTTTCCCGATCCGCAGGGCGGAGACACGCCGGTCATGCGCGACTACACGCCGCGCGCCTTTGATGTGAGCAAGGGGCGGCTGACCCTCGACTTCGCCCTGCATGAACCGGCGGGACCGGCCACTCAATGGGCGTTACAAGCGAAGATCGGCGATTTGCTTCACATTGGCGGCCCGCGCGGCTCGCAAGTGTGGCCGGATGCGTTCGCTCACTATGTCCTGGTCGGCGATGAAACGGCCTTGCCGGCTATCGGCCGTCGTCTGGAAGGCGCCCCGGCGGGTCAGGCGATAACCGTCCTGGCCATGGTCGAAAATGCGGCAGAGCGTCAGACCTGGATCACCCGGGCCAAGGCGGATTTTTGCTGGCTTTATCGTGCGCAAGCCAATGATGTGCTAGGCGCCATCGATGCCCTAAGCCTGGGTGCCGATCCGCTAGTGTGGATTGCCGGAGAGGCGCAGTGGGCCAGAACGGTGCGGGCGCACCTGCACGACAAAGGCCTCAATCCGAAAAGGATCAAGGCCTCTGGCTACTGGCTTAAGGGCGAACCGGGCGCGCACCAGGCTCTCGATTAGAGGAACATGCCGCCCGATGCTTCGATCCGCTGCGCATTGATCCAACGGCTGCCGGGCGACAGAATGGCCGCGACGACACCCCCAATATCGTCGGGAAGACCCACACGACCCAGCGCCGTATTTGACGCCACAAAGGCATTCAGTCCCGCATTGTCACGCACAGCCCCGCCTCCGAAATCTGTTTCTATCGCCCCCGGAGCGAGGACATTGACGGCAATGCCGCGGGCTCCAAATTCCTTGGCCTGATAACGCGTCAGCACCTCCATCGCCCCCTTTATCGACGCATAGGCGGCGTAACCCGGAAGGGCGAAGCGCGCCAGACCTGACGAGACATTGAGGATGCGACCACCGTCGCGCATCAGGGGCAGTAGAGCCTGGGTAAGGAAGAACGGGCCTTTGAAATGCACATTCACCAGTTCGTCGAACTGCGCTTCGGTGGTATCGGTAAAGCTGGCATGAACACCGGTTCCGGCATTGTTGACGAGATAGTCGAAGCGGTCTTCGCCCCAGGCGGTCAGGGTTTCCTGAACCTTTGCCACGAAGGGGGCGAATCCTGTCGTATTGCCAACGTCCAGCGGCATGCCCACAGCGCGGCGCCCCAGGGCTTCGATCTCAGCCACAAGGCTCTGAGCTTCTGTGAAGTTTGATCGATAGGTGAAGATGACGTCCACCCCGTCGCGGGCCAGATGCAGGGCGGCGTTGCGGCCAAGGCCCCGGCTGCCGCCGGTGATGAGTGCGATGGTCATGTAATCTCTCCTGTATGAAAGCGGATGACCGATGAATAGTTGACCCATGAGGCAGGATAAATCCGTAAATTCCGGCTAGACTGTTCCGATAAATGAACAATAATGCGCGTATGCTGCGATTAGATGCCCTTCTGATGTTCACCCGTATCGCGGAACTGTCGTCTTTCACGCAGGCGGCCGAAACGCTTGGCCTGCCAAAGGCCACGGTATCAACGGCGGTGCAAACGCTGGAGGCGCATCTTGGGGCGCAACTCCTCTATCGCACCACGCGACGGGTTCAGCTCACCCACGATGGTCAGGTTTTCTATGAGCGCGCCAAGGACCTGCTGGCTGATGCCGAAGACCTGTCGGGCCTGTTTCAGACGCGTGAGGTAAGTGGGCGCATCCGCGTGGATATGCCCATCCCCGTGGCGCAGAACCTTATCCTGCCCAACTTACCCGCGCTGCTTGAGCGCCATCCGGCCTTGCGCGTTGAACTGTCTTCGACGGATCGCATCGTCGATATTGTGCGCGAAGGCTTTGACGCCGTCATCCGGGTGGGGACCCTGAGCGATTCCGGCCTGACGGTCCGTTCGCTGGGTAAGCTTTCCATGGGTAATTTTGCCAGCCCTGCCTATCTGGCGCGATGGGGTAGGCCGCGCACGCTGGAGGATCTGAAGGGCCACCGGCTAATCCATTACGTGACCCAGATGGGGGCGCGCCCGGACGGCTTTGACTATTTCGACGGTACCCAGTGGCAGACCATTACCATGGAGGGCGTGGTGACGGTCAACAATTCAGAAGCCTATCGTCACGCGGCACTGGCGGGTCTCGGAATCGTTCAGGCCCCACGTGTCGGCATGATAGAACACGTGGCGCAGGGACGGCTGATTGAACTATTGCCCAACCATGTGGCTGAGGCCCTGCCAGTATCGCTGATCTACCCGCAACGACGTCATCTGGCGCGCCGGGTGAGGGTGTTTATCGATTGGGTCGCTACCCTGATGAAAACCTATACGGATTGAAGGGCGTGCCTGATCTGTAACGGCCTTGGTGGCGTATTAAAGCCACATTGACGTTTGATAGTGGAGGCTCGATACTCCCTCGCCAATAGGGGCTTTTTCACAGGGAGTTGAGTGTTAAGACCATGCGTAAAATGATGATTGGTGCGGCACTTGGCGTCTCTCTGGTAACGCTCGCCGCCTGCGCGACACCCACCCCCTATCAGCCCGTAACTGGCGATCCGACCTCGTCTCTGGCCCGAGGCTATTCCGACCAGCGGATCGAAGCCAATCGCTACCGGCTGAAATTCTCCGGCAATTCCTCTACCTCGCGTGAGACGGTCGAGGACTATATGCTCTACCGCGCGGCGGAGCTGGCGCTGGAAAACGGCTACGACTGGTTCAGTCTGGTGGGCCGCAACACCAAGGAAGACCGCACGACCACCACCACTTATCGTGATCCGTTCCCACGCCTCTACGGCGGATTCTACTACCGCTATTATCGCGGCGGTTGGGGCTCGTGGGGCGCGTGGGAAGAGGATCAGACGACTTTCTACCGTTATGAAACCTCGGCCGAGGTCATCTTCGGTAAAGGCGAAAAGCCGAACGATCCCAACGCCTATGATGCGCGCGAGGTAAAACAGAACCTCGACCCGCGTATTGTGCGACCGACGACGGATCGTCGCTGAACCAAAAAGGGAGCCTAAAGGCTCCCTTTTTTATTTCGGCTCTTCGATCCCGTCATAGCGAACAGGGTTCACGCGGCGACGGTTCATGTGCTCCTGCGGCGCTTCCGACTGATCCGGCAATTCACCCTTGTGGTAAAACTTCTGCCAGGCCTGTTTAATGGCCGCCGGGTCGCGGTTGACGAGGCTTTCATTGAACTTGGCCCGACTTTCCGACCACGCCTTAAATTGCTCCAGCAGGTCCGGATCGGCCTCGATCGGCTTGACCACCGGCTGCACCTCATCGGTCTTTCGATGTTCGATGACATTGATGAAGCAGAAGGGTTCACCCTTCTGAAAATGCACGACGCCAGGTCGTGTGAAGCGCCAGTTCATCGTAAAGGGAAACGGCAGCCAGTCGGTTTCGATCAGACCGGTCAGGGGTGCAATGCCGTCTTTGACGTGGTTGGGTGCGCCTGTGGCCCAAAGGGCAAATCCCGGCGGCGTGCGGAAGAGATAACCCGTATGGAAGGTGACGATGCCCTGACTGAAATGGCTCTGCACAAAGTGTTCGACGTGCACGCCAGGGCGGTCGGCGGTGATGATGATATCGCTGGCCAGTTTGCCGCCATTCCATTCGATCGTAATGTCTTCGGGAACCAGCAGTTCCCAGCCCGTCGAATTGGCCATGGTGAGCGGCAGACAGCGATAGGGGAAGCGGTTGGAAAACGCATCCATCCAGTCGCGGTCGGTGCGGCCGGGAATGATTTCACGCGGGCCGGCCTGAACGACAAAACATTCCAATTCCATTACGCTTCGGGCTCCTGTAAACGCGTCGAATGACCGAAAAAAGCTTTTATACGCAAAGCACCCTGCTTCAAGCCCTAAACAGCTGGGGCCTGTTGCCGCGGACGACCGCGCATGAGGCGGTATTTCGTGTCGGTGAAGGCGAAGAGATCAAGGATAAGCTGCCCGGTGCACACACTAAAAACCTGTTCCTGAAGGACGATAAGGGGCAATTGTGGCTGATCAGCGCCGAACAGCAAACACAGATCAATCTGAAAGCCCTGCCGAAAGTCATCGGGTCCGGACGCCTGAGTTTCGGTTCCGAAGACCGGCTCTATCAGGCGCTTGGCGTGCGGCCCGGTTCGGTCACGGCGCTGGCCCTTATCAACGACCCGGATCACAAGGTCAGATTTATTCTTGATCAGCGACTTTATGAAGCTGAGATCGTCAACTTCCACCCGCTCATCAATACGGCGACCACAGCGCGCGATCAGGCCGATTTCCGGCATTTTCTAAACAAGCTGGGCCGAGACTACCGGGTTATCGACTTTTCGGACGTATAGATGTTTCCCCACCTGACCCACGGCCATCGCAAGGTGCTTGAGGCGCTGGTTCGCCATGGGACGGCAGCGCGCGCCGAACTGGCGGAAGCGTCCGGCTACACGCGACCGGCGGTGACCAATCTGGTGCGCGACCTGATGGACTGGGGATTGGTCGAGGAAGATAACGGGGCCTATGTGCACACCGGGCGGCGGGGTCAGCCACAAAAGCCGGTGTCGCTGCGTTCGGGCGCGGCCTATGCCTTTGGTATCGGCTTCACAGCCGGTGCACTCGATCTGGTGGCGATGGATCTGGGGGGTCGCGTGGTCGGGCGCACGCGCACGCCCCTGGCCGAGCCTAGCCCGCGTGCCGTGCTGGAGACCGTGCAGCAACAACTGGAAAGCGCCTATGGCAAGAGCCATGTGGTGCGCTGGCGGCAACTGGGCTTCGGGATCGGTGTGCCCTGCGACCTGCCGCCCGAACAGGCGCAGGCGTGGAATTTGGCCTATCGCCGCGAGGAACTGACCAGCTATTTTGCCAACAATCTGGAGGGGTCGGCCTTTATTGAAGCCGAACCTCTGGCCTGCGGCATTGGTGAGCGCGTTTTCGGTGCCGGTGCACGCTATCAGACCTATCTAATCGTCCATATCGGACTTGAGATCGGCGGGGCGCTGTTTATTGAAGGGCGCCCGTTCCGGGGAGGGCAGAGTATGTCAGGCGCCGGTCAGATCGGGCAGTTTTTCAATGAGGGTTCAGATGTTAAATCGGGTCCGGATGGCCGTGACCTGATGCGGGTGCTAACCAAAGCCGGATTTGGAGTGGGCGACCTCAGCGATCTCGATATCCTGCCCGAGGCGGCGCAAGGCGTGATCGCGGACTGGACGCACGGGGCCGCCGCACGTCTGTCGGCAGGTCTCTCCAAACTCAGCCCCTTCCTCAGTCCGGACGCGATTATCCTTACCGGTCGTCTCAGCCCGCTCCTCCTCAAAGAGCTGGCGCAAGCCGTGAATCTGGGGGTTGGCGCACCTGCGGTGGAAGCGTCGCGCCTAGGGGCCTTCCAGACCGCCATAGGGGCCGCCGCCTTGCCGGTTTTTTGTAATTTGCTACCGCAGGTGTGAGCGAGTAAAGCTTGCGCCGTGGGTGGCAAACCATTGCCTCGACATAGTCGGTCTCTCACGATTAACACCTCCACGCTTGCTAATTCCTGCGGCTGGAGTAAGAGCGAAACCGATTGCTCTCCTTACAGGCAGGCTTACGTGTCTCAAGAAACCGGGTCGAAACCCACCAGCGTTGTCCGCTCCTCGCTTGTCTTTGGTGGGATGACTCTGGTCAGTCGCGTAATGGGCTTTGCCCGCGATCTGGTCATCACGGCCGTCATGGGGGCATCGGGCAATATCGCCGCCGATGCCTACGCCACGGCGCTGACCTTCCCCAATCTGTTCCGCCGTATTTTTGCTGAAGGTGCCTTCACCGCCGCCTTCGTCCCCGCCTATTCCGCTGCGCTGGAAAAGGAAGGCCCCGAAGCCGCCGACAGGCTGGCGCGCGACGCCATGGCCACCATGACCATGATCGCCATTGTTCTGAGCGCACTGGCTATGATCTTCATGCCACAGGTCATGGCCGTCTTTTCGCACGGCTATGCCGACGACCCTGCCAAGATGCGTCTGACGATCATCCTCACCCAAATTACCATGCCTTATTTGCCGTGCATGACCATGGTGGCGCTCCTGTCCGGGGTGCTGAATGCGCGTGGACGCTTTGCCCTGTCGGCCTTTGTGCCGACGCTTCTGAACTTGTTCATGCTGGTCTTTGTGTGGTTCGGTAAGGACCCGATACACGCCTCCTATCTGGCGGCAACCGGTGTGCTGAGTGCCGGTGTGGCTCAGGCGGCGCTGCTCGTATGGGGCTGCCGCAGGACCGGGGCGCGCATTGGCTTTGTATGGCCGAAGCTTACGACTGAGATGCGCGGCCTTCTGCTGCTGGCAGTGCCCGGTGCGCTGGCCGCCGCCGCGACGCAGATCAATGTCTTCGTTTCCTCGCTTCTGGCATCGGGCGTAAACGGGGCACGAACCTGGCTGAGCGTTGCAGACCGCCTATATCAGTTGCCGCTGGGTCTGGTTGGGGTGGCCATCGGTGTAGCCCTTTTGCCAACCCTGTCGCGGGCGGTGCAGTCAGGCGATACGCAACGTTCGCAAAACGTCATGGACGATGCCGTGTTGTTTGCCATGGCCCTGACCCTGCCGGCGGCGGCGGCGCTGATCGCCATGCCCTTCTTCCTGATCGACGGCCTTTACACGCGGGGGGAGTTCCTTGCGCACGACGCGCAGGAAACGGCCCGCGCCCTGTTGCATTACGGCTGGGGTGTGCCCGCCTTTGTGCTGGCGCGCGTGCTGACCCCGGCCTTTTTTGCGCGCAAAGACACCTACGGACCGATGAAGTTTGCCATGGTGTCAGTCGTGGTCAATCTGGCCTGTGGTCTGACACTGTTCCCGCTGATCGGCGTGGCCGGTCTGGCGATCGGCACCTCCGCGGCGGCCTGGGTCAATGTCGGCCTGATGTGGTGGACGCTGAGCCGCCGCAAAACATGGTCACTGGGCCCCAAGGCGGCGACCGGACTTTTCAAGATCATCCTGGCCGGTATATTGATGGGGGCCTTTTGCGCTCTGGCCTCTCACTATCGCGCGGCAATTGAAGGGGCCCTTCACCCCCTGTTGCATCATATGACCAAGGAAATCGCCATTGTGGGCGTTTGTCTCCTCGGACTTTTCGTTTATATCGCCCTTCTGTTCGTTACGCGGGCTGTTCGCCCGTCCGACATAAAGAAGGCCCTGCGTAAGGGGTAAGAAGGTCCATACATGCGTATTCTGTCCGGTATTCAGGCGTCCGGGTCGCTTCACCTCGGCAACTATCTCGGCGCGCTCAAAAAGTTCGCCGATATGCAGTCTCTTGAGGCCACGCGCTTCTATATGATTGCCGATCTGCACGCGATCACCGTGTGGCAGGACCCTGAAAAGCTTTTGTCCCAGACCCGCGAAATCGCTGCCTGCTACCTGGCGGCGGGCGTGGACCCGGCAAAGTCGGCCATCTTTCCGCAGTCGGCGGTACGCGCCCATACGGAGCTGGCGTGGATTTTCAACTGCGTTGCGCGTCTGGGCTGGCTTGACCGAATGACGCAGTTCAAAGATAAGGCGGGCAAGGATAAGGAACGCGCTTCAATTGGTCTCTATACCTATCCGGTTCTTCAGGCCGCCGACATCCTGCTCTATAAGGCCACCCACGTGCCGGTGGGCGAAGACCAGCGTCAGCATCTAGAGCTGACACGCGACGTGGCCAAGAAGTTCAATCACGACTATAAGGTGGACTACTTCCCCTTGCCCGACACCCTTTATCAGGGGCCAGGCGCGCGCATCATGAGCTTGCGTGACGGGCTGGCTAAGATGTCGAAGTCAGACCCTTCGGACAATTCGCGCATCAACCTGACAGACGATGCCGACACCATCGCTTCGAAGATCAAGAAGGCCAAGTCTGACGCCGAAGTTCTGCCGGCAGAGGAGACCGGTCTGTCTGAACGACCGGAAGCCAAGAATCTCGTTGGTATCTATGCAGCCTTGGCCGGAGTATCGGTGCAGGACGTGCTCAATGAGTTTGGCGGCAAGGGCTTCGGCGTATTCAAGCCCGCGCTGGCCGAGGTGGTAGTGGACAAGATGTCGCCTATCTCCGAGCGCCTGCGCGCGCTATTGAACGATCCGGCAGAGGTTGACCGGGTGCTTAAGCTCGGGGCCGAAGCGGCTGAAGCAGCGGCAGAACCGGTGGTCAGAGATGTCAAAAAGATCGTCGGCCTGTGGGGTTGAGCCAGGCCTTGCGTGAAACCAGGGCAGATCCAAATTGGGAGGAAACCGTGCGTAAGTTTATTCTTTTGTCTGTGATGGCGTTTTCGCTGGGTTCCCTGACGGCTTGTGACGGCCGCCATTCGACATCTGAGGTCAAGACCGAAATCGAGTCCAACGGTGTCACAACGGTAAAGACCAAGACAGACGAAAACGGTGTGAAGACCGAAAGCGGTCTTGAGTTATCGCACTATGCCGTGCGCGCGGCGCTCGGCCAAAATCCCAATACAGGCGGCTATGTCACCGTCCGCAATATCGGCAAGGATGATGATCGTCTGGTCTCGGTGACCTGTGATTGCGCTGAAAAGGTCGAGTTGCACACCATGAAGATGGACGGCGACAAGATGATGATGGCGCCGATGCCCGAGGGCTTTGAGATCAAGGCCGGCCAGACGCTCGAACTGAAGCCGGGCAGCAACCACATCATGTTTATTGGGCTGAAGACCCGCCCCGCAGACGGTGACACGCTTAGTCTAACGCTCAACTTCGCCAAGGCGGGGGCGGTGAAGATCGAAGCCCCCGTTTCGAATGCGCCTTTGTCGGACGCGTCCCAACACAGTGGGCATTAAGCTTTAAATTTCGCGACAAACTCGCAAAACGCGGCCCGTACGGTGGCAACCGAATGCGGGTCGTATTTCATGAAGCCGAAGCGGTCCGCGCCCAGTTCATCGAAGGCATGGGTAGAATCGACCACGATCGTCTCGAGCGGCACGCCCTGAGCGCGCAGACGGCGCACGGCCTTTAAAGACAGGCTGAAACGCGCCAGATGATCCTTTAGCGCAATGACCATGAGGGTCGGTATTTGCCGCTGCCACGCCTTACCCATCGAACGGGCGAGGAAGTTGACATAGGGGTACATCAGAAACAGGCCGCGCACCCGTGTCAGGGGTTCAGGGCTTGGATCGCTCAGTTGCGCTTCCCCGCGACGGGTCAGGGCTTGCGTCATCAGGTCCATGATCGCCCATGCGCCGTGGCTCCAGCCCGCCAGCAAGATGCCGTTAACCTCCCGTCGTTGCGACAGGCCCCAAAGCAGGGCGAGCACGTCGCCGGAGCGCTTGTAGCCTCTCAGCCAGAGCCCATTGCAGGCCAGAAAAGCGGCAAGGCGCCGCTTAATGCCTCGCGGGGCATAGGAATCGACGATTACGGCCCGCAGGCCCAGAGATACGGCGTAATCAGCAAACAGGGTGATGTTTCGTCCGACACCGCCGCACCCATGAAACAGCACGACCGTCAGGCGAGGCGTCTCGTCGGGCGCGCCGTGCACCGTGACGTGCGGCCATAATCGTTCAAACCGCTCTTGCAGGCTTTCCATTAGCCGGCCGCGACAGCCTGGGAAGGCAGGTCCATGTTAAACACCTCACGCAGGAAGCTGATCAGGCCTTCGGTCGTGCCGTCCATCGCAGCCTGGTCATGGTGCATCGGGCCGATACCTCCGAAGCTTTCTTCGTCATAGGCATGCGTGGCGTCGAAGCTGAGCATATCGACCGGAAGACCATCAGCCTTCAGCCGCTCCAGTACCGATACGGCTCGGGCATAGGCGGTCAGATGGTCCTTGCGCGCCAGAGCGACCCGGGTGCGCGGACGGTAAATCCAGGGGTGACGCAGGCTGCGGGCCGGGAAGCTGATGTAGGGATAGACGAGGAAGAGGCCGCGCACATGGTCGATGAGAGCGGGATCGGGGTCCGCGAGCCTGGCCTCACCCGGCCTTTTGAGGGGCTCGGTCATCAGGTCCATGATCGACCAGCCCCCGTGACTCCAGCCCGATAGGACGATCTGATCTGACTGAACTTCCGAAAGGGCAGAAATGCCCTTGATGGCGGCCAGAACGTCGCCTGAACGCTCATACCCTTGCAGGGCCAGACCAGTGCAAACGAGGGTCACACCGTGGGATCTGCCCCATCCGCGGGCTTTCAGGGAGTCAACAACATAGGCACGCACCCCGACGGCGGCGGCGGCTTCGGCGTAGTGGTAGATGTGCGGGCGCACACCTCCGCACCCGTGAAACAGTATCAAGGCCGGCCGTGGTGACGCATCATTCGGTCCGAATACCTCGGTACAAGGCGACAGTCGGGCCCACCGTTCAGCCAAAGTCTCAGGCATCAAAAATCCCTCCGAAACACGTCCCCGAAGGATAGATAGCACTTGATGTGACTTTGTACATCCTTGCCTGCCTGTCCGAAAACCAGTTCCCGGGAAAGGTGATGCACAATTTGATTTTTGCTTACGCTTTCGGGTGGGGTGTGCCCGTGTCACCGAAGCAAAGGTCCCTCCCGGCTCTCGCCGGGAGGGACGTGATATCCTAGACCGTCGTCAAAGCATTCATCCGCTTTAATCAATGGCGGAATACGCGAACGCCGGTGAAGGCCATGGTCAGGCCCGCCTCGTCGGCGGCGGCGATAACATCGGCGTCCTTGATCGAACCGCCTGGCTGGATCACCGCAGTGGCACCTGCGGCGGCAGCTTCAAGAAGGCCGTCCGGAAAGGGGAAGAAGGCTTCCGAGGCACAGGCTGAACCCTTTGCCAGCGACTCGGCAAAGCCGATCTTTTCCGCCGCTTCCTGGGCGCGCAGGGCGGCAATACGTGCGGAGTCGCGCCTGTTCATCTGGCCGGCCCCAATACCCGCTGTGCGGCCGTCCTTGGCATAGACAATCGCGTTCGACTTGACGTGCTTAGCGACGGTAAAGGCAAACAACATGTCCTCGATCTCCGTCGGCGTCGGCTGACGTTTGGTGACGATTTTGAGGTCCGCGGCGCTAATGCGCGCGGTGTCGCGCGACTGCACCAGAAGGCCGCCCGCCACCGAGCGGAACACCTGACCGCCTGACAGCGGATCGGGCAGGGCACCTGTGACCAGCAGACGCAAATTCTTCTTGGCTTTGACAATCTCCAGCGCCTCCTCGTCGGCCTCGGGGGCGACGATCACTTCAGTGAAGATTTCAACGATTTTTTCCGCCGTGGCAGCGTCAAGCTTGCGGTTTAGCGCCACAATGCCCCCAAACGCCGACACGTCGTCGCATTCCAGGGCGCGCTTATAGGCGGTCAGGAGGTCCGGCCCCACCGCCACCCCGCAGGGATTGGCGTGCTTGACGATGACGCAGGCCGGTTGCTCAAACTCGGCCACGAGCTCAATGGCCGCGTCCGTGTCGGCAACGTTGTTATAGCTCAGCTCCTTGCCCTGAAGCTGCTTCGCCGTAGCCACACCCGGACGGTTTTCGCCTGTCTTATAAAAGGCAGCTGACTGATGCGGATTTTCGCCATAACGCATGGTTTGTAGCCGCGTCCCGGCAACGGTCTTGTGCAAAGGATAGCTGTCGCCCAGTTGCCCGGCAAACCAGGTCGAAACGGCGCTGTCATAAGCGGCGGTGCGGGCAAAGGCACGCGCGGCCAGCGATTTACGCAAAGACAGACTTGTCTGACCACTGTCTTTCAGGGCGGCGATCACTTCGTCCATGCCGGCCTTGTCGACGCAGACAGCCACGTAAGGGTGATTCTTAGCCGACGAACGGATCATGGTCGGCCCGCCGATGTCGATATTCTCAATTGCCGCTTCAAAGCCACCGCCCGAAGCGACCGTCTTTTCAAAGGGGTAGAGGTCGATCCACACGATGTCGATGGGGGCGATATCGTGATCAATGAGTGCCTTGGCGTGTTCTGGCGCATCGCGATAGGCCAGAAGGCCGCCATGCACCTTCGGGTGCAGCGTCTTGACGCGACCGTCCATCATTTCCGGAAACTGCGTAAGGTCGGACACGTCCTTGACGGCGATACCGGCCTTCTCAATCGCACCGCGCGTCCCGCCGGTCGAGATGATTTCGACACCCGCTGATACCAGAGCCTGCGCCACTTCGATCAGGCCGGTCTTGTCCGACAGAGAAATAAGCGCGCGCCTGGGCGTGACGAGGTCGGGGGCGGGCGGAAAATCAGGGGCGGCGGGCATGGGCGCATCCAGTATTTGGGGGAAAGATGCGCGCGGTTTACACAAGGGGGGCGTAAAAGAAAACCCACAATCCCCCTTCATTTGTAACGGAAAATGTGAGGTCTGGAAGTGAAACGTTTAAGTGGCTTTCGCCGCCTCGTAGCTTTTAGGCTTCTGCGGGCGAGAGCTTCCAGCGGATGCGCAGCGGCGTAGCAAGACGGACCGTGCCTCGCAGCAGAAGCGTTGTCGATTTGCGCGGCTGTCCGCGTTCAAACACGCTCGATTCCTCGATACTCACCTCGCGCGCGTCGTGCCTGAGCCACCAGCCACGTCCACCGGGGCCGCGCAGAAGGACAGAGCGCTTATCGCGCGCGAGTGAGGCCTGTACCTCCGGATGCAGCACAAAGCGCAGGGCATAGGGGGCCTGCTCCGGAAGCTCCTTCTTCGGCTCGACCGGGATCAGCTTTTCCTCTCCGCGAAGTTCGTCGCGCTGCGGATCGACATAGAGGCGGCGCTCGTGTTTGATGCCAAAGACAGGGCGCCAGCCTTCGTGTTCCATCTCGATTAGCGAGCCGGCGTCTTCGGATTCGATGCGGCGGCTGCGGATGCGGTAGCGCATCCCCTCAAGCCCGAAATGCAGCAGCTCTCCAAAGCGCCCGGTGATGGGGCTGAGGATAGGCAGATCACCGAGCGTCAGGGTATTGGCAGCATTAATGATGCGGAATTCGTGGTGATCTGACTGCCCCGGTGCCCATCCAGGGGTCACAAACAGCTTGTCACGCCCGCCCGACACTTCGAAATTCATCGGGTGATCGCAGGCCGCATAGCCCATAGCGCCAAAGCGAGGCTCTCCTGTATCAACGTAGACTGACAAGGAGCGCCCGGTCAGACGCTGATAACGGCCGTGTTCGAGCGAAACCGGCAGGGAAGATGGGGCGAGAGGGCGCTTTTCTTCGTGCAGCAGGGCCGGGGCGACCTGTTCGGCCAGCAGGGATTCTGATCCCTGAAAAGCGCACAGCGATCCGTCCGGGTGCGACAGGGTACGCACAAAACGGCCGAGGCGTTCGATAGCGGTCTCGAGATAGTCGGGCAGGGCCAGGCCACGCTGGTTCAACCCATCCTCTATCAGCAGCAGATCATAGAGCAGCTCAAGTCCGGCCTGAACGCTGCGAGAGACGTGCGAGCCATCTGGCAGGATGGTGCGCTTTAGCGCCTTTGGCAGAATCTGCAGCCCTTTGCGCCGCAGACTGTCGCCCGCGCGCCCGGAAAGGACGCAGCCAACGAGCACAAGCGCTGTTGCCTTTTGCGTGTACCATGCCAGATTGCGCGGTAACCGCCAAAGATGGCGGGCCTGTTCCGCCATGGATTGCGCCAGAGTGTGGACCTCAGCCTCGGACGCATAGGCCGACAGTCGCCGCGCAAAGACGCTTAAACTGATCAGACGACGCGCAAGGACCCCCTGATCCCAGGCGAAGGGTGTCCATTTGCGGAATGTCTTGTCCCACAGGAGGAAGAGGCGCAGGCCTTCCTTGATTCCCTCCTCGCCTTGCGTGAAGAGGTGGCGTAACCAGCAGAAGCCGTGAAGCTCAATCGCGAAGGCGCGCGTGGGGGAGGGGCGGTTCCACGGATCGCCGGTTCCCTGCACGCTCATGCGAGCCCCACCCAGACTGTAACGCCCCGACATCATGGCCTTGCCTAAATGCGGATTTGGCGGGCGAATTTCGTGAGGCGCGGCGATAAAGCCTTCGATGTCGGGGCCGCGTAAGGAAAGGCGATAGCCCGGCATCCCGAAAATTTCGGCTGCGGCCTGACGGCGTGCCCACGCCCGCACGACCTTACCCCACGGTGTTCGAACCGCGGCGTGACCGGCTATGGCAATGGGCTGCTCATAGACCTGCATCGGGTCAGAGACCCTTGAGCGACTTAATATTGGCGGCATAGGCGTCCGGCCCGCCCTTGAAGACAGCCGTACCGGCGACAAGCGCTGTGGCACCGGCCGCAACGCAGGCGGCGGCGTTTTGCAGGTTTACGCCACCATCAACCTGAAGCACGGCGCTATGGCCCAGTGCGTCGAGCTTTTTGCGTACGGCTTCGATCTTGCGCAACTGGCTCTCGATAAAGCTCTGCCCGCCAAAACCCGGATTGACGCTCATCAGGAGAATCAGATCGAGGTCCTCCATGATCCACTCCAGACCGTCGAGCGGTGTCGCAGGATTGAGTACGACCCCGGCCTTGGCCCCCAGATGGCGGATCTGCTTCAACGTGCGGTGCAGATGAGGGCCCGATTCCGGGTGGACGCTCATGACATCCGCGCCGGCGGCGCGGAAGGCCTCGAGATAGGGATCGACCGGTGTCACCATCAGGTGCACGTCAAAGGTCTTTTGCGTATGCGGACGCAGACTTTTCACCACATCGGGCCCGATGGTCAGGTTGGGAACGAAATGCCCGTCCATCACATCGATATGAATCCAGTCGGCCCCGGCTGCGTCTATGGCGCGAACTTCCTCACCCAGCCTGGAGAAGTCGGAGGCCAGAATCGAAGGGCAAATCAGCGGCGTGGTCATGCAAAACTCTTAAGCGGGGTTGCGTTTCAGGTGCGCGACGAAGAAGCCGTCCTGCCCTCCCTTACGCTGATGCGGCAGCAATCTCAACCAGCCTTCGGGCGCAAATGAGGCGGCGGGTATGTCCGGGTGCTGATCAGCGCCGTGGCGGACGAGGGTGAAATCCTTGTTCCGGCGCAGGAAGGCCAGGATCTGCGTTTCGCCTTCCTCACGTTCCAGCGAACACGTGCAGTAAAGGAAGTCGCCACCGGGTTTAACGCGCGGGGCCAGTGCATCTAGCAGGCGATGCTGAACGTCCGCCAGTTTGGCGACGTCGGCGGGGCGGGTGGCCCACAAAACGTCTGGCTGACGCCGATAGGTGCCCGTGGCCGAACAGGGCGCATCGACCAGCACGACGTCGAAGGCACGCGGATCATCAAAGGTCGAGGCGTCGGCATTATGGATTTCGGCGCTCATCCCTACGCGCGCCAGATTGTCCTCGACGCGCCGCAGACGGTTTTTGGAGCGGTCGATAGCAACGGTCTGCGCGCCCCTGGCGATCAGTTGCATCGTCTTGCCGCCTGGGGCGGCGCAGACATCGAGCGCGGTCTTACCGCTGAGGTCACCCAGAAGATTGACCGGGGTGGCAGCAGCGATGTCCTGCACCCACCACTTGCCCGCCTCGTAGTCGGCCCACTGGCGCAAATCGCCACGCAGTGCCGAGCGCAGGTTGACGGGCCCCACGACCTCACCTTGCAGAGCCTCCTTAAGTGCGTCGCGCTCCGCTGGATTACGGAAGCTGAGATCGGTGGCCGGCTCTTCGGTCAGGACCGTGGCCATGCCCTCGGCATTGTCCTCGCCATAGGTCTGCACCCAGCGTTGCCACAGCCAGTCGGGGACGAGCCGCTTCGGATTGACGTCGGACAGTTTGCCCTCGCGGATGAGGCCGCGCAGAATGGCATTGATCAGACCCTTGAACGGACGGGTCTTGTTTTCACGCTCAGCGATCTTCACTGTGGTAGAAACGGCAGCGAAATCCGGCACCTGCATAAAGAAGATCTGCGCCATGCCGATGCGCAGAAGCTGGCGTACCGCTTCAGGCGGCATTTTCTGCGTCTTTTTGTGAATGACGTGATCGAGCTGCCCCAGTCGACGCAGGACCAGCAGGGACAGGGCGCGCGCGAAGGCGCGTTCTGTTTCTGACAGTTTGAGAAAATCGGGGCTCGCGGCCGCTTCGTCAAAGCCGCTACGCTTTTCCAGCGCCGCGTCAATCAGGGTTATGGCCGTCACGCGCGCCGCGATGCCGATATCGTTCTCCATGCTTTCTGCGGCGTCCGCGTTCGGACGGCTCGGGCGGGCGGAAGGGCGCGCGGTGGCGGCGCGGGCGCGTGATGGTTTGCCGGAAGTGCGGCCGGAATTTTGGGGCATGCAAACTCTCAGAAGATGCTGTGCGTTACGTCGGTATCCCCGTATTAAGCGGAGACAGTGGCCGCAAAGGGCGGCTAAGGCGCGGCTATATCAGCAAAAGTGTCGCGCCCCAACCCGCTTATGTCGTCGGCACGCTGGTCATGCCCCCACGACGATTGCCCATCCGCACACCCAGCTCCATCAAGGCCCGGACCCGATTGTCCGTAGCGGGGTGAGTCGAGAAGAGATTGTCCATCCGCTTTCCCGACAGAGGATTAATAATGAACATGTGCGCCGATGCCGGGTTACGCTCGGCTTCGTGGTTTGGAATGCCGTGGGCGTACTGCTCAATCTTGTGCAACGCACGGGCAAGGCTCTCTGGATCGCCACAAAGTTCTGCCCCGACGCGGTCGGCTTCATATTCGCGGACGCGTGAAATGGCCATCTGCACCAGCATGGCCGCCAACGGGGCGACGATGGCCATGAGGATAGCGGCAGCCGGGTTGATGCCGTCTTCATCATCATTATTCCCGCCAAAGAACATGGCGAAGTTGGCAATCGATGAAATGGCACCGGCCAGTGTCGCCGTCACCGTCATGATCAGGGTGTCGCGATTTTTCACGTGTGCAAGCTCATGGGCCATAACGCCGCGAATCTCGCTGCGGTCGAGCATGCGCAATAATCCGGTCGTTGCGGCAACGGCAGCGTTTTGCGGATTGCGTCCGGTGGCAAAGGCATTGGGCTGATCATTATGAATGATGTAGACCGCCGGCATCGGAAGTCCGGCCCGGTGACTCATTTCGGCAATATCGTCGTAATACGTACGGATCAGGCCGGTGGCGCTGGCGGGATCGACGGGTTCGGCCCTGTAGGCCTTCAAGACCATCTTATCGGAGTTCCAATAGGCAAAAGCGTTCATGGCAAGAGCAAGGCCAAGCGCGATCAGCATACCCGTAGGCCCGCCAATCGCCAGACCGATCGCGCCAAACAGCGCGGTCATACCAGCCAGTAGCATAAAGGTCTTAAACGGGTTCATGGGTAAGAAGCTCTCCTCAAAGTTAAGTAATAGGGTTGCGATGGCAGCCCTTGCAAAATACATATAAGGAAAGCGCAGACAAATTTAAGGCACTGACGAAAATGTCATCTGAAAAAAATAACGAAACGACTTCGCAATCGATTGATGATGCTGAAAAAGAGAGCATTGCCGAGCGCGTTTTGACTCCAGAGGCCAGGCGCGCGCTCGCCGAAGCCGCCGAGCGACGGGCGCGAGCCGAAAATGAGGCTGCTGAGCGGCCTTATGAAGAAGGTGGCCCTGCAGGACTTGAACCCACACGCTTTGGGGACTGGGAACGCAAGGGCATCGTCAGCGATTTCTAAATCGGACAGCGCCTGATTGCAGGGTTTTACCCCTGCAGCTCCGCCAGAATGGCTTGCACGGCCACCACGGGGTCGGGCGCGCGCGTAATCGGCCGACCGATGACTATGTGCGAGGCTCCGCTACTGACAGCATCGGCGGGCGTCGCGATGCGCTTTTGATCATTGGCATCGGCCCACGCCGGGCGCACGCCCGGAGTAACAATCAGGAAATCAGCCGGTACCCGCGCTCGGATCATTGCCGCTTCGTGCGGGCTGGCGACCACGCCGTCCATACCTGCGTCTACGGCCTGATCGACGCGGCGCCTGACAAGATCCTCCAGCGCCGTGCCATAGCCCATCTCATCGAGGTCCTCTTGTTTAAGCGTTGTCATGACCGTAACGCCGAGAAGCTTCGTGTTGCCCTGGCGGCCGCGCACGGCGGCCTTCATGACCTGCGGCTCGGCATGGACAGTCAGCATATCGCAGGCCCCTCGCGATATGGCTTCGGCGGCGCCTTCGACCTGAGCGCCGATGTCATGCAGCTTCCAGTCCTGGAAGACCTTTTTGCCGCGACGTCCTAATTCCTCAGTTAAAGACAGACCGCCCTGGCCCAGAAGCGTCAGACCGACCTTGTAGAAGCTGACGTGATCACCCAGAACCTCGACTAGATGGCGGGCGGCGGCGAGATCAGGTTCATCAAGGGCAACGATGATACGAGGATCGGCAGGCAGGGTCATAACGGCGCTCCGGTAGCAGTCGGTTTCACATACACCGGATTTTGCGGGGCACAATGGGGAAAACGTGAACCCTGCGCTCCCGGTTTGTGGGAAAGTTTTCCCTGTAACCGGATGGGTGGCTCTGTTACAAATCGAGTCGATTGCAGGAGGGTGAATAATGTCGGGTGGCTCATTAGGGCTGGTTGAGCTTTATGTGAATTTCTTCATAACCCTGTTCGCGCTGCTCGATCCCATCGGCAATGTGCCGATCTTTGCGGCCGCCACGCGCACTCAGTCAGAATCGGCGCGTCGATGGCTGGTGGTTTATATTTCGGCCTTTGCAGCGCTCTTTCTGAGCTTCTTCTTCTTTACCGGTCTGGCTCTTCTTCAGTTCTTCGGCATTTCGATGGATGCCTTCCGTATCGCCGGTGGCATCCTTTTGTTCCTGCTGGGGCTAGACATGACGCGTGGCGATTTCCTTGCCATGTTTGAGGAAACCGAGTCACTGACCGAGGATACCGTCGATGCCCACGGGGCGCCGATCAGAGGGCGTGACCGCGCCAAAAAGACATTTGAAAAGTTCGTCGTGCCGTTTGCTATTCCGCTTCTGATCGGGCCGGGCGCTATCTCGACCGTCATCATTCAGGCGGGTGAGGCCCAAAAATATGGCATAACCGGCATGGCGGTGGGGCTGGGCGCTATTGCTACCACCTCGCTGGCGGTTCTTCTGACCTTCCTGTTTACCGGCCATATTTCCAAGATGCTGGGTCGCGTCGGCATGGTCGTCGTGATCCGCGTACTGGGGCTAATTCTGTGTGCCCTGTCGGTGCAGATTATCATTTCGGCGATTTCAACGGTAACTCATGACATCATCGTGCCGGCGGCAGCGCACCCCTATAGCGGCTCATGAAGAACCGGTCGCCTGAGACCACCAGTGTGCCCCGGGGTTTGGCAAGGAAAATCTTTAATGGCGGGTTCAGAGATTATTCCCTTAAGCTTGCCTGGTGAGCCCGATTTAGCGCACCATCTTACGCAGATGGTTTGAGATCAGCTCCAGAGCCCAGTCATCGGGAATAATCTTCAAGAGTGCGGACAGAAACTTATTAGGGGCGCCCGGCACGCAGATGGCGCGGTTGGCTTCGGCGGCCTGATAGCCTTCGCGGGCGACTTCATCGGCCCCCATCCACATCCATTCCGGTGTCGACTGACTGATGCGCTCGCGCGATCCGGTAACATCATGGAATTCCGAAAAGGTATAGCCCGGGCAAAGGGCGCTGACGTGAACGCCGTGGTCACGCGCTTCAAGGTGCAGGCCTTGCGAAAAACGCGTCAGATACGCCTTAACCGGCGCATAGAGTGTGTCGCCCGGTGAGGCGGGCAGGTAGGAGGCCAGCGATGAGACATTGACGATGCGGCCGAATTTTTGCTCAATCATACCCGGCAGGACGAGATAGGCCAGCTCGGTTGGGACGTGCATCAGCACCCGCAAAAACGCCTCATGCGACGAAAAGGCATTGCCTATAAAGCCCTCAGGCAGGCCATAGCCGGCATTATTCACCAGTCCATCGACCTTTCGGCCGAGCGAACCTACATAGTCGATCAGCTTTTGCGGTGCGCCCGTCTCGCTCAGGTCAGCGACAACAAAATAGGCTTCGACGCCAAAGCGCAGACGAATTTCCTCGACAAGCTTTTCCAGACGCTCCTGTCGACGGCCCGTCACCACGACGTCCCAGCCGTGGCTGGCATAGACGCGGGCGAAGGCCAGGCCAATGCCCGAAGTTGCGCCGGTAATGAGGGCCAGTCTGCGCATCAGATATTCCGGATAAGATCGGCGACGGTAATTTTCGAAAGGGTTTCCGTGGCCGCTTCATTGGCCGCCTTCATCGCGCCCGAGACCGCCTTGGGGATGGCCTGACCGACGGGACAACCATCGGCCCCCGGCGGGGCCGACCCCAGATGGGCGCACCCGTGTACAGCGTGAAGCACCTGATCCAGCGGGATGGTTTCGGCCGGTTTGAGAAGCCACGTGCCGCCGGCAACGCCCGAACAGGTATCGACCAGCCCGGCCTTGGCCAGTTGCGTGGTCATACGGCGAATAACGACCGGATTGGTGGGGATGGAAGCCGCCAGTACAGACGAGGACACGGCCTGTTCGCGCGAATAGGCCCCTTTGTGGGCCAGATAGGCCAGGGTATGCGCGGCGACGGGAAATCTCTGACTGTCGGACATGATCTCTCCGTAATTACGATAATTTGACTGCCATTCCTAGTGGAATCGGCGCGCCTGAGCGGAGGCCTGATGCAATGTGGATTGAATCTGGCTAGAAATGGGCGTAAGAGGCCCGCCGTTCAAGCGAGGACCCACCTGTGTGGTCTCTCAGGAGATATTGCATGATCGGGGATACCCCTGCCGAGGCCCGTCCCTCCCCGGACGCTTCGGTCTCCACCGGCGACAAGACCGGAGCGGATGCTGTGTCCGCGCACAAATCCTCACAACCCCATCCCACTGAAGGCCACGCCAAACATGCGGGCTTCTGGGCGCTGGCGCTGGGGTCTATCGGCGTGGTGTTCGGCGACATCGGGACGTCGCCCCTTTACGCCTTCAAGGAAGCCCTGCACGCGGCGGCGGGCGACGGCGTAACGCGTCCGGAAATTCTGGGCGTCGTGTCTCTCGCCCTGTGGGCGCTGATTCTGGTCGTTACGGTTAAGTACGTCATGTTCATCATGCGTGCCGACAACAAGGGCGAAGGTGGCGTCTTGTCGCTGATGGCGCTGGCTCAGCAAGCTATCGGCAAACGGACGGCGGTCGTCTTCATCCTGGGTGTGATCGGTGCCGCACTTTTCTATGGGGATGCCATAATTACACCGGCCATTTCGGTCTTGTCAGCGGTTGAAGGGCTGCGGACCATCGACAATATCGCGCCGTCGATCACCAACGAAGTGGTTATTTTTATCGCGCTCATCATGCTGGTCGGCCTGTTTGTAATTCAAAGCCATGGCACAGAACGTGTCGGGCAACTTTTCGGGCCGATCTGTACCATCTGGTTCGCAGTGATGTTTGCGCTCGGCGCCGTCAACCTGGGGGCACACCCGGATATCATCGTGGCGTTTAGTCCATGGTATGCAATTTCCTTTCTTCTTGAGCACGGTATGGCTGGGTTTATCGTTCTCGGCGCCGTTTTTCTGACCGTAACCGGGGCTGAGGCTCTGACCGCCGATATGGGCCATTTCGGGCGCTGGCCCATCCAGGCGGCGTGGCAGTTTTTTGTGCTGCCCTGTCTGATGATGAACTATCTTGGACAGGGTGCGCTGGCGCTCACTGTGCTTGAGGCTTCGCAGGCCTCTGGACAGCCCTTCCCGGAAATGAACTGGTTCTTTGAGCTGGCCCCGGAATTCCTGCGTCTGCCACTGGTTCTTCTCGCGGGCATGGCGACGGTTATCGCTTCTCAGGCCGTCATCACCGGGGCCTTCTCTTTGACTCAGCAGGCGATCCAGCTTGGCCTGCTGCCACGTCTAAATGTCAAGCGCACCTCGGAAACGCAGGAAGGCCAGATTTTCGTGCCGCAACTTAACACCATGCTCCTGGTGGGAGTTATTGTGGTCATGCTGACATTCCAGACTTCATCGGCGCTGGCGCACGCCTACGGGCTGGCGGTGACCGGGACCATGGTGGTGACCACGCTGATGGCGGCCATCGTCATGCGTCAGATGTGGAAATGGGATTGGGTGCGGGTTCTGGCCTTCCTTATCCCCTTTATGATCCTCGATCTTGCCTTCCTGAGCGCCAATGCCATGCGTTTCTTCACCGGCGGCTGGCTGCCGGTGCTGATTGGGGCTGCATTGTTTACGATAATGGCGACGTGGGTGCGCGGCTCGCAGATCCTATTTGATAAATCCCGCCGCGACAGCGTGCTGCTGACGGACCTGATCGAAATGCTGAAGGCGCGACCGCCACATCGCGTGCCGGGCACAGCCATTTTCCTCACCTCCGACGCTGAAGTCGCGCCCGTGGCCCTGATGCATAATCTCAAGCACAACAAGATTTTGCATGAGAAGAACATCATCCTGACGGTTGACACGCGCAACATCCCACGCGTGCACGAATCCGAGCGCATCACCATTGAAAAGCTCGATGAGGACTTCAAGCGCGTTACGGTGCACTATGGCTTCATGGAAAGCCCGAACCTGCCCAAGGCCATGGGTATCTGCCGCAAGCAGGGCCTGAAGTTCGACATTATGGCCACGAGCTTCTTCCTCGGTCGCCGCAGCGTCGTAGCCTCGGCGACGTCGGGTATGCCTCTGTGGCAGGATCGCCTGTTTATCTTCCTGATGCGCAACGCCACTAACCCGACGGAGTTCTTCCATATCCCGCCAGGGCGTGTGGTAGAGCTTGGAACGCAGGTCAGTGTGTAGGTAAGTTTAGCCCCGTCCGGCGTACCAGACGGGGCCTTTCTTTCGGGGGGATTGGTTGTTCGGTATCGAATGGAAGTGCCGCCATTGCGGTCAGGCACATGATGATGTGCCCGTGTGTTTCGGGACTGAGGCGCCTTGGCGCGCATTGGTTCCAGAAGAGGCGTTTCAAGCGCGTGTCGAGATTTCTGACAGCTGGTGCGTCGTTTACGATGCGCACAGAGGGCATATCGAAATTCCGATCATGAATCGTACACCGCCCCTGACGTTCTAATTTTTTCCTCACTCAGCGAAGAAAACCTCAACCTCAGGCCAGACCGATGGAGCGATCCGGACCGAGGTGACGATCCGCCGAGTTTCGGTTGGCCATGCGGTCCTGTGAGGCCTTATGAGCCAGCTCCTGACCGCCCACTTTTGGTTCAGGACCGCGAGCGGGGCATGGTACCACTCTTCATGGTAACACAGATGGACCACCCTCTGGCGATAGATCAGAGAAAGGGCATCACCAGAGCGCAATGGCATAGGATGGCGCGTTCGCTACTGCATTAATCCTTGCATCTTGAGGGGAGGCGTCTTAAAGGCGCGAGCAACTGTTTTCACCCCCCTGACCGGAGTGGTTGCCTCATGACCTCCCCTACTGAAAAGCCCGTCAAGAAAGTCGTTCTCGCCTATTCCGGCGGCCTCGATACGTCGATCATCCTGAAGTGGCTTCAGACCGAATATAATGCTGAGGTCGTGACCTTCACCGCCGACCTCGGTCAGGGCGAGGAGCTTGAGCCCGCGCGTAAAAAGGCCGAGCTTCTCGGCATCAAGCCGGAGAACATCTACATTGAAGACCTGCGCGAAGAGTTCGTTCGCGACTTCGTCTTCCCGATGTTCCGCGCCAACACCGTCTATGAAGGTCAGTACCTGCTGGGCACCTCAATCGCGCGCCCGCTGATCGCCAAGAAACAGATTGAAATCGCTCGCAAGGTTGGCGCTGACGCCGTTTGCCACGGGGCGACGGGCAAGGGTAACGATCAGGTACGTTTTGAGCTCGGCTACTATGGCCTGGAGCCCGACATCCGCGTCATCGCCCCGTGGCGTGAGTGGTCCTTTGCATCGCGCGAGTCACTCCTCGCCTTCGCTGAACAGCACCAGATCCCGATTGCCAAAGACAAGCGCGGCGACGCGCCCTTCTCGGTCGATGCCAACCTGCTGCACTCCTCGTCAGAAGGTAAGGTGCTGGAAGACCCGGCGGTTGAAGCCCCTGAGTTCGTCTATCAGCGCACCATCTCCCCGGAAGCCGCGCCGGACAAGGCTGAGGTTTTCACTATAGACTTTGAAAAGGGTGATCCGGTCGCCATCAATGGCGAAGCCCTGTCGCCAGCGGCCTTGCTGACCAAACTGAACCAGTTGGGCCACGACAATGGCGTCGGTCGTCTGGACCTCGTTGAAAACCGCTTCGTTGGCATGAAGTCGCGCGGGGTCTATGAAACCCCTGGCGGCACCATACTGTTGGCAGCTCACCGCGGTATCGAATCGATCACGCTCGACCGTGGTGCCATGCACCTGAAGGACGAGCTGATGCCGAAATACGCCTCGCTCGTCTACAACGGCTTCTGGTTCTCGCCTGAGCGTGAGATGCTTCAGGCGGCCATCGATTATTCGCAGGCTAAGGTCACGGGCCGCGTGACTGTGAAGCTTTATAAGGGCAATGTCACGGTGATCGGCCGCGAAAGCCCCTATAGCCTTTATGATCAGGACCTCGTGACCTTCGAAGAGGGTAAGGTGGCTTACGATCACCGCGATGCGGCCGGCTTTATCAAGCTCAACGCCCTGCGCCTGCGTGTGGCGGCTAAGCGCGATGCGCGCGACGCAAAGTAGGACTACACAAACCTTTATCCGATCCGCGCCCGACGGTTAGAAGTCATATAATAAAAGTGCTGAGGACAATTCATTTGTCCAGGTGTCAGCCCGGACCAGCCTAGTGCTGGACCGGGCTTTGTTTTTTGCTTTTCGACCCAAAACCCGGGAAACTTCGCTGTGATCGGGCAAAAGTGCTGCCTGGCCTCTCGGGTTTTAGAGGGCTTGGCAAACTCACATCGCTACGGTAAACAATGCTATTATAATACAATGCAAACTCAGGCAGATGCGTCATGCCCATAGCGTGCATGAAAGCTTTGGGCATTTCGGCTCGGGGCCGGGAGCCAAACGGGGGAAAAGATGAACCGTCGTGAAATGTTGCTCACTTCGGGCGCCATGGTTTTGGCACCCAGCGACGCCAGCGCTGCAGAGCCCTCACCTTATACGTGGGCCACCATCCCTTTCGGGGGAGGCGGGTTTGTCGATGGATTTCTCTATCACCCAAAAACGGCCGGGATTCTTTATGCCCGCACAGACATTGGGGGGATGTACCGATACGCCGATCAAGACAAAGGCTGGGTCCCATTGCTCGATCACCTGGGGCGGGACGATGCCGATCTGATGGGTGTGCTGAGCATGGCCATAGATCCATCTAATCCCGACAGAATCTATGCGGCGTGCGGTCTTTACCTCGCCGATTGGGCTCGCAAGGGTGCCATCTTAGCGTCGTCTGACCAGGGGCGCAGCTGGAGAAAGACGGAACTGCCCATCCGGGTAGGGGGGAATTCAGATGGACGCGGAACCGGGGATCGCCTTGTTGTCGACCCCAAAAACAGCGAAGTTTTATGGTACGGATCCAATCAGAATGGGCTTTGGAGGAGCAAAGACGCTGCCCAGTCTTTCTCCCAGGTGACGGGGCCGGGCACTCATCTGAGCCTCGTTGTTATTGATCCCCGGTCAGCAGCAATTTTTGTAGGCGTCGCGGATGCCGAAGCCGGCCTTTATGTGAGCCTTGATCAGGGTGCGAGCTGGTCGAAAGTGTCTGCAACGCCTGCTCAGGTGCCTCAGCATGCCGCCTTTGCCAGTGACGGAACCCTCTATGTGACGTTTGCCCAAGGCGACGGGCAAGCGGCTGCGATCAATCCCAGCAACGCGACCGGAGGGAGCGTCTGGAAACGCGATGCCAAATCCGGAAAGTGGAGCGACATATCACCCATCCGGCCAGACGCCGCTGCGCGCTTTGGCTTCTCTGGTGTGGATGTCGGGCCGGGCGGTATGGTGTGCGTCTCTACACTCAATCGCTGGTGGCCGGGTGATGATATCTTCTTGTCAATCGACTACGGACAAACGTGGCGCGCCTTAGGCGAGCGCGCCAGGCACGACACCTCAAACTATCCCTGGCTCTCAAACTACTTGAAGGGTGAGGATAGGATGGGACATTGGATTTCTGATTTGAAGATCAATCCATTCAATCCTGATGAGCTTATCTACGGCACAGGTTATGGCCTTTGGATGAGCGAAAATTTAACAAAGATAGCTACAGAGCCCGTTCGGTTTTCCTTCAATGTCAATAATCTCGAGGAGACAGCCACTCTCCAGATGACGTCGCCTACGGCAGGTGCGACCTTATTTGTTGCCATGGGCGATGTTGGGGGAGCTGCCTGGGATGATATAACCAAAACGCCCAAAAACGGTCTCTTTGTGCCAGTAAGTGAGACGAACTGGTCGGTTGACTATGCCGGGCAGGCCCCCGACGTAGTGGTGAGGACGACCAATAGCGGGCGCTTTGCCATGATATCTGAAGAGGGAGGTGCGAGCTGGTCGGCACTTCCATCCACGCCCTACCGAAATCCCGCGCAAGGCCAGCCCTGGAAAGGGCCAGGGAGTATCGCTATATCGGCGAAGGCGACCTCCCTTCTGTGGGTCCCCGAGCGAGAGGCGGCCTTTAATTCGGCAGACCGAGGGCGAAGCTGGAAAGAGAGCGTGGGGTGGCCAAACGGTCGTGATCAGGCTTTGTTGCCGGTGTCAGACAAGGTTGCCGACGGGGTCTTTTACGTTCTCGATCGCTTCACCGGGGTCATTTTGATTAGCGTCGACGGTGGTGCCAGCTTTAAGCCCATCATTTCCGGGCTTCCAAAGATAGAATCCTGGCAGACGGCACAGCTTTTTGTCGTGCCCACGCGCATGCGAGATCTGTGGGTCGCGCTTCCTAATGGGCTTTTTCACTCACGTGAGGCAAGCGTAAGCCTGAAGCCCGTGGTGGGTGTGGACGAAGCCTGGACCCTGGGTTTCGGTGCGGCGAAAACCAAGAATGGGTATCCTGCCGTTTATCTATGGGGCAAGGTGAGGGGCCGCGAAGGGATTTGGCGGTCGGATGATGAGGGCACGACGTGGACCCGTATCAACGATGATAAGCATCAGTATGGCGCGTTGCGGGCGCTCTCTGGTGACCCGTTAGAATGGGGCACCGTCTTCATAGCACCCCATGGACGCGGCGTGTTGGCCGGCAAGCCTGCCGCATGAACCGAAACGGGCTTTCGGTTAAACGATCGCCCTCGATGGTCAGGCTTGATTTAAACGCTGGGCTGCCAAAGTCATGAGCTGTCGGGAGAGTGGCGCGAGCGGGAAGTTTAATGCTTGCACCGGATCAATCCATTTTATTTCAGCAATTTCTGATGCGGCACAGACGGGTTTGTCTGTTTCGATCCAGAAGGCTTGTGAGTGGACTCTAAAGCCCATCTCATGGACCGCCGGAGCCGTGAAATGCCCCAGATAGAAAGCTTCGTCTTCTGCGAGTTCCAGTCCGATTTCTTCGCGTAATTCGCGCCGCAAAGCCTCAATCGGGGTCTCACCGGCGTCGATCTTGCCACCCGGTTGAATATAGGTCGAAGAGTCGTGTTTGCGTACCACCAGTGCCAGTTTGCGGTGTGGATCTACCACTACGGCTGTAGCGAGGGCGATGATCTTAGTCATAACCACGCGGGCAGGGGCTGAGCCCCTGCCTGTCCTTACGCATCCACTTCGGCATCGAGCGCATTGTCCTGAATGAACTCGCGGCGCGGATCGACCAGATCGCCCATCAGCTTGACGAACAGGTCGTCGGCTTCGTCGGTGAGATTAACCTTCACCTGAAGCAGCGTGCGGGCGTCCCTGTCGAGGGTGGTTTCCCAAAGCTGATCCGGGTTCATTTCACCCAGACCTTTGTAGCGCTGAATGGTCAGGCCCTTACGTCCGGCATCGAGAACGGCCGCGACAAGATCCAGAGGACCGCGAATGTCGGCCACCTTATCCTTGCGACGGAAGGTCGAAACCTCAGCAAACAGATCGCCCAGTTCCAGCGCACGGTCGTTGAGGCGGCGGGCGTCCTGAGAATGGATCAGCCCGTCATCCAGCACGATCTTTTCCGATACGCCGCGACGGACACGAGTAAACACGTAGCCGCCGTGGCTCGTCGTATTGGCTTCGACGCGCCACGGACCATCGCCATCTTCATTAAGGCGATCGAGGCGCCTTGCGACCAGCGCCAGATCGGGCGTCTCTCCGAACAGACCACCCAGAGCGGCCTGTTCTATGGCAAAGGCCGGGGCACGGCTGGCGAGACGGTCGACCCCGCCCTTGAAGGTTTTGGCTATCCGCACTTGCGCTTCGAGATCATGCGTGGTGATGCGTTCACCCGAGCGCAGTTCCAGTACGGCCTCCGACGTGCCTTCCTCGATCAGGAAGGCGTCCATTTCAGGATTGTCCTTAAGGTAGCGCGACGACTTGCCCTTCGCGACCTTATAAAGGGGCGGTTGGGCGATATAGAGGTAACCGTTTTCGATGATTTGCGGCATCTGACGATAGAAGAAGGTCAGAAGCAGCGTGCGGATGTGCGCACCGTCCACGTCGGCATCGGTCATGATGATGATCTTGTGGTAGCGCAGCTTCTCGATATTGAAGTCGTCACGCCCGATTCCGGTGCCCAGGGCGGTGATCAGTGTGCCGATCATTTCTGAGGACAGCATCTTGTCAAAACGGGCGCGTTCAACATTCAGAATCTTGCCACGCAGGGGCAGGATGGCCTGGTTTTCGCGGTTACGGCCCTGTTTGGCCGAGCCGCCAGCCGAGTCACCCTCGACGATAAACAGTTCAGACTTGGCCGGATCCCGTTCCTGACAGTCAGCCAGTTTGCCCGGCAGGGAGTTGATGTCGAGCGCCGACTTGCGGCGGGTGAGTTCGCGGGCCTTGCGCGCCGCTTCACGGGCAGCTGCGGCTTCGATGATCTTGGAGACGATCTGCTTAGCTTCGACCGGGTTTTCCTCAAACCACTGCGACAGCTTTTCAAACACGATACCTTCAACGGCCGGACGCACTTCCGAGGAGACCAGCTTGTCCTTGGTCTGTGACGAGAATTTGGGGTCAGGCACCTTAACCGACAGGACGCAGGTCAAGCCTTCGCGCGCGTCTTCGCCCGATACCGAGACCTTTTCCTTCTTGGCGAGGCCGGAGGACTCCATATAGGCCGACATAACCCGCGTCAGGGCACCACGGAAGGCGGCCAGGTGGGTACCGCCGTCGCGCTGCGGGATGTTGTTGGTGAAGCACAGCATCGTCTCGTGATAGCTGTCGTTCCATTGCAGGGCGAGATCGACCTCGACCTTATCGCGCAGGCCGCGTGCGGCGATCGGTTCCTTGATGATGGGCGACTTCGATTTGTCCAGATGCTTTACGAATTCAACAATGCCGCCTTCGTAATGCAGGATGATGTCATAGGGCTCAGCCTCGCGCAGATCGGCGAAGCGGATATGGACGCCCGAATTGAGAAAAGCCAGCTCACGCAGCCGGTGTTCGAGCGTCTTGCGGTCGAAATCAATGAAGGTAAAGGTGCCCGTATCCGGTCCGGTCTTCAGCGACGGCAAAAAGGTGACGATGGTGCCGGTCAGTGGATTGCCGTTCTCACGGAGCGGTGCATCGCCGGTGATTTCAACCGAACGCACGGTTTCACCCAGTTCAAAGCGCGCCTCGTGCGTCTTCCCGTTACGGAAGATTTTCAGCTCAACAAAATCGGACAGGGCGTTGACGACCGAGACACCCACGCCGTGCAGACCGCCGGAGACCTTGTAGCTGTTCTGGTCGAACTTGCCGCCCGCATGGAGCTGCGTCATGATGACTTCGGCCGCTGATACGCCCTCTTCGGCGTGGATATCGACCGGCATCCCGCGCCCGTCGTCGGACACCGAGCAGGACCCATCGGCATTGAGGATCACCTCGACGCGCGTAGCGTGCCCGGCCAGGGCTTCGTCGATGGCATTATCGACGACTTCATAGACCATGTGGTGCAGGCCCGACCCGTCATCCGTGTCGCCGATATACATGCCTGGGCGCTTGCGCACCGCATCCAGCCCTTTGAGAACCTTAATCGAATCTGCGCCATAGGCGTTTTCGACGATTTCCGGATGCTCTTCGTTTTCGGCCATGCCTAGTCCCTAAATTCTACCCAATGGCCCCCTTCGACACGAACCCCAAGCGCACGCCCGGACAATCCGTCGAAGAGGCTTTCGTCGGTACCTGTAAACAGGGTTTGCAGGCCCAGACGATCGGTTTCATCAAACAACGCCGCCCTGCGAATCGGGTCGAGGTGGGCTGCGACTTCGTCAAGTAACACTACAGGATTCGGTGCGCTTTTGACACGCGAAAGTCTCGACCCCTGCGCCAAAATCAGGTTCAGAACGAGGGCTTTTTGCTCCCCCGTGGAACAGTCCGCCGCCGGACGGTCCTTTTCGCGGTGAAAGACGCTGAGATCAGTGCGGTGGGGCCCGAAAAGCGAGCGCCCTGCCGCCGAATCACGGGCGCGGGCGCGGGCAAATCCCTCGCGCAAGGCGTTATTCAGGGCGTCGGGTTCATGGGCGTCAGACGCTTCGTTGATCAGTCCAAGATCAGCCTTAGGAAAGGCGCTTTCGTGCGCCTCGATTTCGGCCTGAAGGTCGGCCAGGGCGGCGCGGCGGGCCGCAATCATTTCACTGCCCGTCTGCGCCAGTCGTTCTTCGAGTGCATCGAGCCACACGGCGTCGGCAGGTCCCTGAACCAGCAATTTCAGGCGCTCACGCAGGGCTTTTTCATAAGCATTCACCGTCGTGGCGTGTGAAGGTGTGGCGGCGAAGACCAGCCGGTCAAAAAAACGCAGCCGCTCGGCACGCGCTTCAAGGAAGATACGGTCCTGCGCCGGGGTCAGCCAGACGAGGCGAATATGGTCGAGCAGACGCCCCGCCGGTACGGTTTGCTGGTCGATGCGCACCAGACGCTTTTCAAGGTTGCGCGGATCGGAACCCGTGCCGATGCGGATATCGTCCTCTGCCCTTTTGAGCTCGACCGACACGCCCCACGCACGCCCCCTGACCTCCTGTGGCAGGCGACGGCCCAGATCGCTGACGGCCGCCCCGCGCAGGCCACGGCCAGGGTTCAGAACACTTATCGCTTCAAGAAAGTTCGTCTTGCCCGCGCCGTTGGGACCGAAAAGATACAGCGACCGTCCGGCCAGATCGACATCAAGCCGGTCATAGCCGCGAAAATCGGTCAGGCTCAGGGCGTGAATGCGGGCTTTCATGCGCGCCCTTTAAATGAAAAAGTCAGATCGAAACACACGGTAACCCCGGGTTTCGATCTGACCATTTGTCTCATTGCCAAGATGTCGAGCGGGGTGAAAAATTGACCCTACACCCGCAGCGGCATCAGCACGTACTGGACGCCCTGATCCGCGGTGTCGAGTACCAGGGTCGGTGAGGCTGCATCATTAAGGCGCAGCTCCACCTGTTCACCAGCGATCTGACCCATTACATCGAGGATGTAGCGGGCATTGAAGCCGATTTCGAGGGCGTCAGAATCATAGTCGATTTCGGCTTCTTCGACCGCCTGACCGGCTTCGATATTGCGAACGGTGAGCGTTAGACGACCCGGTTCAATGGCCATCTTCACCGAACGGCTCTTTTCTGCCGAGATGGTCGAAACGCGATCGACAGCGCGCGAAAGAACCCCCGTATCAATCCGCATCAGCTTGTCATTGTTCTTCGGAATAACCCGACCATAGTCGGGGAAGGAGCCGTCGATGATCTTCGAGGTCAGGGCGGCAGTACCGAAGTTAAAGCGGATCTTGGCGGGCGAGACTGTGAGTTCGACATAACCTGTGCCGTCGTCCAGAAGGCGGCGGGCCTGATCAATGGTCTTGCGAGGGATAATCACCCCGGCGCTGCCAATAGAGCCATCCGGCGCCGGCATTTCGGCCAGGGCCAGACGGTGGCCATCGGTGGCTACGGCACGCAGATAGCCTGAACCGTCCTCGGTCAGAGTGTGCAGGAAAAGGCCGTTGAGATAGTAACGTGTCTCTTCGGTCGACACAGCAAAGCGCGTTTTGTCGATCAGGCGCTTTAAGTCCTCTTTCAGCAGGGCATAGGTCGCGCCGTCATGGTCGCCCGACATCACCGGGAAATCCCCGGCGGGCAGGACGGGCAGGGCAAAGCGCGAGCGTCCTGCCTGAACCGACAGACGCGGATCGTCGCCGGCCTGATAGCGCAGTTCAACATCGGCACCGTCGGGCAGCTTGCGCACGATCTCGTATAGGGTGTGGGCGGGCGCCGTGATCTGACCCGGCACCGCAACAATGGCTTCAGCCGAGTCCACGATTTCCATGTCGAGATCAGTCGCCGAAAAGGACACATGAGAGCCTTCGGCCGACAAGAGCACATTCGACAGTATGGGGATGGTGTTGCGGCGTTCCACCACGTTCTGGACGTGGCCCAGTGCCTTCAGGAGTGCGCCACGTTCTATGATTAGCTGCATCTTGGCATCCCAGAATTTTGGCCAGAATTTATGGCCAGCCTTTGCGGCTGTATAGGTATAGAGCAAAAGGCCGGGGCAGTTGCCCCGGCGCTTCGCAAGACCTTAAATGTTTATTAAGCGGCGTCAACCGGTTAAACCGGCGAATTAGCCACGCAGTTTACGGGTCAGGGCTTCGACGTCCTTAGCGATCTGTTCGTCGCTTTGCAGCAGTTCCTCGACCTTCTTGACGGCATGCAGAACCGTCGTGTGGTCACGTCCGCCGAAACGGCGACCGATATCCGGATAGGAACGCGTCGTGTGCTGCTTGCACAGCCACATCGCAACCTGACGCGGGCGGGCAACCGAGCGCGTTCGGCGTTCCGACAGAAGATCCGCCTGCTTCAGGGCGAAGTGATCCGCCGTCAGCTTCTGGATTTCATCGACCGTCACGCGGCGCTCCGCCGATACCTTCAGGTTGGGTTGCAGCAAGGCCATAGCTTCGTCCAAAGTTAAACTCCCCAGACGCGCACCGGCCGAAGCGGCCAGGGTATTGACGGCCCCTTCCAGCTCACGGATAGAACCCGGTACGCGATCTGCTAAAAATTGCAGTACATCATGTTGCGGCTTCTGGGCGACGCCCAGACGCTTGGCGAGTTGATCAAGCTTGCGCTCGATAATGCCCATTCTCAGGCTTTGATCGGCGACATCCAGAGCGCAGACCAGCCCGGAGGACAGGTGCGATCTGAGACGCGCTTCGATTTCGCTGAGGTGCGACGGCGGACGGTCCGCCGTGAACACCACGCGCTTATTGTTTTCCAACAGCGCGGTCAAGGTGTGAAACAGCTCTTCTTGCGACGAGGTCTTACCGCCGATGAAATGTACGTCATCAATCAGCAGCAGATCGGCGCCACGCAACTCGTCCTTGAAGGCGGCAGTCGAGCGATCCTGAAGCGACTTTACGAAAGTCGAGGTGAATTTTTCCGCCGTCAGGTAGACGACCTTGGCGTCCTGACGACGGGCCTTGGCTTCCCAGGCGATGGCGTTCAGAAGGTGAGTCTTCCCATAGCCGTAAGGGCCGTGGAAGAAGACCGGATTAAAATGCCCGTCGGCCCACGTGGCGACCTGGCGCGACATAGTATAGGCGAATTCATTGCCGCGACCCGGCACGAAGGTGTCAAAGGTCAGGCGCTCCTGAAGCCCGGCGACGCGGGCAGCGGCGTCCTGAAAACTGACGACGGGGGCCACGGGTGCGCCTTCGGCGCTGTCCACACGGCTCACCGGTGTCGGCGCAGCGGCCTTGGACTGATCGTCGAATTCGGCCCGCGATTTCAGTTCCAGCGATCGGTGATCCGGATCGTGCTGCGCCCAAAGCTCATTGGCGCGGCGCAGCGCATTACGGGCAAACCAGTCGCGCGCATATAAGGTCGGCGTCACCAGCACCGGATCCCCCAGAGGATTCTGACGCAGTGCCGAAGGCGCGACATAGGAATTATAAGGCCCCTCACCCAATTCATGACGGAGGGCAGATGCAACTTTAGTCCATACCATTTCAGGCTGGATCGGCGACCAGTTGTTTACGCCTGGCAT